>JAEXLC010000192.1 GCA_023445495.1 Pseudomonadota bacterium | reverse complement strand
GATCTCAGGCGAGGGCGCAGGGAAGGAGCCGCACGAGATCCCGGCTTTCGCCGGGATGACGGCTATGAAAACGGGAAGTCAGGAGGGGTGCTTAAGTATCCCGAACCACGATCTCGGTCGGCAGGACAGTCGAGCGCGCCCGCCCGCCATCGACCTGCTGCATAAGCTTCTCGACAAGCAGCGCGCCGGCCACGTCGGTCTTCTGGTTGATCGTGGTGATCGCCGGGCTGAAATGCGCTGCAGGCGGGATGTTGTTGTAGCCGACCAGCGAATAATCGGCGGGGGCGGTCAGGCCGCGCTCCTTGAACGCGCCGGTCACCGCCATCGCGGCGGTGTCCGAAAAGGCGAAGACGGCGTCGGGCAGGCGGCCGGCGGCCAGATAGGCGGTCACCGTGTCGGCGGTGGCGTGGAACGCCATCGAGGCGATCGGCAGGAAATCGACGGTGACGTCTTCATGGTCCCTGGCGACGGCGCACAAGCCTTCATAGCGCAGGCGCAGCTCCTCGTGGCGGATGTCGCCGACGAACAGCCAGTGCTTGCGCTTCTTCGCCAGGAAGTGGCGGCCGGCCAGCTCGCCGCCCAGGAAATTGTCGCTGCCGATCGCGCAATAGCCGGCATCGGGGGCGACCGCGCCCCAGACGACCAGCGGCACATCGGCGCGGCCGAGCTCGCGCAGCATCGCGTCGCGGGTGCCCTGGCCGAGCACGATGAACCCGTCGGCGCCGCGCGCCTGGTAGAAGTCGCGATAGGCGCGGACGTCTTCCAGCCCCGGCGGCGAGAGCAGCAGGTCCTGGTTGCGGATCGACAAGGCCTCGGACACGCCGGCGAGCAGCTCGAAGATGAAGGGATCGCCGATCGCGCCATGCCGGTGCGAGCCGAAATCGAGCATCACCGCCACCGTGTTGGTCCGGGTGTGGCGCAGCTTGGCGGCGTTGCGGTTGACCGCATAACCATGCGCCTGCGCCACCGCCATCACCCGCTCGCGAGTCTCCTCGGTCACCAGCGGGCTGCCGTTCAGCACGCGCGAGACGGTGGGCGTGGAAACCTGTGCCAGCCGGGCGATGTCCTGCATCGTCAGCCGGGCGCCGGGCTTGGGGCGCTGTTCGCTCTTGCTTGCCGATTTCTTCGTCATTGCCGCCACTATGGCGTGGAATCGGCCGGCATCAACTGCCGAAGCGCAACACGGGCGCTGCGCCGCCGCCGCCCGCGGCCTAGGCCAGGGCGGCGCGCGTGGCCCGGACGATGGCCTGCGCCATGATGTCCGAGCTGCGTATACCCTCCTGTGCGGTGGCGCGCGCGGGGAAGCCGAAATAGGCATCCGGTCCGCCCGCCTCGGTGAAGGTGGTGGCACCCGCCGCAAAGGCGGTGACCAGGCTGGCCGGATTGTCGGCCAGCCGAGCGCGGGCCGGATCGTCGACCAGCTCGGGCCGGTCGGCCAGCACCAGGCTGGTCTCGAACTGGCCGGCATGGCAGGCGCCGGAGACGAATTCGTCGGTCAGCTCCGCCGCCAATGCCCGGCGGGTGAAGTCGGGAAAGGCGAGCGGGAGCGCGATCTCGGCCGCCAGGCTGCGCAGCATCGCGACATTGGCGGGGTCGAAATGGCTGTTCGCCAGCGCCAGGCAGGCAAAGCCCTGCGCCTCCAGGCTGGCGGCGATGTCGAGGATGATCGCCCGCGCCGTCGCCTCGCCGATCGAGATCGTGCCGGCGAACTCGGCGGCATAATGCGCCGGGGCATAGGCGAGTGCCGGCAGCACGAAGGCGTGCAGGTCCTGCTCCGCGAGCAGCGCGGCGGCGCGCCGGGCCATGCCTTCGGAGATGATGACGTCAGTGCACAGCGGCAGGTGCGGCCCATGCGCCTCGACCGCGCCGAGCGGCAGGATCGCCACCACCGGCCGGCCGCTCGCCAACGCGGCCTGCACCTGGGTCCAGGGCTGGTCGCCGAGGTTCATCGATACGCCTCCCGCAGCTTCTTGCGGTCGATCTTGTCGCGGTCGTTGCGCGGCAGCGGCACGTCGGACAGATAGACCTGGTGCGGCACCTTGTAGCGTGCCAGCCGGCCGCGGGCGAATGCCAGCACCTCGTCGCCCAGCGTCGCCCCGGCGGCCTCGCGCGGCACGATCACCACCACCGGCTTCTCCAGCCCATTGGCATCGGCGCGGCCGAACACGCAGCATTCGAGCACCGCCGGATGCTCGCTCAGGCACCCCTCCACCTCGAGCGGGCTGACATAGATGCCGCCGCTCTTGATCATGTCGTCGCCGCGGCCCTCATAATACCAGTATCCCTCGGCATCGCGGCGGAACAGGTCGCCGCTGACGATCGCGCCGCCGCCCAAATGCCGCTTCGATTTGGCATAGTCGCCGTGATAATAGAGCGCGGCGCTATCCCCGCGGATGCGCAGCACCCCGATCTCGCCGCCGGCGATCGGCATGCCGCTGTCGTCGAGCAGGTCCGCCTCGTACCCGGGCACCAGCTTCCCCAGGCTCCCCGGCCTTATGTCGCCGGGCCGGTTGCTGATATAGATGTGGAAGCTCTCCGCGCTGCCGATCCCGTCGATGATCGGCACGCCGAAGCGCGCGTTCCAGCGTTCGTGCAGCTCGCGCGGCAGCGCCTCGCCGGCGCTCCACATCATCCGGATGCTCGACAGATCGGGCGCGCCGGCCTCGGCCTCCAGCATCTTGTTGATGAGCGTCGGCACGTTGGTGAGCACCGTCGGCCGGTGCCGCGCGACCAGCGCGAAGATAGTCTCCGGCGTCGGCTGCTCGCGCGCCAGGATCGCGGTCGCCCCCACGGCGAAGGGGAACATCAAATTGGTGCCGGTCGCATAGCCGAAATAGAGCCGCGGGCCGGACAAGGTGATGTCGCTCTCCGCCATGCCGATGAAGGCCTTCGCATAGACTTCGGTGTTGTAGGCGAAGTGGAAATGGCAATGGACAGCGCCCTTGCTCTGCCCGGTGGTGCCGCTGGTGAACAGCCACACGGCGGGATCGTCCTTGCGCGTCGGCCAGGGCGGCGGGGCTGGGGGCTCGCTCGCGGCGATCCAGGCGTTGAAGCTGGGGAGCCCGGGCGCCTCGCCGACCAGGATGACCGATCCTTGCGCCCGGCAATGCCGCGCGCCTTCTCGCGCCGCCTCGAACGCTTCCAAGCTGGTCTCGTCGATGAAGGCGAACTGCGGCTTCACATAGCCGAGATAATAGGCGTAATCGCTGGCCGGCAGCATCGGGTTGATCTGGGTGACCACCGCGCCCGCCTTGATCGCGCCGAACCAGGCATAGACGAATTCGGGGCAGTCGCGCATGCACAGCAGCACCCGCTGCTCGGGCAGCAGCCCGCCGGCGAGCAGCCGCTCCGCCACCCGGGTGACGTTCGCCGCCACCTCGGCATAGCTGATCGCCCGGTCCTCGAAGAGCAGCGCGGTCTTGTCCCCACGCCCGGCCTCCACATTCGCGAACACGAAATAGTCCGCCATGTTGAAGGCATCGGGGAATTCGGGAGGCTGATCCGTCATGCCCGGATGATTGGAGAGCCGGCGGCTTTCGTCAATCCGGTAACGGGTGATACCAGTTGGCTGGGGGGCGTTCGAGCCTCCGCTGGAACGTTCGCCCCAAAATACTTTGTCACCCCGGCCTTGTGC
>JAEXLC010000168.1 GCA_023445495.1 Pseudomonadota bacterium | reverse complement strand
CTTCTTCTTCTGCGGGGCAAGGCAGCGGGACCCCGGCTCAAGGCCGGGGTGACGCGGGAAAAGGCCAGCCGGCTTTACGCCTTCCTTACGCCCTGCCCCATCTTCCCTCTCGAAGCTTAACGCCGTTCCGCTCCACATCCCCGCGCATGTGGGAAAGCAGCAGGAACAGCCGCCACGGGCGGATACGGCGCGTCGGCGCTCCCGAGACCCGATGGCAGCGCCGCTGGGGCCGGATCGTCGACTGGCTCGGCGCACGGCGCCCGCTCGACCTGATCCTGGGCTGCATGATCCTCATCACGCTGATCTCGACGATCGCCCGCGCGGTCTAGGCCATGCTGGTGACCTTGCTCTTCGCGCTGGGCGCGGCGATCGGGCTTGCGCCGCGGGCGGACACGCAGCTCGCCCGCTTCAACTATGTGACCTCCGGCATATTGGGCGCCACGCTGGGCGGCCTCCTGCCCCAGCTGCTCCTGGGCGACGATGCGCCGACGGCCTTGCAGATGCTCGCCGGCATCGCGATCGGCACGGCTGCGGTGATCGCACTCGCCCAGCTCAGAAGACGCAACCACTCGATCAATCGATAAGGTTTGATCGATTAAACCGATCACCCCGAACGGGCTTTCCAATTTCACATTGCAGTGCAGCGGTCCTATCTCGCCATTGCAACAACAACCCCCGTTCTGGAGGAATACCAAGCAATGGCTCTCATCGGCAGCACCATCAAGCCGTTCACCGCGCAGGCATATAAGGAAGGCAAGTTCGTCCAGGTCACCGACGCGGACACGAAGGGCAAGTGGGCGGTGTTCTTCTTCTACCCGGCGGACTTCACCTTCGTGTGCCCGACCGAGCTCGAGGACCTGGCGGACATCTACCCGCAGCTCCAGAAGATGGGCGTGGAGGTGTACTCGGTCTCGACCGACACGCACTTCAGCCACAAGGCCTGGCACGACACCTCGCCGGCGATCGGCAAGATCAACTACTACATGCTCGGCGACCAGAACCACGTGCTGTCGACCAACTTCGACGTGCTCCGTGAGGGCCAGGGCCTGGCCGACCGCGGCACCTTCGTCGTCGATCCGGAAGGCGTGATCCAGCTGGTCGAGATCACCAGCGAGGGCGTGGGCCGCAACGCGGCCGAGCTGCTCCGCAAGATCAAGGCTGCGCAGTACATCGCCGCGCATCCGGGCGAAGTCTGCCCCGCCAAGTGGGAAGAAGGCGCCGAGACCCTCGCGCCGTCGCTCGACCTGGTCGGCAAGATCTGATCCCCAGGCGCTCGCTAGCCCCCTTGCGGGCGCCCCCAGCGGCCCGGGACGGCAGGTCACCTTCTGTCCCGGGCCGTTTTGTATCTGAATTCTGTGGAGTTTCTACCATGCTCGACGCAAACCTGACCCAGCAGCTCAAGGGCTATCTGACGAACATCCGGGAGCCGATCGAGCTGGTCGCCAGCCTCGGCGACGATGCCAAGTCGCGCGAGCTGGAGGAGCTGCTGAACGAAATCGCCGCGCTTTCGGACAAGGTCTCGGTCGTCCGTACCGATGACGATGCCCGCAAGCCCAGCTTTCTGATCCACCGCACCGGCACCGATATCGGCGTGCGCTTCGCGGGCCTGCCGATGGGGCATGAGTTCACCTCGCTGGTGCTCGCTTTGCTCCAGGTCGGCGGCCATCCGAGCAAGGCGGCGCAGGAGCTGATCGAGCAGGTGAAGAACCTCGACGGCGACTATGTCTTCGAGACCTATTTCTCGCTGACCTGCCAGAACTGCCCGGACGTGGTGCAGGCGCTGAACCTGATGGCGGTGCTCAACCCGCGCATCCGCCACACCTCGATCGACGGCGGGCTGTTCCCGGCCGAAGTCGAGACCCGCAAGGTGATGGCGGTGCCGACCGTGTTCCTGAACGGCGAGCCCTTTGCCAGCGGCCGCATGGAGCTGGAGCAGATCGTCGCCAAGATTGACACTGCGGCCGGCGCGCGCACGGCTGCGAAGATCGCCGGCAAGGATCCGTTCGAAGTGCTGGTGGTCGGCGGTGGCCCTGCCGGTGCTGCAGCTGCGATCTATTCGGCGCGCAAGGGCATCCGCACCGGCATCGCGGCGGAGCGTTTCGGCGGCCAGGTGCTCGACACGATGAGCATCGAGAACTTCATCTCGGTGAGCCACACCGAGGGTCCGAAGCTCGCCGCGCATCTGGAGCAGCACGTCAAGGAATATGACGTCGACATCATGAACCACCAGCGCGCCGCGAAGCTTGTGCCGGCACGCCATGAGGGCGGACTGCATGAAGTGGTGCTGGAAAATGGCGCGAGCCTGAAGGCGCGCACCGTGATCCTTTCCACCGGCGCGCGCTGGCGGACGATGGGCGTGCCCGGCGAGGAGGAATATCGCAACAAGGGCGTGACCTATTGCCCGCACTGCGACGGCCCGCTGTTCAAGGGCAAGCGCGTGGCAGTGATCGGCGGCGGCAATTCGGGCGTCGAGGCCGCGATCGACCTGGCGGGCCTCGTCGCGCACGTCACGCTGATCGAATATGACAGCCAGCTGCGCGCCGATGCGGTGCTCCAGCGCAAGCTGGGCAGCCTGCCCAACGTCAAGGTCATCACCTCGGCGCTGACCACCCAGGTGGACGGCGACGGCGAGAAGCTGACCAGCCTGACCTACAAGGACCGCAACCACGGCACCGTGCACCAGGTCGAGCTGGAAGGCATCTTCGTGCAGATCGGCCTGGTGCCGAACACCGAGTGGCTGAAGGACGCGATCGCGCTGTCCAACCGCGGCGAGATCGAGATCGACGCGCGCGGCGAGACCAGCCAGCCGGGCATCTTCGCGGCGGGCGACTGCACCACGGTGCCGTACAAGCAGATCGTGATCGCAATGGGCGCGGGCTCGACCGCGGCGCTGTCGGCGTTCGACTATATGATCCGCCTGCCGGACGAGCTGAGCGAGGCGGCGTAACTGTTAAAATCCTCCCCCAGCTTGCTGGGGGAG
>JAEXLC010000142.1 GCA_023445495.1 Pseudomonadota bacterium | reverse complement strand
CTGATCGCGGCCTCGGGCTCCGGCGCGGCTACCGGAGCCGGCTCGGCCGCGGTGCGGCGCGGGGTCGAGAAGGAGAAGACGCGCGGCTGCTCGGCGGCGCGCGGCGCGGCAACCGGCTGCGCTTCCGCATCGATGCCGGTCGCGACCACCGACACGCGGATCTTGCCCTCGAGCTCCGGATTGAAGGCCGAACCCCAGATGATGTTCGCGTCCGGATCGACCAGCTCGCGGATATGGTTGGCGGCTTCGTCGACTTCGAGCAGGCGCATGTCCTCGCCGCCGGTGATCGAGACGATCACGCCCTTGGCGCCGTTCATCGAGACACCGTCCAGCAGCGGGTTGGCGATCGCCTTCTGCGCGGCGATAAGCGCGCGGTCGTCGCCCTCGGCCTCGCCGGTGCCCATCATCGCCTTGCCCATCTCCTGCATCACCGAACGGACGTCGGCGAAGTCGAGGTTGATGAGGCCCGGCATGACCATCAGGTCGGTGATGCCGCGCACGCCCTGCTGCAGCACCTCGTCGGCCATCTCGAACGCTTCCTTGAAGGTCGTGTTCGCATTGGCGATCAGGAACAGGTTCTGGTTCGGAATGACGATGAGGGTATCGACGTACTTCTGCAGTTCGTTGATGCCCGCCTCAGCCGAAGCCGCACGGCGCTTGCCCTCGAAGGCGAACGGCCGGGTGACCACGCCCACCGTCAGGATGCCCATGTCGCGGGCCGCCTTGGCGATGACCGGCGCGGCGCCGGTGCCGGTGCCGCCGCCCATGCCGGCGGCAATGAACACCATGTGCGCGCCCTCGAGCGCCTTCTGGACGTTGTCGATCGTCTCTTCGGCGGCGGCGCGGCCGATCTCGGGACGGCTGCCGGCACCCAGGCCCTGGGTGATCTTCGCGCCGAGCTGGATGCGGTGGCCCGCGCTCGACTGCTTGAGCGCCTGTGCGTCGGTGTTCGCTACAATGAAGTCGACACCCTGCACGTCCGCGCGGATCATGTTCGCGATCGCGTTGCCGCCCGCGCCGCCGACACCCACGACCGTGATCTTCGGGGTCAGCTCATCCACGTCGGGCGGAAGGAAATCGATACTCATCGCCTTGGTCTCCCTGCGTCCGGGTGGCCTGTCACGGACGCGTAATCTGTCGCCCGTTCTGCACGAAGCGGGAGGGCGACTCTAGAGGGAACGCGAAGTTACCAACGCATTTCTTCTAATAATTCGCCCGGAACGCCGCGATTAGCCGCTGGAACAGGGCTCCCGGGTTGGTTCGCGTGACCATCTGGTGGCGGCTGGGCTCCAACGCGCGCAGGTCGATCGGGTTGGCCGCGGCGAAGCGCGCCAGGCCCGCCAGCGTGGCGAAGGCCGGGCCGGCATGCGCTTCCGGCAGCGCCACCAGCCCCTTGGGCCGGCCGACACGCACCGCGCTGCCCAGGAACTGCTGGGCATAATCGGCAATGCCCTTCAGCTCGGCGCCGCCGCCGGTCAGTACGATCTGGCGGCCGGCCGGATCCTCGAAGCTCAGCTTCTTCAGCTCCTTCTGGATCTCGCCCATCAGCCGCTCCAGCCGCTTGCGGATGATCGCGTTGAGCTGTGCCTTGGTGATGCGCGGGCCTTCGGTGCCGTCATCGGGGATCGCCGGCACGACATCGATCATCTCGTGATTGTCGCGCGGGCTCAGGTTCGCCGAGCCGTGGAAGCACTTGGTGCGCTCGGCCCAGGCACGCGCGGTGCCGAAGGACGAGGCGATGTCATCGGTGATGTCGGCCGAACCCATCGGGATCGAAGCCAGGCCCGAGAGCACGCCCTGCGAGAACACGCTAACATTGGTCACGCCCGCGCCGATCTCGACCAGTGCGACGCCGAGCTCGCGCTCCTCGTCGGTCAGGCAGGCCAGGCCCGTCGCCACCGGGGCGGCGATGATCGAGCGAACCTCCAGATGCGCCGAGCGGACGCAGTGATCGAGGTTGCGCACCGGCGCACCGTCGGTCGCGACGACATGGATGTCGACACCCAGGCGCTCGGCATGCAGCCCGAGCGGGCGACGCACGCCGGCGAGCCCATCAACCGTGTAGCGGGTCGGCTGGGCGTGGAGCACCATCTTGCCCTGCGGATCGATCGCGTCGCGGCCGGCGCGCAGCAGCTCGTCGATGTCGTTCTGCTCAATACGGTGGCCGCCCAGGTCCGATTCAAGCCGGACGATGTCCGAGATCAGGCCGCCGGCGGAGAAGCTCACCCACACGTCTTCGATGTTCTGCCCGGCGATGCGCTCGGCCTGCTCCACCGCTTCACGGATGGCGAGCTCGGTCGCATGCATGTCGGCGACATAGCCGCGCTTGACGCCGCGGCTCTCGCGCTGGCCGGTGCCGAGCACCACCAAAGTGCCGTCGTCGGACCGCTGCGCGATCAGCGCCGAGACCTTGGACGACCCCACGTCCAGTGCCGTGATCAGCCCTTCCGGTGCTACCTTCGCCATCTGCCCCTCATTCGAAAACGCTTAATACTCAATTCACCATATGAATCAGGATTTTGCCCCGATTACAACTACGGTGTTACTCATAATCCGGTCGCAGGCGGCGCCCCGATCGCGGCGGGCCGGCGGACGACCAGATTATCGGGGTCGCGCATGTCGAACCCCAGATTGCCGCGGCCGAGCAACCGGTACGCTCCGTCCTTCTCGGCAAAGGTCTTGAGCGCGTCCTTCGCTTCCTTCTCGCCCTCGGGCAGCTGCAGCTTCTCGCCGGTATCGAAGATGATGTCCCAGCGGCGATTGCCCACCCAGGTCGCCGCGCGAACCAGCGGCTTGAGTGCGGGCGCCGAGTCCATCAAGTCGCGGCGCGCCGGCTCCTGGTTGTTGGCGCCGTCGCCGATCAGCAGCGGCAGGTCGGGCATCGCCTCGCGCGAGACCGGCTCCAGCGGCACGCCGCTGGGATCTATCAACATCAGCTGGCCATGGTTCTGCCAGATCGCCGCCGGCTCGCGCTCGACGATGTCGATCAGCAGCTTGTCGGGCAGCCGGCGCGAGACGCGGGCGTCCTTGATCCAGGGATAAGCGAGCAGCTTGGCGCGCACCTGGCCCAGGTCGACCAGCGGCATCGCGCGCGAATTCTGGTCGAGCACCTGCTGGTACACGGTCATGCGGTTCATCCGCTTGAGCCCGTTGATCTGGATCGTGTCCACTCGCAGCCCGGCATCGCCCACCGCCTGGGCCGCACCCGTACCGATGATCTGGGGAATGCCGAACCAGGTCGCTACGGTGATCGCGCCGATCCCGAAGATGCCGACAATCCCCCAGGTCGCCGCGCGGGTGAGCGTCGCCTGGTCGAACGGCAGCACGGCCAGCGCCTGGTCCATCAGGCCCGGCTGCTTCTTGCGCGGCTGCTGCTTGCGCTTCGGTACCGGCTTCGCCCCGCGACGGGTGGCCGTCCGCTTGGCGGGCTGCCGGCTCATCCCTGGAGCGCCTCGTCGACGATGCGCTGGCACAGCTCGGGATAGGAGATGCCCAGGTGGCGCGCCTGTTCGGGGACCAGGCTGAGCGGGGTCATGCCCGGCTGGGTATTCACCTCGAGCAGGAACAGCCCTTCCACGCCCATGCTGTCGTCCCAGCGGAAGTCCGAGCGCGACGTGCCCTTGCAGCCGAGCAACTTGTGCGCATCGAGCGCGATGCGCTTGCACGCCTCGGTGATCTCGTCCGGCACCTGAGCCGGATAGACATGCTCGGTCAGCCCGTCAGTGTACTTGGCGTCATAGTCATAGAAGCCGCTCTTCGGCTTCAATTCGGTCACGCCCAGCGCCTCGCCGGCCAGCACCGCGGTGGTCAGCTCGCGCCCGCGGATGAACGGCTCGGCGAGCAGTTCGTCGAATTCCTGCCACGGCCCGCGCGCGTCAGGCGCAATCGGGTTGCCGTAATTGCCTTCCTTGGTGACGATCGCCACGCCTACCGACGAACCCTCGTTCACCGGTTTCAGCACATAGGGACGCGGCAGCGGGTCCTCGCGGTGCAGGTCCTCGGTCTTCACCATCCGCCCGCCAGGCATCGGGATGCCGTGCGGCACCAGCGCCTGCTTGGTCAGTTGCTTGTCGATCGCGATCACCGAGGTGACCAGCCCGGAGTGCGTGTAGCGCACGCCCATCAGGTCGAGCATGCCCTGCACCGTGCCGTCCTCGCCGGGCGTGCCGTGCAGCGCGTTGAACACGACATCGGGCTTCGCCTCGGCGATCTTCGTCGCGACGTCGCGATCCATGTCGATCCGCGTGACCTTGTGGCCCAGCCCTTCCAGCGCGTCGGCGATGCCCGCACCAGACATCAGCGACACCTCACGCTCGGCCGACCAGCCCCCCATCAATACGGCGACGTGCAACTTGCTCACTTACCGATCCCTATCCGCTGGATTTCCCACTCTAGCTCCACACCCGATTGCGCCTTCACCTTGGCACGAACGTCCTCGCCCAGCGCTTCGATGTCGGCCGAGGAAGCATTGCCCAGATTGAGCAGGAAATTGCAGTGTTTTTCGCTGACCTGCGCGTCACCGCGCATCAGCCCCCGGCAGCCGGCGGCGTCGATCAGCGCCCAGGCCTTGTGCCCTTCCGGGTTCTTGAAGGTAGAGCCACCGGTCTTCGAGCGTAGCGGCTGCGATTCCTCGCGCGCCGCCGCGATGCGATCCATCTCCGCCTGGATCACCGCCGGTTCCTCGGCATATCCGCGGAAGGTCGCCGAGATCACGATCGCGCCTTCGGGCAGCGCGCTATGTCGATAGGTATAGCCGAGGTCCGCCAGCGCCAGCACCCGCCGCTCACCCGATCGCAGCACGACCTCGCATTCGACCAGCACGTCCTTGACCTCGCGGCCATAGGCGCCGCCGTTCATCCGCACGAACCCGCCGACCGTGCCGGGGATCGAGCGCAGGAACTCCACGCCGCCGATCCCGGCATCGCGCGCTTTGGAAGAAACCAGGATGCCCGAAGCCCCGCCGCCACAGCGCAGGGTCGTCGCATCGAGCTGTTCCACCCCGGCAAAGGCCTTGCCCAGCCGCACGACCACGCCCGGCACGCCGCCGTCGCGCACGATCATGTTCGAGCCCAGCCCGAGCCCCATCACCGGCACGTCGGGATCGAGCCCTGCGAGGAAGTCCGCCAGGTCCCCGGCATCGGCCGGCTCGAAAAGCCATTCCGCCGCGCCGCCGCTCTTGAACCAGACGAGCGGCGCCAGCGGCGCATCCGCACTCAGTTTTCCGCGCACTGGAGGAAGCGCGGCAGCGACTGCGCTCACTTCCACCCCCACATGCCAGCCCATTGCTTCCAGGCGGCGAGGTTCGCCTCGGCTGCCTTCTGCCCGGCCTGCTGGAGCTTCATCGCGTCGCGCCCGGCATCGAGCAGCTTCTGCGCCGCATCCATCTGCGCCTTTTGCGCGCGCATCAGGTCGCGCTGCATGTCGAGGCCAAGGGTGAACCAGTCGGTCACGCCCGCGCTTCCTCGATCGCGCCGGCCAGGTTCGCTGCCCATTTGGTGATGTCGCCCGCACCCAGGCAGATCACCATGTCCTTCGGCTGCACCACGCCCGCAAGCGCCTTCACCAGACCGTCCTCGTTCTCAACCGAAGCGACCGCACGATGCCCGCGCCGCTGGACATTCTCGACCAGCGCCTCGGCGCTCACGCCCTCGAGCGGCAACTCGCCCGCCGCATAGACCGGGGTGACATAGACCATGTCCGCGTCGTTGAACGCCTGGGCGAACTCGTCCATCAGGTTCTTGAGGCGCGTGAAGCGGTGCGGCTGCACCACGGCGATCACCCGCCCCTCGGCGCTCTCGCGCGCCGCCGCCAGCACCGCGCGGATCTCCACCGGGTGATGGCCGTAATCGTCGATGATCGTCGCGCCGTTTACCTCACCGACCTTGGTGAAGCGCCGCTTCACCCCGCCGAACTTGGCGAAGCCCTGCTGGATCGTCGCATCGGGGATGCCCAGCTCAAGCGCCACGCCGATCGCGGCCAGCGCGTTCTGGACGTTGTGGCGGCCCGGCATCGGTAACTCGATCCCCTCGATCGAACGGGTGGTACCGTCACGATTGCGGATGATCGCCTCGAAGCGGTTGCCGCCATGATGCGGCACGACATTGACGCCGCGCACGTCGGCGCTGGCGGCAAAGCCATAGGTCACGATCCGCCGGTCGCGCACGCGCGGGATGATCGCCTGTACCTCGGGATGATCGAGGCACAGCAAGGCCGCGCCGTAGAAGGGCACGTTCTCGACGAACTCGACATAGGCGTCCTTCGCCCGGTCGAACGAGCCGTAGTGATCGAGATGCTCGGGATCGATATTGGTGACGATCGCATAGGTGCCGTCGAGGCGCAGGAAGCTGCCGTCGCTCTCATCGGCCTCGACCACCATCCACTCGCTGTCGCCCAGCCGCGCGTTCGAGCCGTACTGGTTGATGATGCCGCCATTGATCACAGTCGGGTCCACCCCGCCGGCATCGAGCAGCGCCGCGACCATCGAGGTCGTCGTCGTCTTGCCGTGCGTGCCCGCCACCGCGACGGTGGACTTCAGCCGCATCAGCTCGGCGAGCATCTCGGCGCGGCGCACCACCGGGATGCGGCGCTGATAGGCGGCTTCCACTTCGGGATTGGTCCGCACGATCGCGGTGGAGACCACCACCACTGCGGCGTCGCCCAGATTCTCGGCATTGTGCCCGATGGTCACCGGGATGCCGCGGCTGCGCAGCCCCTGCACGACATAGCCCTCGGCCACGTCCGATCCCTGCACCGAATAGCCGAGATTGTGCATCACCTCGGCAATGCCCGACATGCCGATGCCGCCGATACCGACGAAATGGATGGTACCGATGTCCGTTGCGACACCCTTCATGCGAACGCTGGCCTTCCTTGCATGGAGATGCGCTGGTCCTTGATCGGAGCCTCCGGCGCATCGATGGATTCAACAAGATCGGCAAGGTCGCGCGTGGCGTTGGGACGGCCCACGCTGCGCGCCCGCGCCGCTGCATTCTCAAGCCCCACCGTGTCGAGCCCGAGCTTCTGAATCTGCTTGGCGAGCTCGGCGGCGGTGAAGCCCTTTTGCGAGATCGTCCGCGCGCCGCCGGCGGCGGTGATCTCGCGCGCATTGGCGGTCTGGTGATCGTCGGTGGCGCTGGGCAGCGGCACCAGGATCGCCGGGCGCCCCGCAGCGGTCAGTTCGGCGATGGTCGATGCCCCTGCCCGCGCGATCACGATATGCGCCCAGGCCAGCGCCTCGGGCATGTCGGTGATATAGGTCGAGACGTCGGCAGGGATGCCATGGTTCTGATACTTGGCGCGCACCGTCTCGATATCCTCGACGCGTGCCTGGTGCGTCACCTGCAGGCGGCGGCGGAAATGGACGGGCAGCAGCGCGAGGCCATCGGGCACCACCTGGCTCAGCACGGTCGCGCCCTGGCTGCCGCCGGTGACGAGCACGCGGAAGATGCCGTCTTCCTCAAGCAGCGGATAGGGCCGGTTGCGCAGATTGAGTACCGCTTCGCGCACCGGATTGCCGACGAGATGCGCCTTGGCCTGCCAGCCCGGCTTCATCCGGTCGACCTGCTCGTACGACGTCGCGATCGCATCGACCCGTCCCGCAACGAAACGGTTCACCCGGCCGAGCACCGCATTCTGCTCATGGATGATCGTCGGCACGCCGGCCCGGAACGCCGCCAGCAGCGAGGGCAGCGCGGGATAGCCGCCGAACCCGATCACCGCCGAGGGCTGGATTTCCTTGTAGAGCCTGAGCGCCATCGAGCGCCCGGCCATGATCTTGCCCGCCGCGCGGATATAGCCGAGCGGCCCGCCGCCCAGCCGTCCGGCCGGCAGCACATGCGTCTCGACGCCGTCGAACAGGCCCGGGAAGCGCACGCCGCGATCGTCGCTCACCAGCGCGACATGATGGCCCCGCTCGGCCAGTTCCGCTGCCAGGGCGGCCGCGGGCACCATATGCCCGCCGGTGCCGCCGGCTGCGAGGACATAGCTTCGGGACTGACTCATGCGTTGGTGCTCCAGCGGCCGGTATAGGGCGAGCGCTTCAGATACGGGTTTCGTCGCGTGAAGGCGAGCAGCAACCCATAGCCGATCGCCAGCGCGATCATCGACGATCCGCCATAGGAAATGAAGGGCAGCGTCATGCCCTTGGACGGGGCGATGCCGGTGTTCACCGCCATGTTGATCAGCGACTGCACGCCGAACTGCGCGGCAAGGCCCGCCGCGGCGAGCAGCCGGAACGCGTCCTCCTCGTCGAGCAGCTTCATCAGCACGCGGATCACGATGGCGAGATACAGCAGCGCGATCACGATGCAGGCGATCAGCCCGAACTCCTCGCCGATCACCGAGAAGATATAGTCGGTATGCCCTTCCGGCAGCTTGAACTTCATGATGCCGTTGCCGGGGCCGCGCCCAAGCAGGCCGCCGGCAGTCAGCGTGTCATGCGCCATCTCCACCTGGTAGCGCTCGGCGAGCGCGGCGTCCTTGGTCGGGAACAGGAAGTTGTCGATGCGGGTGCGCGCGGTGCCGTAGAACAGATAGGCAGCGATCACGCCCGCTACCGCCGTGCCGAACAGCCCGGCGATTGCCGCCGGGGAAATGCCCGAGATCATCAGCAGGATGATCCACACGCTGGCGAACACGATCGTCTGGCCGAAGTCTGGCTGCAGCATCAGCAGCACGCCGATCAGCGCGGTCAGCCCGCCGGTGACGAACAGCACCGGCAGCTGCGGATCCTTGGCGCGGAAGCTCAGCATCCACGCGGTCGCGACGATGAACAGCGGCTTGAGGAACTCGGAAGGCTGGAATTCGGAGATGCCCACGCCGATCCAGCGCTTGGCGCCGTTCACCTCGTGCCCGATGATCGGCACCAGCGCGAGGCAGGCGAGGAATATCGCCGCCCCGATCAGCGCCAGCCGCCGCGCCAGCGTGACCGGCAGCATCGACACGGTGACCAGCACCGGTACGCAGATGCACACCCACACCAGCTGGCGCCAGAAATAATACATCGGCGCCATCACATGGCTGGCGTCCGAATAACGGCGCGCGGTCGCGGGCGAGGCTGCGGCGACCGCGACCAGACCGATCGCGATCAGCAGCAGCGCCAGCGTGAGCAGCACGCGGTCGACTTCCCAGAACCACATGCCGGCGCGCGTCTTGCTCGCGCGGCCGAGTTGTGGCGAGCCGCGGCGGCGGGCCTCGGGCTCCGCTTCCTGCGGCATCGTATCGTTCATCCCAAAGCCTCCACCGCATCGCGGAAGGCCTGGCCCCGGGCTTCGTAATCCTTGAACTGGTCGAACGACGCGCAGGCCGGCGACAGCAGCACCACTTCGCCCGGCTGGGCATTGGCGGCCGCGGCCTTCACCGCGACGTCGAGCGTGCCTGAACGCTCGACCGGCATCTCGCCTTCGAGCAGCTTCGCGAACATCTCGCCGGCATCGCCGATCGTATAGGCTTTCACTACATGCGGGAACCCCGGCCGGCAGGCGTCGAGATCGTTGGTCTTGGCCTTGCCGCCCAGGATCCAGTGGATCTTGGGATAGGCCGAAAGCGCCGGCGCGGTGGAGTCCGCGTTGGTCGCCTTGCTGTCGTTGACGAACAGCACGCCGTTCACGGTCTTCACCCGCTCCATGCGGTGCGGCAGGCCGGGGAAGCTCTCCAGTCCCTTGTCGATCGCGGTCTGATCGATGCCGAGCGCCTGGCAGGCGGCGATGGCGGCAAGCGCGTTCTGGGCGTTGTGCGGTCCCTGCAGCGCCGGCCAGCGCGACTGGTCCATGCAGATGCCCGGCGCGATCCGGGTCAGATCCTCGCTGCGGCCGAAATCGGCGAGGCGCCGCGCGACATTGGCGCAGGTCTCGTCGCCGATGCCGATGATCGCGGCATGGCCCTTCGACTGCATCTCGAACAGCCGTACCTTGGATTCGGCATAGGCGTCGAACCCGGCATAGCGGTCGAGATGGTCGGGCGTGATGTTGAGCAGCACCGCGACGTCGCAGTCGAGGCTGTGGGTCAGGTCGATCTGGTAGCTGCTTAGCTCGAGCACATAGACGCCGCCGGCCGGCAGCGGCTCCTGCCCCAGGATCGGCAGGCCGATATTGCCGCCCATCCGCGTGGGGATGCCCGCGGTCTCGACGATGTGGTGGATCAGCGCCGTGGTGGTCGACTTGCCATTGGTCCCGGTGATCCCGACCACGCGGTGCGCCGGCATCTCGGCGCGCGCCTCGGCGAACAGCTCGATGTCACCGATGATCGGGGTTCCGGCCGATCGAGCGAGCATGGCAGTATGATCGCGATTTAGCGGCACACCCGGCGACACGACCAAGGCATCGAACTCAGCTAGTTCAGATACTTCCAGATTGCCAAGTTCAACCTTGGCATCGTCAGCCGCTTCATTGTTGCTCTCGCCGGCCCAGAAATGCTCGACTGCGCCATCACGGCCGCGCCCAAAGCCTTTGAAAGCCTCAATAAAGTCGAGGCGTGCCTTTTCGTTCGCATCCCAGGCGACAACGGTTGCCCGGCTTGCCAGCAATGCGCGCACCGTCGCCAGCCCCGAGCGCGCAAGCCCGAGCACCGCATAGCGTTTGCCGCGCCAGGACGTGCTAGTGATCACCGCAGCTTGAGCGTCGCGAGGCCGGCCAGCGCCAGCACGAAGGCGATGATCCAGAAGCGGATCACGACGGTAGGCTCGGACCAGCCGAGCTGCTCGAAATGGTGGTGGATCGGCGCCATGCGGAACACGCGCTTGCCGGTGCGCTTGAAGAAGAACACCTGGATAATGACGCTCAGCGCCTCCATCACGAACAGGCCGCCGATGATGCCGAGCACCAGCTCGTGGTGCGTGGTCACCGCGATCGTGCCGAGCGCGCCGCCGAGCGCGAGGCTGCCGGTATCGCCCATGAACACCGCCGCCGGGGGCGCGTTGAACCACAGGAAGGCGAGCCCTGCGCCGACCATCGCGCCGCAGAAGATCGCCAGGTCGCCGGCGCCGGGCACGTGCGGGATGCCGAGATAGACGGCGTAGATCTTGTTGCCGGCCAGGTACGCGATCAGCATGAACGCCATGCTGGCGATCACCACCGGCATCGTCGCCAGCCCGTCGAGCCCGTCGGTCAGGTTCACCGCATTGCCGAACGCGACGATCACGAAGGCGGCGAAGGCGATGTAGAAATAGCTGATGTCCGGGTGGAAGCCGCTGAAGAAGGGCACGTAGAGCTGAGTGCCGTTCTGCGAGCAGATGATCGCCGCGGCGATGCCCGCGATCGCGAACTCGCCGAGCAGCCGCACCTTGCCCGATACGCCCGCGGTCTTCTGCTTCCGCACCTTGTCGTAATCGTCGAGGAAGCCGATCATGCCGAAGCCGAAGGTGACGAACATGCACGCCCATACATAGGGGTTGCGCAGGTCCATCCACAGCAGCAGCGACAGCATCAGGCTGGTCAGGATCATCAGACCGCCCATGGTCGGCGTACCGCGCTTGGCGAGGTGGCTCTGCGGCCCGTCGTCGCGGATCGGCTGCCCCTTGCCCTGGCGGACGCGCAGCCAGCCGATGAACTTCGGGCCGATCACCAGCCCGATCAACAGCGCCGTCGCCACCGCCCCGCCGGTGCGGAACGACAGGTAACGGAACAGGTTGAACACGCCGGGGAAGCCGAGCAGCTCTGCGATCCAGTACAACATCAGGCAGGTGCCCTTTCCGCCAACGCCGCAACGACCGACCCGAGCCGCACGCCGTTAGAGCCTTTTATGAGAACGGCGTCCCCGGCCTGGAGCAGGTCATCCAGCCTGCCCAGCGCGGTCGCCGCGTCGGGCACATGGACGAAATCGACGACGCCCTCAAGCGCCTGTGCGAGCGGCGCCATCGCTTCACCGACCAGAATGACGGATTCGACGCCCGCCGCCTCGATCGGACCCGACAATTCGGCGTGGAAGGCGGCGCTATGCTCACCCAGCTCGCGCATCTCGCCGAGCACCGCCAGCTTGCGGCCCGGCTCCTGCGCCAGCACCGCCAGCGTCGCGCGCATCGAGGCGGGATTGGCGTTGTAACTCTCGTCGATCACCAGCGCAGTGCCGCCCGCCACCGGCACGCTCAGACGCGCACCCCGCCCGGCCAGCCCGCCCAGCTCGGCAAGCGCCAGGCCCGCCAGTTCGAGGTCCGCGCCCACCGCATCGACCGCGGCGAGGATCGCCATCGCGTTGGACACCCAATGCGCGCCCGGCTGCGACAAGGTGAAGCTCAGCTCGCGCTGCCCGAAGCGCGCGGTGACGAAAGTGCCGCCGGTCCGCGTCCGCATCGTCTCGACCGCGCGGTAATCCGCCCCGTCGCCCAGCCCGAAGGTCACGACCTTATCGGCATAGGGCTTCGCGGCGGCAATCAGCCGCTCGCGGTGCGGGCTGTCGAACGGCACGATCGCGGTGCCGCCCGGCTCCAACCCCTGGAAGATCTCGCCCTTGGCGTCGGCAATCGCTTCCTCGCTCGCGAAGAAACCCATATGCGCCGGCGCGATAGTGGTGACGATAGCGACATGGGGGCGCACCAGCCGGGTCAGCGCCGCCAGCTCGCCGGCGTGGTTCATCCCCATCTCGAACACGCCGTAGCGCGTGTTCCGCGGCATCCGCGCCAGGCTGAGCGGCACGCCGGTATGGTTGTTGTAGCTCTTGACCGAGCGATGCGCCTCGCCCGGCGCATTGCGCTCCAGCGCCGCGAACAGCGCCTCCTTGGTCCCGGTCTTGCCGACCGAGCCGGTCACCCCGATCACCTTGCCCTGCATCCGCGCCCGCGCGGCGACACCCAGCGCGTCGAGCGCCGCGGTGGTGTCCGCCACCAGCACATGCGGATAGTCGGTCGCCTGCGACACCACGGCCCCCGCCGCACCCTGGGCGAAGGTCTGGTCGAGGAATTTGTGCCCGTCGGTGGTCTCGCCCTTGAGCGCGAGGAACAGGTCCCCCTGCCCCACCTCACGCGAGTCAAAGGCAACGCCCGAGACCTCGAAGTCCGCCGAAGCCGTGCCGCCGGTCGCCTCGGCGATTTCCTGTGCATTCCACAAGCGCATCAAAACTCCCCTTCCGCTTGCGGGAGGGGTCGGGGGAG
>JAEXLC010000106.1 GCA_023445495.1 Pseudomonadota bacterium | reverse complement strand
GGGGGGCAGGGGGCGGGCCAGCGCATCATTTGAAGCCACCCTCACCCTTCCGGCGCTTCGCGCCTCCCTCCCTCTCCCGCTGGGAGAGGGAATTCGCGATCGCCGCAATCACGCCATCGGCGTTTTCCAGCACATCGTTGTTCCAGAACCGCAGCACGCGATACCCTTCGGACTCGATAAGGCGCGTGCGGCGCGCATCATATTCGACGGCCTCCGCATGCTGGCCGCCATCCACCTCGATCACCAGACGCTCGGCGAAGCAGAGGAAATCGACGCGATACGGCCCGACCGGGGCCTGAAACCGCCACTTCCTGTCGGGAAAGGCAGCGCGCAACGCGCGGAGCAACCTCTTCTCAGCTTCCGTGGCACCCCGCCGCAACTCTCGAAGTTGCGGCACAGTGCCCGACGGTTGATCCTGATAGAGGCGCACTCGCCCTCACCCTTCCGCCGCTTCGCGGCTCCCTCCCTCTCCCAGAGGGAGAGGGATTATTGCCTCACTGGCACGCCAGGCATTCGTCATAGTCGGTCGACTCGCCCAGGTTGAACTGCGGCTTCTCGATCGTGTTGTCGGCTTCCACGCCGCCCGCGAAGCCGGCGCGCTGCACCGACTTGGAGCGCAGATAGTAGAGCGACTTGATGCCGAGTTCCCAGGCGCGGAAGTGGAGCATCAGCAGGTCCCACTTCTCGACGTCCGCCGGGATGAACAGATTCAGCGACTGGGCCTGGTCGATGTACGGCGAGCGATCGCCGGCCAGCTCGAGGATCCAGCGCTGGTCGATCTCGAACGAGGTCTTGTAGACGTCCTTCTCTTCCGGCGTCAGGAAATCGAGATGCTGGACCGAGCCGCCCTGCTCGAGGATCGAGTTCCACACCGCATCCGAGTTCTTGCTCTTCTCCGAGAGCAGCTTCTCCAGATACGGGTTCTTGACCGAGAAGGAGCCCGACAGCGTCTTGTGCGTGTAGATGTTCGCCGGGATCGGCTCGATGCAGGCCGAGGTGCCGCCGCAGATGATCGAGATCGAGGCGGTCGGCGCAATCGCCATCTTGCACGAGAAACGCTCCATCACGCCCATGTCGGCCGCGTCCGGGCACGGCCCGCGCTCGACCGCCAGCGCCATCGAGGCCTGATCGACCTGCGACTTGATGTGCTTGAAGATGCGCAGGTTCCAGCTCTTGGCCATCGCGCCTTCGAACGGGATGTTCCGCGCCTGGAGGAAGGAGTGGAAGCCCATCACGCCCAGGCCGACCGAACGCTCGCGGCTGGCCGAATAGGCGGCCTTTTCCATGCCCGGCTCGGCGCGGTCGATATAGTCCTGCAGGACGTTGTCGAGGAAGCGCATCACGTCCTCGACCAGGTTCTTGTCGCCCTTCCACTCGTCCCAGGTTTCCATGTTGAGCGACGAGAGGCAGCACACGGCGGTGCGCTCGTTGCCGAGATGGTCCTTGCCGGTCGGCAGGGTGATTTCCGAGCAGAGGTTCGAGGTCGAGACCTTGAGGCCCAGATCGCGGTGATGCTTGGGCATGTTCGAGTTCACGTGATCGCTGAACACGATGTACGGCTCGCCGGTGGCGAGACGGGTCTCGACCAGCTTCTGGAACAGCGCGCGCGCATCGACCTTGCCGCGCTCCGACTGGTCCTTGGGCGAGCGCAGGATCCACTCCTCGCCGTTGCGCACGGCTTCCATGAACGCATCGGGGATCAGCACGCCGTGGTGCAGGTTCAGCGCCTTGCGGTTGAAATCGCCCGACGGCTTGCGGATCTCGAGGAACTCCTCGATCTCCGGATGCGAGATGTCGAGATAGCAGGCGGCCGAACCGCGGCGCAGCGAGCCCTGCGAGATCGCCAGCGTCAGCGAATCCATCACGCGGACGAACGGGATGATGCCCGAGGTCTTGCCGTTGAGGCCGACCGGCTCGCCGATGCCGCGCACCGAACCCCAATAGGTGCCGATGCCGCCGCCGCGCGAGGCCAGCCAGACATTCTCGTTCCAGGTATCGACGATGCCGTTCAGGCTGTCCGGCACCGAATTGAGGAAGCACGAGATCGGCAGGCCGCGGCCGGTGCCGCCGTTCGACAGAACGGGGGTGGCGGGCATGAACCACAGCTTCGAGATATAGTCGTAGATGCGCTGGGCGTGCGGCTGATCGTCGGCATAGGCCGAGGCGACGCGCACGAACAGATCCTGGAAGGACTCGCCCGGCAGCAGATAGCGGTCGCGCAGCGTTTCCTTGCCGAACTCGGTGAGCAGCGCGTCGCGCGAATGATCGACCTCGACGTCGAACGCACGCGGCGCGACGGCCTTGGAATCATTCTTCTTGCGCAGCTTGGGCGCGGCCTTGGCGGCGTCGGTAGCGGCCTTGGCGGCAGCCGGGGCTTCGGCGACGGTATCGTTCACGCTGTTTTCCGTGTCCCTGAATTCCATGACAACACCCCTGATAAAGCTTCACGCGCCTCTCGCATTGGAGAGACATCAAATCCCGACTCAAGGGGCTGCCGATATTATCACCGGCCCGGCGGATCGCGAAGAACAAAACATGTCCATCGCACCTCGCCTCAGGCACGAGTCGATCCCTTCCGCATATGGGTATGCGGCGGTGAGTCCACCAGTGCTTGAGCTTGCCCCTCAGTGCAACCACAACAGATTGTGCCAAACTGAGTCCGGGCACAAGAGCCGAAATGGTTAATTTCCACAACGTTTCATCGCTAAAATGACTCGCTTCACAGCAGCTGCGCAACTGCTGCAATGCCGCGACGCGCGGAGTTTCCTAGGGTTTCCGAAAGGCAAGGGAACGAACGCGGAACGCAAATTTTTTTAACGTGGAGGACTCATGGCGACCACAAGGGCTTGTGGTTGGGCACCGAACCCACCGCATGTGGTGGCCGTGGCCCGATCCGGATAAGGTCCGCGCATGGCATCCGACGAATCCCGACTACATGTGCTCTTCAACCGCTCCGCGCGCGGCAGCCTGAAGCAGGCGCTCGCGCTGGTCGGCCGCGCCGACATCGCGGTGGCGCCCTATGACGATTTCAGCTTCGGCCCGATCGCTTCGGACGATGCGGAGATGCGGGGCCGCTGGACCGAGGAAATGCTGGGCTATTCCGGGTGGGAGGAAAACCTCGAGGACAGCCTTCCGGTCCTCACCGCATCCGCCGAAGCACGCGTGCCGCCCATCGCGTGGATCGCGCCGGACGATGCCCGCTGCGTGGCCGGATTCCTATGGTGGCTGTCGCATCAGGGCGACCGCGACTGCCTCGTGCTGGAAGTGCCGAACCTGTCGCTGCTGGGTCCCGAGGAACTGCTCGCCTATCTGGACAAGGCCCAGCCCCTGACCGCCGAGAAGCGCGCGGAATGGCTTGCCGTCTGGGCACGGCTGAAGGCCGAGAACGCGCCATTGCGCGTGCTGAGCGACCAGGGGCTGATCTCCGCGCCGATCGAGTATTTCGACGCCGCGTTGCTGAACCATGCCACGCCGGAATGGCAGCCGATGTCGCTGATCGTGGCCACGGTGCTGACCGAATTCCACGATTCCGGCCGCTATCAGGCCGGCGACCTGGTGCTTGTAGCACGACTGGCAACGCTGGCCGAGGCGGGGACATTGGAATGGCGCGGTGATCCGAGCGTGATGCCGGGGTGCAGTCTGCGCTTGCCAGCTTCGGACCAGGGCTGAATCCCACTTTCTCGGAACCGCTCGCCGGGGAAGTGGGTGGGCCGGGATGGCTCGCGATTCAGGATTGAAGGCCGTAATCGCCTTCATTCCTTCCCTCACCCTTATGGGCGACACCCGCTACTCCGCGCGGCAATTGCTGATTGCGCCGCATCCATGCGACTATACCTAGATACGCTTGCGGATCGTTCCGCCGTATGCGGAATTATATCGGGATGGCAACGAACGGGGCAGACGCGGAGGATCGGGACGCCTGGCAGCCGGCGCCGCATGAACGCTCGCCCATCCCCGGATCGCCGCCCACCCCCTGGCACCCGCTGCCGCGGCGCATCGCCTATTTCTCGGTCGCGGTGCTGGTGGTGCTGTCGGGCTCGCTCGGCAACGCGATCGTCACCGCCAACCTGACCACGCTGCAGGGATCGCTGGGGCTCTATTCGGCCGAGATCCAGTGGCTGCCGACCGCCTATGTGATGACCAATGTCTGCGCGAACATGGTGCTCATCAAGTTCCGCCAGCAATTCGGCATCCGGCTGTTCACCCAGATCTTCCTGATCGCCTTCGCGCTGACCACCGCCTCGCATTTGCTGGTCCACAGCTTTGCCAGCGCGGTGGCGGTGCGCGCGATCAGCGGGATCGCGGCGGCGGCGTGCAGCACGGTGGGGCTGCTCTACATGGTGCAGGCCTGGACGCCCGAGCACCGGCTGAAGGGCATCGTCCTCGCCGTGTCGCTGCCGCAGATCGCCGTGCCGCTGGCCCGGCTGTTCCCCAGCGAGGCGTTCGAGCCCGATCGCTGGCAGACCATGTACCTGTTCGAGCTGGGGCTGGCGCTATTCTGCCTGGCCGGGGTGCGGCTGCTGGTGCTGCCGCCGGTCGAGCGGATGAAGGCGTTCGAGCCGCTCGACTTTGTCAGCTTCCCGATCTTCGCGGTCGGCATCGCATTGCTCTGCGCGGTGCTGGGGCTGGGCCGCTCGGTCTGGTGGTTCGAGGCGCCCTGGGTGGCGCCGGCGCTGATCGGGGCGATCATACTGATCCCGATCGCGGTGGTGATCGAGCATAATCGCAGGAACCCGCTGCTCAACACGCGCTGGCTGGGCAGCGGCGACATCGTCCGCTTCGCGCTGGTCTCGATCCTGACCCGGGTGGTGCTTTCGGAGCAGTCGATCGGAGCCTCGGGCCTGCTGACCGCGCTCGGCATGGGCAATGACCAGCTGCGCATGCTCTATCTGGTGGTGCTGCTCGCCACGCTGGCGGGGATCGTGATCGGCGCGCTGACGATCGATCCCAATTTCCTGGGCGGACCGATCCTGGTCGCGCTGGCGCTGATCTGTATCGGCGCGCTGATCGATTCGGGATCGACCAGCCTGACCCGCCCGCACGACTTCTATTTCAGCCAGGCGCTGATGGGCTTCGCCAGCGCGCTGTTCATCGGCCCGGCGCTGCTGATCGGGCTGACCCGGGCGCTCAAGGAGGGGCCGACCCATTTCGTCAGCTTCTCGGCGCTGTTCGGCATCACCCAGAATCTGGGCGGGCTGTTCGGCGGCGCGATGCTCGGCACCTTCCAGGTGATCCGCGAGCACGCGCATAACAATGCGATCGTGGCGCAGCTCGCGGATGGCGACCCGCTGGTGGCGCAGCGGCTGCAGCAATATGCCGCCGCCTATGGCCGGGTGCTGATCGACCCGGCGCTGCGCCAGGCCGAGAGCGCGGCGATCCTGACCCAGACGGTGACGCGCGAAGCCAATGTGCTTGCGTACAACGACACCTTCCTGCTGGTCGCGGCGATCGCGGCGGCGACGATCGTCTGGGCGAGTTTTCATATCTTCCGGATCCGGCGCGAGAATCTGCGCCGGGCGGCGGAACGACAGGCGGGAGCATCCTGATGGCAGACGGGCAAGAACCGGCCCCTCCGGCGACCAGCGAAGGCGCCGATCCGCCGCCGGCCCCCGCCGTGGCGGCGCGGCGCTGGAACCCGCCGAAACTCTCCTGGACCTCGGTCGCGATCGCGGCGGCGCTGATCCTGATCGGGGTGATCGCGGTGCTGATGGCGTGGCAGGCCTGGCCGTTCGGCGGGCGCAGCCAGTCGACCGAGAATGCCTATGTCCGCGGACAGGTGACGATCATCAGCCCGCAGGTGAGCGGCTATCTGACCAGCGTGCCGGTGCAGGATTTCGCGCGGGTGAAGGCCGGCGACGTGCTGGCGACGATCGACGACCGGATCTACGCCCAGCGGGTCGACCAGGCGAAGGCGAACGTCGCCAGCGCCGAGGCGGCGCTCGCCAACAATCCGCAACAGGCGGCGTCGAAGACCGCGGCGCTGGGATCGCAGCAGGCGGCGGTCGCCTCGGCCCAGGCGCAGCTGGCCAAGGCGCAGGCCGATTATGCCCGGATCGACGCGCTGGCGAAGGACGGCTTCGTCACGCGGCGCGACCGGGATGCGGCGCTGGCCACCTTGCGCACCGCCCAGTCGGCGGTGGCGCAGGCGCAGGCGGCACGCACGGTGGCGACGCAGGACATCCGCAGCGTCGATGTGAGCAAGGGCGGGCTGGTCGCCTCGGTCGATGCCGCGAAGGCCGCGCTGCACCTCGCCGAGATCGACCTGGCCAATACGGTGATCCGCGCGCCGGTGGCCGGGCAGCTGGGCGAGATCGGCGGGCGGCAGGGGCAATATGTCACCGCCGGCACCCAGCTGATGGCGCTGGTGCCGGAAACCCTGTGGGTGACCGCGAACTTCAAGGAAGCGCAGACGGCGAAGATCCGGCCGGGCGCGAAGGCGAGCTTCAAGGTGGATGCGCTGGGCGGAGCGCGGCTGACCGGGGTGGTCGAGCAGCTGGCGCCGGCGGCGGGATCGGAATTCGCGGTGATCCGCAGCGACAACGCCACGGGCAATTTCGTCAAGATCCCGCAGCGGATCGCGGTGCGCATCCGGATCGACCCGGGCCAGGAGCTGGCGGGCCGGCTGCGACCGGGCATGTCGGTGGAGGCGAAGGTGGAGCTTGGAAAATAGCCGTCACCCCCGGCGAAAGCCGGGATGACGGTGTGAAGGCGGGATGACGGTTGTAGGGTTGGAGGCGCGCACGCTAGGTTGCCCTCGAAACGAGATTCGGGGACGGCACATGCGCACGGGACTGACGGCTTTGGCGGTGGCACTGGCCTGGGCGGCGCCCGCATGGGCGCAGGAGGCCCCCGCCCCGGCACCCGGCGCCGCGCCGGTGATTACCCCGACCCCGCTGCCTGCCGACGCAGTGGTGGTCAGCACCGACGACAATCCGGCGAACCTGGTCGTCGAGAAGTCGATCGACGAGTTGCAGGCACTGCTCGCCGCCGGCAGGATCGAGGCGTGGAAGCTCGCCGACCTCTATGTGGAGCGGATCGGCAAGGTCGATCGCGACGGGCCGACGCTGCGCTCGGTGATCGTCACCGCCCCGGCCAAGGACCTGCGCTATGACGGCCGCGCCAGCGACGACCGGCGCAAGGCGGGCAAGACGCTCGGCCCGCTCGACGGCATCCCGGTCCTCATCAAGGACAATATCGAGACGCAGAACATGCCCACCACCGCGGGCAGCCTGGCGCTCGCCAACAACGACACCGGGCGCGACGCGCCGCTGGTGGCGAAGCTGCGGGCCAAGGGTGCGGTGATCCTCGGCAAGACCAACCTCAGCGAATGGGCGAACATCCGCTCGAACAACTCGATGAGCGGGTGGAGCGCGGTCGGCGGGCTGGTGAAGAACCCCTATGCGCTCGATCGCTCGGCCTGCGGCTCGTCGAGCGGATCGGGCGCGGCGGTGGCCGCCAGCCTGGCGGCGGCGGCGGTAGGCACCGAGACCGACGGCTCGGTGGTGTGCCCGGCGGCGATGAACGGGCTGGTGGGGCTGAAGCCTACCCTGGGCCTCATCAGCCGCACCGGGGTGGTGCCGATCAGCCATAGCCAGGACACGCCGGGGCCGATGGCGCGCACGGTCAAGGACGCGGCGATCCTGTTCGGCGCGATGATCGGCAGCGATCCCGCGGATCCCGCGACCAAGGACGCCGACAAGCACCGGGCGGACTATGCCGCCGGCCTGAGCCCCGATGCGCTCAAGGGCATGAAGATCGGCTATTGGAAGCCCGAGATGGCCGCCGACCTGGCGGCACGCTTCGACAAGGCGCTCGAGGAGCTGACCGCAGCGGGCGCGGTGCTGGTCGAAGTGAAGATGCCCGAGCTGAAGGGGCTGGGCGAGGCCGAGGGGCTGGTACTCTACACCGAGCTGAAGGCCGACATGGCGACCTATCTCGCCACCACCCCCGCCAGCGTGGGCCCGAAGACGCTCGCCGACCTGATCGCGTTCAACGAGGCGAACAAGGCGAGCGAGATGCCGTTCTTCGGGCAGGAGACCTTTATCAAGGCCGAGAAGACCAAGGGCCTGGACGATCCCGACTACAAGGCCGCGCGCGAGAAATCGGCGCGGATGGCGGGGCCGGAAGGGATCGACGCGATGCTGGCCGCCGGCGGCGTGCAGATCCTCGTCACCCCGACCTATGGCACGCCCTGGCTGAGCGACCCCGCGCATGGCGACCAGTTCCAGGGGCCGTCGGCGAGCGAACTGCCGGCGGTGTCGGGCTATCCGCACCTCACCGTGCCGATGGGGCTGGTGAACGGGCTGCCGGCGGGGCTGTCGTTCATCGGCACCGCCTGGTCGGACGGACTGCTGCTCAAGGCGGGCTATGCCTATGAGCAGGCGACGCATGCCCGGGTGGTGCCGCAATATCTGCCGACGATCCCGGCGGACCTGGGGCCGCGGAAGTAATCTCGCAAATCCTCCCCCAGCTTGTCTGGGGGAGGGGGAC
>JAEXLC010000102.1 GCA_023445495.1 Pseudomonadota bacterium | reverse complement strand
CCCAGACTTGGCAGTGCGCGGCGGAGACGCGCCTTCGGCGCGTGACTTTCAGGTACTGGACCCCGGCCTTCGCCGGGGAAAAGCAGGAGGAATCGTCGGCGTATCGGTGGCCTAGTACCGAACCCGCTCCACCTTCAGCCCCCGCTTGGCCAGCTCCGCCTGCACGCTGGCATCGCCCGCCAGATGCCCGGCCCCCACGGCGACGAACACCGTGCCAGGCTGTTGCATTCGCTGGGAAATCCAGTCGGCCCAGTTGCGGTTGCGGCGAGTGAGCAGCGCCTCGCTCACCTCGGGCGCGGAGGCCATGTCGGCATTGACCAGCTTCGCCAGCCCATCGGCATCGCCCTTGCGCCACGCGGTCACTGCCTGGTCGATCTTGGTACCGGCCTCGGGCAGGTCGTCGATCGTCTCGACCAGCAGCTTGCGCTGGGCGGGCAGGGGCAGGGCGTCGAAATACCCCAATTGCTGCCGCGCGGTCTCCAGCCCTTCCACCTTCTTGCCCGCGGCCTTGGCGGCGTCGGTCAGGGTCAGCTCGGCGCCCTGTTTGTCGTCATATCCCAGCTGTTTGAGCGGCAGCACCGAAAGCAGCGTCGCGGCCAGCCAGGGCTCGGCGCGGTCGAGCGAATCGGGCGCCATGCCGAATTTGGGCAGCGCCGCGCGCATCTTCCCGGCCTCGGCGGCGGGCAGCTGCTCGGTCAGCGGCGGGCCGCCCGCGGCGGTGCCCAGCTCGGCGACGATCGCCTGCATCTCGGCATCGGGCGGCATCACCAGCTCGAGCACCAAAGTGTCGGCCTTGTCGAACGCCTGCTTGAGCCCGCCCTGGAACCAGTTGATCCCGGGCTTGAGCACATGGACGGTGCCGAACAGGTAGATGGTGGTGTCGTGATCCTTGACCACCCATAGCGCCGGATCGGCCTTCTCGGCCGGCGTGGCAGCCTTCTGCCCGCAGCCCCAAAGGGTTAGCGCCAGCAGCGCGGGGAGCAGGCGGCGGATCGTGGCGGCGGCGGTCATCCCGAAGCGGTAGCCGCGAAACCCTGCCCGATCCAGCACCGGCATTGACCGTCAGGAGAGGAGACGCCAAAGCGCGAGGCTATGGCACAGCCTCTCAGCTTCCAGCGCATGATCCTCACGCTCCATGACTATTGGGCGGAGAAGGGCTGCGTGATCCTCCAGCCCTATGACATGCGCATGGGCGCGGGCACCTTCCACCCGGCGACGACCTTGCGCGCCCTCGGCCCCGAGCCGTGGAACGCCGCCTTCGTCCAGCCCTGCCGCCGCCCGACCGACGGCCGCTATGGCGAGAACCCGAACCGGCTCCAGCATTATTACCAGTATCAGGTGATCCTGAAGCCGAGCCCGAGCGACCTGCAGAACCTCTATCTGGGCAGCCTCGCCGCGATCGGCATCGACTTCACCAAGCATGATATCCGCTTCGTCGAGGACGATTGGGAATCGCCCACGCTCGGCGCCTGGGGCCTGGGCTGGGAAGTCTGGTGCGACGGCATGGAGGTGACTCAGTTCACCTATTTCCAGCAGATGGGCGGCTTCGACTGCAAGCCCGTCGCCGGCGAGCTCACCTACGGGCTCGAGCGGCTGGCGATGTACATCCAGAATGTCGACAGCGTGTACGACCTCGCCTTCAACGATAGCGGCGTGTCGTACGGCGACGTGTTTCTTGAGAACGAGAAGCAGATGTCGAAGTATAATTTCGAGGTCGCCGACACCGAGACGCTGTTCGAGGGCTTCCGCAAGGCCGTGGCCGAGTGCGAGAACTGCCTCGCGAACAACGTGCCCATCGCCGCCTATGAGCAGGCGATCGAGGCCAGCCATCTGTTCAACCTGCTCCAGGCCCGCGGCGTGATCTCCGTCGCCGAGCGCCAGGCCTATATCGGCCGCGTGCGCGATCTGGCCAAGGGCAGCTGCGAAGCGTGGATCCAGCACATGACGCCCACCTGGCAAGCCAGGTATCCGGAGTGGACGGTATGATGTTCGCGCAACGACGCAACGACGCGACGACGGCAGTCTGCCGCGCCAGCGGCGTTCTCACCTCAGACCATGCCGCATTTGCTGCCGTGGGGGCGGGGTGGCCCGCTGCCGCCAATACCAAACTCGTCGCGTCGTCGCGTCGTCGCGCGAACGCATCTTCTTCTCTTCGCGCCTTCGCGCCTTCGCGTGATGAAAACAAATGACCGAAGACTTCCTCCTTGAGCTCCGCTCTGAAGAAATCCCCGCGCGCATGCAGGAAAAGGCGCGCGCCGATCTCGCCGCCTTGTTCGAGACGCGGCTGCAGGCGCTCAACCTGCCGTTCGAAAGCATCGAGAGCTACGCCACCCCGCGCCGCCTCGCGCTGATCGTCCGCGGCGTCGCGGCGATGACCGCAGCCGCCAGCGAGGAGCGCAAGGGCCCCCGCGCCGATGCGCCCGCTCAGGCGATCGAGGGCTTCCTGCGCTCGACCGGCCTCAGCCGCGAGCAACTGGTCGAGCGGGACGACGGCAAGGGCAACAAGGTGCTGTTCGCGGTGATCGACCGCCCCGGCATCGTCGCCGGCTCGGTGCTCGCCAGCGCGATCACCGGTGCGATCACGGCTTTCCCCTGGCCCAAGTCGATGCGCTGGGGCGCTGCCTCCTCGTCGACCGAGAGCCTGCGTTGGGTGCGCCCGCTCCAGGGCATCATCGCGCTGCTCGGCGACAAGCTGGTCCCGGTCGAGATCGCCGGCGTGAAAAGCGCGTCGGTCACCGTCGGCCACCGCTTCCACCATCCGGGCGGGATCACGATCGGCTCGGCGGCGGATTACATCGAGAAGCTGCGCGCCTGCCATGTGATCTTGGACGGTGCCGAGCGCCGCAACATCATCGCGCTGGGCGCGAAGATGGCCGCGCAAAAGGCAGGCCTGACGCTGATCGAGGACGAGGGCCTGCTCTACGAGAATGCCGGCCTCACCGAATGGCCGATGCCGCTGCTCGGCCGCTTCGACGAAGCATTCCTCGACGTGCCGCCCGAAGTGATCCAGCTCACCGCGCGCGTGAACCAGAAGTATTTCGTTTGCCGCGATAATTCGGGCAAGCTCGCCAACGCCTTTGTCTGCGTTGCAAACATCGACGCCGCCGACGGTGGGGAAAAGATCGTAGAGGGCAACCAGAAGGTCCTCGCCGCCCGCCTGTCGGACGCGCGCTTCTTCTACGAAACCGACCTCAAGACCCGGCTCGAGGATCTGACGCCGAAGCTTGAGAAGATCGTCTTCCACGAGAAGCTGGGCACGGTGGCCGACAAGGTCGACCGCGTTGCGAAGCTCGCCCGCTGGCTGGCAGAGAAGGGCATCGTCAAGGCCGATCCCGACCAGGCCGAACGCGCCGCGCGCCTGGCCAAAGCCGATCTCGTCACCGGCATGGTCGGCGAGTTCCCTGAGCTCCAGGGCCTGATGGGCGGCTATTACGCCGCCGCCCAGGGCGAGCCCGCCGCCGTCGCCGAAGCGATCCGCGATCACTACAAGCCGGTCGGCCAGGGCGATGATGTCCCCACCGCGCCGGTTACGGTGGCTGTGGCGCTGGCGGACAAGCTCGACAGCATCACGTCTTTCTTCGGCGTGGACCTGAAGCCCAGCGGTTCCAAGGACCCGTTCGCGCTGCGCCGCTCGGCGCTCGGCGTGATCGCGCTGATCCTTGACAATGGCCTGCGCTTCCCGCTCACCAAGTCGGTCAGCAAGGACGTGCTCGACTTCTTCGCGGACCGCCTCAAGGTCCAGCAGAAGGAAGCGGGCGTTCGCCACGACCTGATCGATGCGGTGTTCGCGCTGGGCGGCGAGGACGATCTCGTCCGCCTGCTCGCGCGGGTGAAGGCGCTCCAGTCCTTCGTCACCTCGGAGGACGGCAAGAACCTGCTCGCCGGCTACAAGCGCGCCGCCAATATCCTCAAGAAGGAGAGCTGGGCGCCGGGCGAAGTCGCGGACAACGAGATCTACGAGGCCGAACCCGCCGAGGCTGCGCTGCGCGAAGCGCTTGACGCCGCCGAGCCCAAGGCCGAAGCTGCGGTCGAGGCCGAGGATTACGAGGCGGCGATGGCCGCGCTCGCCTCGCTCCGCGCGCCGATCGACAAGTTCTTCGACGATGTCACCGTGGTCGATCCGGACGAGTTCAAGCGCGAGATGCGGCTTGGCCTGCTCGCCCGCATCCGCGACGCCGTGAACAACGTCGCCGATTTCTCGAAGATCGAAGGCTGACCCTCTCTTTCCCCGGCGAAGGCCGGGGCCAGTCCTTGAAAGTCACGCGCCTTGGCGCGTCCGCGACGCGCACGCTGAGTCTGGGCCCCGGCCTTCGCCGGGGAAAGGCAAGTGAGCATTGGCACATTCGGCTCTCGAGCTAGGTTGATTTATCTGAAGTAACCGGTGTCTTGGCGCGATTTGATCACGGCCAAGCAAAACTTGCCTTCTGACAACGTAGTCAGCGGGTTTCCCCTTGTTCGCACCTGCGGTACGCGCCTGCCCAAGCCTTAAGAAGGGACGGGAATGACGCAGTATGTGTACCGCTTCGGCGGTGGTGTGTCGGACGGAGGCAAGGGCGACAAGAACCTGCTCGGCGGCAAGGGTGCGAATCTCGATGGCATGGCCTCGATCGGCCTGCCGGTGCCTCCCGGTTTCACGATCAGCACGCCGATGTGCGCGGTCTATTATGACCAGGGCGGCGCCTTTCCCGACAGCGTGAAGGCCGAAGTCGCCAACGGCATCGCCCATATCGAGGGCATTACCGGCAAGAAATTCGGCGACGCCGCCGATCCGCTGCTCGTCTCGGTCCGCTCGGGCGCGCGCGCGTCGATGCCGGGCATGATGGACACGGTTCTCAACCTCGGCCTCAACGATACGACGGTCCAGGGCCTTGCCACGGTCAGCGGCGACGAGCGCTTCGCCTGGGACAGCTATCGCCGCTTCATCCAGATGTATTCGGACGTGGTGCTCGAACTAGATCACGGCCGCTTCGAGGAAGCGCTGGAGATCGCCAAGGAAGACCGCGGCTATTATCTCGACACCGAGCTCTCGGCCAGGGACTGGCAGGCGCTGGTCGCCGAGTACAAGTCGATCGTCGAGGAGCTGTGGGGCAAGCCCTTCCCGCAGGACGTGCACGACCAGCTCTGGGGCGCGATCGGCGCGGTGTTCGGCTCCTGGCAGTCCGAGCGCGCCAAGGTCTATCGCCGGCTCAACGACATTCCGGGCGACTGGGGCACCGCAGTCAACGTCCAGGCGATGGTGTTCGGCAATATGGGCGACACCTCGGCGACGGGCGTGGCCTTCACCCGCGATCCTTCGACCGGCGAGAACGCGTACTATGGCGAGTTCCTGATCAACGCGCAGGGCGAGGACGTCGTCGCCGGCATCCGCACCCCGCAGTACCTGACGCTGGCCGCCCGCGAGAAGGCAGGCGCCAAGCCCGCCTCGATGGAAGAGGCGATGCCCGAGGTCTATGCGCAGCTCGCCGCCGTCTTCGAGACGCTCGAGAAGCATTACCGCGACATGCAGGACATCGAGTTCACCGTCGAACGCGGCAAGCTCTGGATGCTCCAGACCCGCAGCGGCAAGCGCACCGCCAAGGCCGCGCTCAAGATCGCGATCGACATGGCGAACGAGGGGCTGATTACCCAGGAGGAAGCGATCCTGCGCGTCGATCCGGCCGCGCTCGACCAGCTGCTTCACCCGACGCTCGATCCCAATGCGGTGCGCGATGTGCTGACCAAGGGCCTGCCGGCCTCGCCGGGCGCCGCCTCGGGCATCGCGGTGTTCGACAGCGACACTGCCGAGAAGCGCGCCAATGCCGGCGACAGCGTGATCCTGATCCGCGTCGAGACTTCGCCGGAGGATATTCACGGCATGCACGCCGCCAAGGGTATCCTGACCGCGCGCGGCGGCATGACCAGCCACGCCGCGGTGGTCGCGCGCGGCATGGGCCGCCCCTGCGTCTCGGGCGCGGGCAGCCTGGCAATCGTCGCCAAGGAGAAGCTGTTCCGCGTCGGTTCGCGTGAAGTTCGCGAAGGCGACCTGGTCACGATCGACGGCTCGACCGGCGAAGTGATGCTCGGCGCGGTGCCGACGGTGCAGCCCGAGCTGGCCGGCGATTTCGGCACGCTGATGGTCTGGGCCGATGCCAAGCGCCGGCTCAAGGTGCGCACCAATGCCGAGACCCCGCTCGATTGCCGCACCGCGCGCGATTTCGGTGCCGAGGGCATCGGGCTTTGCCGCACCGAGCACATGTTCTTCGAGCCGTCGCGGGTCACCGCGGTGCGCGAGATGATCCTCGCCTCGGACGAGGCCGGGCGCCGCGTCGCGCTCGAGAAGCTGCTCCCCGAGCAGCGCAGCGATTTCGTCGAGATCTTCGAGGTGATGGCCGGGCTGCCCTGCACGATCCGCCTGCTCGATCCGCCGCTCCACGAGTTCCTGCCGCATGAGGAAGCCGAGTTCGCCGAAGTCGCGGCGGCCGCCGGCCTCGACGTCGAGACGCTCAAGCGCCGCGCCGCCGAGCTGCACGAGTTCAACCCGATGCTCGGGCACCGTGGATGCCGTCTCGGCGTGACCTATCCCGAGATCTACGAGATGCAGGCCCGCGCGATCTTCGAGGCGGCGTGCATCGTCGCCGAGAATAGCGGCGAGGCGCCGATCCCCGAGATCATGATCCCGCTGGTCGCCACCGCCAAGGAACTCAGCCTGATGAAGGCCGTGGTCGATCGCGCCGCCAAGGACGTGTTCGAGGAGCAGGACCGCACGATCGAATATCTGGTCGGCACGATGATCGAGCTGCCCCGCGCCGCGCTGCGCGCCGGCGAGATCGCCGAGGTCGGCGCCTTCTTCTCCTTCGGCACCAACGACCTGACCCAGACCACGCTCGGTGTCTCGCGCGACGATGCGGCGAAGTTCCTCACCACCTATGTGGAGAAGGGGATCTACGCCAAGGACCCGTTCGTCAGCCTCGATGTCGAAGGCGTGGGCGAGCTGATCGCAATCGCCGCCGAGCGCGGCCGGGCGACGCGTCCCGACATCAAGCTCGGCATCTGCGGCGAGCATGGCGGCGATCCGGCGTCGATCGCGTTCTGCGAGGAGACGAAGCTCGATTACGTCTCGGCCTCGCCCTACCGCGTACCGATCGCCCGGCTGGCGGCGGCGCAGGCGGCGTTGCGCAGGGCGTGATCCTCGCGCTCGCGCTGCTGCTGGTACAAGACCAGCAGCAGGCACCGGACCCGGCGGACGCGCTCCGCCGGGAGCTGGTGTCGGCTCGCAGCGCGACGACGGTGCTCCAGCGCCGCTGCGCCACGCCGATCCGCGCGGAGGTGAACCGCGCGCAGAAGCCGGCCACGCCCGAGCAGCGCGCGCATCTCGCGGTCGGCCCGGCCGAGCCGGTGGTCTATCGCAGCGTCGTGCTGAAATGCGGCGACCTGGCGCTGTCGATCGCCGAAAACTGGTACGTTCCGGCGCGGCTTACGCCGGAGATGAATGCCGCGCTCGCGGGGGACGCACCCTTCGGCGCGGTGATCCGCCCGCTCGCCCCCAGCCGCCGCACGCTCGGCATCGCCGCGGCCGACGAGGATCGCTCGGTCGCGCCCTATGTCCTGCGCCAGAATGCACTGGTGACCGCCGGCGACGGCAAGCCGCTTGCCGAAGTGATCGAGAATTATACGCCCGAGCTGCTGAGCCTGCCGGTCAGGCCCTGACTGGGCTGGCGGCCCGGACAACGCAAGGCTGTCCGAGCCGCCGCGCGCGGTTCAGGGCATCACGGCTTTCACGGCGGCGGCAAGTTCGCCGCCATAGTCGCCATTGTAGCGCGAGTTGATCACCGCGCCGATCGTGATCCCGTTGCTGTAGGTGATGATCAGCGTGTTGATCTCGCCCTTGTTCCAGCCGGCCGGGTGATAGCCGTTATGGAAATAGGCGGTGAGGCCGCCGCCATAATCGGCATAGAACATGCCCAGATTGCCGTCGCGCATCTGGTCGACCGTTGCCTGGGGCAGGATCTTCCCGGTCAGCATCAGGTCGTGCATGAACCAGGCGAGCTCACGCGAGTTCAGGTTCCAGCCCTGCGATCCGCACACCTCGGTCATGTCGCCCCAGTCCTGGCCGGGCAGCACCGTGGTGAAGTCGAAATTGTCGGGGTTGTCCGCGCCCCCGCCATTGTCCTTGCTCGACTTGTAGCTGAGCGCGGGGCGGGGCTGGGGCGACTTGCAGGTGAGATAGGGCAGGCCCGCGCTGTTGAAGGTCTGGCGATTGACGATGACGGTGTATTGCTCGCCATATTCCGCAGCCGTGGTGGCGGCGATGCCGTACATCCGCACCAGCATCACGCGCTGGAAGGCGTAGTTGGTGTTGGCATAGCGAAAGGCGGTGTTCGCGTTCGGTGCCTTGGCCGCGCACGCCTTGAGCGTATCGAAACCTATGCCGCAATTATCGTCCCAGATGCCGCTCTTGTGGCTCAGCAGCTGGCGAATGCTGACTTCCTTGAACTTCGCGTCGAAGGTCCAGTCGCTGGGCAGGTATTTATAGGCCTTCTCGTCGAGCGTGACGTTCTTCTGTGCCATCACCCGCATCAGCGTGGCCGCGGTGATCGTCTTGCTCACGCTGGCGATGGTGATGCGTTCCTTGTCGCTCATCGCACGCGGGCTGAGATCGGGCGCCCGGCGTGCCGAGCCGCCCGCGGCGGTCGCCGTTGCGCCGCCGGGGGCCATCACCGTTACCGACCAGCCGACCGCCTTGCCGGCGAACTGCGCCTTCACCTTCTGGGCGATCTGCGCGACGGCGAGCGCTTCCTGGTTGATCTTGATGCCGCCCTTGGGAAGCCAGCTGCCCGAATTTGCGGGGCGCAGCTTGTAGGGGCGGCTGAGCGGCTGGTCCTGCGCCGGAAAGCGCTGGCGCAGTTCGAGGGAGGTGGCCCGCCGAAGATCCTGGGCGTTGAGTTGTAACTGGGGGCGTGCGGTGACCTGGCCCAGGGCCGGTGCCGCCACGCCAAGAAGGGGAATCGCTACAAGAACGTGCTGCAACTTCACTGCTCTTCTCCGAAAGTCAGAGGCACTGGGCTGGTGCGCGCCATGCCGGTCCGATTCGGGCGATCAATGCCGGCGACGAAAGAGCGATCCCACGCACGGCTATAGGCGATGCCGGACGGATCGGCATCGTAAAAAAACCGTTCAGTACCTATGTTTGGGGAAGAAAATTGCGGCGATCAGCCGAACTTCGCGGCGTGCGCGCTCTCATTGCCCGCCGCCAGCAGCGCGGCCTGCTCGCGCCAGCCCTGCGCGGCGATCGTTCCGGCGGGCAGCTCGAGCCGCTGCTCCAGCGCCGCCTCGTCGGCCGGGGCCATCTTCTCGATCTCGCGATAGGTCTTGATGCCGAGCTCGTTGAGCCGCTTCGCCTGCGCCTCGTCGATACCCTTGATCCGCACCAGATTGTCGCGGCCCCAGCCGAACCAGCCCCGCCAGGCGGCGCCCGGCTTGTCGTCGACCGCCGCCGCCGGGGCGGGCGCCTGGCCGCGCAGCGCCTTCACCTCGGCCTGGAGCGCGCGGATGCGCTCCTCGGCCTCGTCGCGGGTGCGGGCGTGCTCCAGTTCCTCGTCCTGATAGCGCTCGCGCCACTTGGCGCCGCCCGAGCGGCTGGCCAGCCCGAGGAACCAGCCGGCGACCAGAGTCAGCCCCAGCGCCGCGAACTGCGTCGCGGTTTCGAACGGAAGCGGCATTGTCAGGCGATCCTAATGGGCATGCTCGGGATGTGCCGGCTCGGCGACAACCGGCTCGGCCTCGGCCGTCGGCGCGGGCGCCTCGGCAGGTGCGGGCTCGGCATGGACGGGCTCGACATGCACGGCCTCGGCCTGCGTCTCGGCGACCGGCGCTTCCGCGACCGGCGCTGGCTCGGCAGGGGCAACCGGCTCGGCGACCACGGCTTCCGCGGGTGCCGCCGCCTCGTGCGATTCCACCGCGTGCGTCACTGCTGCGCCCGCCACCGCACCGGCCACCGCGGCAGCGGCGACAGTCGCGGTCGAATGGCCTTCGGGCTCGGGTGCAGGGGCAGGAGCCGGCTCCGGCGCGGGCGCGACGGGCGCGGCGGCCCGCAGCTTCGCATTCTCGGCTTCCAGGTCGCGGATGCGGCGGGCGGAGTCGCGCAGGTCGCTCTCGGCGCGGTCGCGATAGCCGGCATTGTCGATCTCTTCTTCCTCGAGCCGCTGGCGCCATTTGCGGCCGCCGCTATGGCTGGCGAGCCCCAGGAACCAGCCGGCGATCAGCGTCAGGCCCAGCCCGGCGAGCTGCGTGATCGTCTGGAACGGCAAATCATGCATCGAGTCGACCTCCCCCTTATTCGGGCGGGAAGCTATCCCGACCGGGCAGGTCGCGCCACCGAAATTGGTTAAGGGCCCTTGGAGATCAGCGCGTCGTTGATCGAGCAGGCCGCCGGACCCAGGATGACGATGAACAGCACCGGCAGGATGAACAGGATCAGCGGCACGGTCATGATCGCCGGCAGGCGGGCGGCCTTTTCCTCGGCGCGCATCATGCGCTCGTTGCGGAATTCGGCCGAAAGCACGCGCAGCGCCGAGGCGAGCGGGGTGCCGTATTTCTCGGTCTGAATCATCGTGGTGACCACGCCGCGGATCGAATCGAGGTCGATGCGCTCGGCCAGGTTCTCGAAGGCCTGGCGGCGATCGGTGAGGAAGCCCAGCTCGATCGCGGTCAGCTGGAATTCCTCGCCCAGCTCCGGATAGGCCTTGCCCAGTTCCTTCGAGACGCGGGCAAAGGCGGCGTCGACGGTGAGTCCCGCTTCGGCACAGATCACCAGCAGGTCGAGCGCGTCGGGCAGGCCCTTGCGGATCGCGGCGCTGCGCTTAGTGATCTTGTTCTTCAGATAGATGTCGGGGAATTTGTAGGCGAGGATGAAGCTGCCGGCGACCAGGCCATAGGCCTTCATCGGGCTCCAGTCCGAGAACATCTCGGTGCCGTAGACGAAATAGAGCATCGGCCCGCCGATCACGATCGGCAGGACGAGGCGGCCGAAGATCACCGCGACCGCGAATTCCTTGCGGCGGATACCGGCCTGGAGCAGCTTGGTCTGCGCCTGCTTGACCTGGCTGTCCTGCAGCACCTTCATCGAGGAAAGCAGCGAGCGGATCCGGTCGGTGGTCTCGCTCTTCTGGACCAGCTTGGCGCGGCGCTTCGAGGTGGAGGCGGTGATGCCCGCCTTGAGCTGCTCGCGCCGCTCGTTGAGCGACTTGACGCGCTTGGCCATCGGGTCGCGCACCGTGGTGGCGGCGTAGATCGCCAGCAGCACCGCGAAGGCGGCGACGGCCGAGAGGATCGACGCCACCCAGATGATGTCGATGCCCATGATCGTGGGGCCGGAGGGAGGTGCGCCGTTCATCGCATCAGATCTCGAAGTTGACCATCTTGGCCATGATGAAGGCGCCGAGCCCCATCCAGATCAGGCCGCCGCCGCCGATCATCATCAGCCGCTCGTCCTTGAAGAAATTGGCCATGTAGTTGTTGTTGATGAACCACACGAGCGTGAACACGATGAAGGGCAGGGCGCCCACGATCAGTGCCGACGCCTTGGATTCGGACGACATCGCCTTGATCTTCAGCTTCATCTGGGCGCGCTTGCGCAGCACGTCGGCCAGGTTGGCCAGCGTCTCGGCCAGGTTGCCGCCGGTCTCGCGCTGGATCTGGATGGTGATGGTGAAGAACTGGAATTCGGGCGTGCCGAGCCGGTCCGCGGTTTCCTGCAGCGCGACGTCGAGCGACTTGCCGATCTTCATCTTGTCGCTGACCGCGCGGAATTCCTCGCCCACCGGGCCTTCGACTTCCTGGCCGACCACGCCCATCGTCTCGGTGATCGGCAGGCCCGAGCGCAGGCCGCGCACCAGCAGCTCGATCGCGTCGGGAAACTTGGACGTGAACTTGGCGACGCGGCGCTTGACGAAGAAGCCGACGACGAAATGCGGCAGGCCGACGCCCAGGAACAGGCCGACGCCCAGCGCCAGCAGGATCGGCAGGCCCTGGAGCAGGATCAGGCCGGCGGGCACCAGAGTCAGGCCGGCGCTGACCATCATGTACTGGCCCAGCGTCCACGGCTTGCCGGTCATGTTCAGGCGCTTCTGGAGCAGCGCCGGATTGGGCAGGAAGCGGGCGGCGGTCGCGTCCATCTTGGTCGCGCGCGCGGCGGCGACGCGGCGCATCTGCGCTTCCATGGCATTGTTGCCGGCCGCGCTCACCACATGGCGCTCGCGCATTTCCTTGACGCGGCGCGCGCCCGCGCGCTCGGCGGATGGGCCCGAAAAGGCGAACACCATCAGCACGAGCACCAGGAAGGTGCCTCCAGCGAGCATCAATACCGGCAGCATGTCCACGCCGCGCTAACTCCGCCTTTGTGAACCTTTGCGCAGCCTAGCCGCGCAAGGGTTACTTCTTTGCCTTTACCGGCATCTTCACCTTGAACTTGTCGAGCAGCGAACCGCCGCCCTTTGCCGGCTTGCCGCCCTTGGCCTTCGCCTTGGCGCCAGCGTCGTCGGTGCCCGAATCGGCGATGCCGACGATGCGCTGCGCAAGGTCGCCCAGCGGCGCCACGCCCTTGTTGCCGCGGCCCACCTCGGCAAGCGGCTTGCCCAGCTTGGCCGATTGCGAGGCCAGCTTGGCATCGAACGGCAGCAGGAAGTCGATCTTGCGCTCGATCGAGCCTTCGAAATCCTTGCGGCTGATCTCGAGAACGCCCGCCTGCTGGATCTTGTTCGCGACGACGATGACCTGGGTCTGCGGCGCGTTCGACTTGAACCAGCTGAGGATGCGGATCGCGTCGCGCGCGGCGGCAAGCGTCAGCTCGGTCACCAGCACGGCCACCTGCACATCGGTGATGAGGTGCGGATGGTTGACCAGCATCGAGCGCGGCAGGTCGACCACGGTGCACTCGAACGCGGTGCGGATCTCTTCCTGCAGCTGATAGAAGGCCGCGCCGTCGGTCATGATCGGCGAGTGGATCGGTGCCTCGGCGCTGAGCACCGCGAGCCGGTCCGAAGCGCGCACCATCGCGCGCTCGATGAACAGGCCGTCGATGCGGCTCGGATTCTCGATCGCGTCGGTCAGGCCGCGGCCCGGCTCGAGGTCGAGCGCGAGTGCGCCGGTGCCGAAATGCACGTCGAGGTCGAGCAGCGCCGTGGTGCGGCCCTGCTTCTCGCCCATCAGCCAGGCGAGCGAGGTCGCGAGGGTCGATGCGCCGGCGCCGCCGCGGGTGCCGATCACCGCCACCGCGCAATGCGGGCGGTCGGTGCCGGTCTCGGCGGCCTTGGGCGCGTTGAGCGCGGTCTGCGCCTGGGCGAAGGCATCGCGCAGCGCATCCGGGTTCAGCGGCTTGAGCAGATAGTCATGGATGCCGCTGGCGACGAGGTCGCGGTACAGGCGCACGTCATTGACCTGGCCCGATGCGATCACGACCGTGCCCGGCTCGCAGACTTCGGCAAGCGCGTTGATGTCGTTCAGCGGGTCACCGCTCTCGGACAGGTCGACGAACAGGATGTTCGGGCTGGCCGATACCGACAGGGTCTGGACCGCGTTGCGCAGCCCGCCCTTGTTGACCTTTTCCGGCGACCAGCCGAGCTCGACGGCGATCGGGCGGAGGATCTCCGCCGTCGCCTCGTCGCAGACGAACGCAACGAACGGGTCGCGATGCCCGGTGCGGGCGGGATTGAAGGGGGCGTTCACTTCGGCGTGCTCCCACCAGAGTTCAGCGTGGCGCCGCCGGCGCCCGAGGGCGCGACCGCGCGGAAGGCGTTGATCGCCTTGGCGCTGGTCGCCGGGTCGCCGGTGGGCGAGCCGGACGCGCCGCGGACGAGATCGGCCGGATCGGCGATCATCGCGGCGAGGTTGGCATTGGTGGAGCAGCCATAGTTGGAGCTGGTGCTCGCCTCGAACGTGTATTCGGCGGGGCGCGAATTGTCCGGGCAGCCCGGCACCGAAGCAGTCATGCGGGTGACGACGACGCGGATCGTGCCCGGCGCGATCTGGCCGGCGGTCACCGGCGCGCGATCGGCGAGGATCAGGCCGTAGCGGCCTGCTTCCGCAGCGACTTCCTGGCGGCCGGTGGTGCCGGCGGCGCCGTCGTCGATCGCGACGCGGTCGCCGTAGCGCAGGTTCATCGCCGACATCCAGCCGGCCAGACGCTGGCTTTCGCCGGCCGCCAGGCCATAGCCGGTGGTCTGCAGGTCGAGCACATAGTCGTTACGTTGCACGACCGGCTGATGCACCGATTCGACGCCGCCATTATAGGTGCCGCAGCCTGCGAGCAGCAGCGCCGGGACGAGCAGGGGAGTGAAGCGCGGAAGCACGGGCGATCTCCTCGTCAGTCGCATCGGGATCAGAAGCCGAAGCCGGGGGCCGCGGAGCCACCCTTCTTCTGCTTGCGGTTGTTGGTGGGAGCCGGCGCGACCTGGACGGGCGCGGCGGGCTGGTTGGTCGGCGCGGGCGAGAAGGCGCCCACGGCGGGCTGGCCGTCGGCCGGCGCCATGCTCGGCTTGGGGCGATCGCCGGTCTTGTCCTTGCCCGAGAGCGAGCCCAGGAACACGCGCTCCAGGTCGTTCGGCGCGCGGTAGCCGTCGGTCGGCAGCACGATCTGGTTCGCGTTGACCGGCTTCACCAGATACGGAGTGATGACGATCACCAGCTCGGTCTCGTTGCGCTGGAAGCCGTTTGAGCGGAACAGCGCGCCGAGCACCGGCACATCGCCCAGGCCGGGCGTCTTGGTGATGGTGTTGTTGTGGCTGTTCTGCAGCAGGCCGCCGATCACCATGCTCTCGCCCGAGCCGAGCTCGACCGTGGTCTCGCTGCGGCGGGTGCTGAGCGCGGGAATGGTGACGCCGTTGAGCTGCACCGCGCCGGCCGAGGTCAGCTGCGACACTTCGGGGCGCACCCGAAGCGAGATGCGGCCGTCGCTCAGCACGGTCGGGGTGAACGCCAGGCTGATGCCGTACTGCTTGTATTCGACGGTGGTGGTGCCCAGGCCCTGCGCCACCGGGATCGGGATCTCGCCGCCGGCCAGGAAGTTGGCGGTCTCGCCCGAGCGCGCGGTCAGGTTCGGATTGGCCAGCGTCGTCACCTGGCCGATCGTCTCGCCGATATCGATCGCCGAGAGCACGTCCAGGCCGAACAGCTTGCCGGCCAGGCCCATGGTGGCGTTGTCCGAGCCGCGGGTGATGTCGGCCAGGCCGCTCGCGCGCGGGTTCAGGAACTGGCCGGTCGACGGATCATAGGCACCGGTGATCGTGACGCCATTCTGCGTCATCGTCGCGACCGGGTACTTCGCAAGGTCGGCGGCAGTGAACGAGCCCGGGCTGCGGCCCTGGGCCAGTCCGAACTGGAAGCCTCCGGTCGAGTCCTTGGTCGTGAAGTTCACGCCGATATTCTTGACGAAGCTGCGGCTCACCTCGGCGAACTTCACCTGCAGCTGCACCTGCAGCGGCGTGGCGGTCTTCAGCCGGTTGATGACGGCGATCTTCACCTGGGCGTTCGGATCGGTGACGTTGACGCCGGGATTGAGCAGGCCGGTGACGAGGCGCTGGGCCTGTTCGGCATCCTGCGGCGACTTCACCGTGCCGTTCAGCACCGCAATCTGGCCGACCGTGGTCACCTGGATATCGGCATCCGGCATCGCGACCTTGATCATCCGGTCGATCGACGTGATGTTCTGCGCGACGCGGACGGTGGTCGAGAACACCACCGCGCCCGAAGCGCTGGTGGCGAACACGGTCGCCTCGCCGAATTCCTTGCCGAACAGGTGGATCTGGCGCGGATTGTTGACATAGACGTCCGCCACGCCGGGGTTCGACGTCCAGACGTTCGCCACATTGGCCGGCAGCGTGATCAGCTGGCCCTCGCCGATCGAGAGCAGGATCTCGCTGGTCGGGCGCTGGGTGCCGGCCGGCAGGCTGGCGACGCCGACATTGGCGCGCGACGGGGCGGGGCGGGTCTGGTGCGGGCGCTTGGCCTTTGCGGACTGGGCGAAGCCGGTCGCCGGCGCGCCGACCATCGCGGTCGACACGATCGCGGCAAGCGAGCGCTTCAGGAGAAGCTTGCTGGTCATCTTAGTTCTTGCCCCCCAGAGCAACGGCGGTCTCGTTATTGCCGCGAACGATGGTGACGACCGGGCCGCGCGGAGCGACCGCACCCGGATAGCCTTGGCCCGGTGCCGGAGCCGGCATCCCGCCCATCGGGGCGGCGTCGCGCGGCTTGGCCGGTACGGTGCTGCGCTGGAAGCGCGACACGTCGGCGCCGGTGGCGAAGGTGGTCGCGCCCTCCTGGGGACGCGCCGCCACCTTGGCGATCATTTCCTTTTCCTTCTTCGGGTCGGTCGGCACTTCGACGTCGCCGGCGGCGATCGCTTCCTCGAGCTCGCCCTGGTTGTCGGCGATCGAGCGCAGCGACAGCGAGAGCGTGCCGATGGTCTGCGCGACCGCGATCTTCTCGGCGATCTTCGGAGTCGCCTCGACCGTCACGGTCGAGAAGGTGTTGACGATGGTGTTGCCCTTGTCGTCGGTCTGCTTGTCGGTCTTCTGGTCGGTGGCGAGCACGCGCAGGTTGCGCAGGATCGTCTCCGAAGCCTTGAGCGGCGGGCCGTCGCCCCCGCCCGACACCGACTGGGTCAGCACCAGGTCGATCCGGTCGCCCGGGAAGACGAAGCCGGCAACGGCGCTCTGGGTCGAGACCGGAACGGTGACCGCGCGCATGCCGGGCCCGAGCGCGGCGGCAAGGAAGCCGCGGTCGCCGGGCTTCACCAGCGCGCCCTGGGTCACCGGCTGGCCGGCGGGAATCGGGAAGCGAACCACGGTGCCGACCAGCTTGGCCGGATCCGATTCGCTCTTCACATAATAGGCGCCTTCGACCAGCTCCTTGGGCCAGGGCCGGAACTCGAGCGACTGCGGGTCGAGGATGGTGCCCACCGGCAGCTCGCGCTTGGCGACGAGCACCTCGGTGGTGTTCTGCGGCTGCACCGCGGCAGGCACGGCACCGGCCTGGGGCGCGGGTGCGCCGCTCATCAGGCTGCGCGCCATGAACGCGGTGATTGCGGCCACGACGAGCGCACCGACGAGCAGGATCAGCTTGCGTGCATCCATTTCGCTATTCCCAAGCCTTCTCAAAAAACGTCGGCGTTGTGGTTGCGCCAGCGTTAAGTATTCACCCGAACTGGTTAAAAATCGGTTCGCGAAGAACGAGCAGCGCTGCGATTGCGATGGCCACGCCATAAGGGATTTCCACAGGTCCCCCCTTTGCGGGCCGCAGCTTCTTCTCGATCACCATCACCAGGGTGAGCCCGCCGCCGATCAGCGACATCAGCACCAGCATCCACACCAAGGGCTGCATCGGCAGCCAAAGCGCGAGCGCGCCGATCATCTTCACGTCGCCGCCGCCCATCTGCCCCAACGCGAAGGCGCCGACGAAGAAGCCGAAGACCAGCGTGGCGACGCCCAGCTGCAATGCCATGTCCGGCCACAGGGCCAGCCCGTTCGCCCACCACCAGAGCGGCGCCATCAGTGCGATGGCGGCATTCTTCCAGTTGGCGATCTCACGGGTGCGCGCGTCCTGGATGCCCGCCGAGACGAGCAGCAGCGCGAGCGCAACAAGCAGCAAGGTGACGAACCACTCCCCCATAGGAGTAAAGTCCTAGACGGGACGGCTTATCAAAACGTAACCAAGCGCCATGCGTGAAAATCCGGATATTCGCCGTACCATCCCCGCCGGGGCCAAGGTCCACCATTGGACCGCGCCCGATGGCTGGCATCTGCGCGCCTTTGCCTGGCCCGCCGACACCGCTACGCCGCGCGGCTCGATCCTGTTCCAGGGCGGCCGGGGCGACATCTTCGAGAAGTATCTGGAGGCGTTCCACCACTGGCACGCGCAGGGCTGGACGATCACGTCGTTCGACTGGCGCGGGCAGGGCGGCTCGGGCCGACTCACCTCGCGCGCCAATTGCGGCGACATCGACAGCTTCGACAGCTTCATCGCCGATCTGCAGGCCTTCTACGCCGAATGGGAAGCCGCGACTCCGGGCCCCCACGTCGTGATGGGCCATTCGATGGGCGGCCATCTGATCCTGCGCGGGCTGGTCGAAGGCGCGATCCGCCCCGATGCCGCGGTGATCGTCGCGCCGATGCTCGGCGTGAAGAGCGCGCTGGGCCCCTTTGCCGAGCGCGCCGCGCGCATCCTCGGCGGAGTCGGCGATCAGACTCGCCCGGCCTGGAAGAGCAACGAGAAGCCCTACACCACCGAGACCCGCGCCAACCTGCTCACCCATGATCGCGATCGCTATTCGGACGAGATCTTCTGGCAGCAGCACAATCCCGAGATCGTCACCGGCCCGCCGAGCTGGCGCTGGCTGATCCAGGCGTTCAAGTCGATGCGCGAGCTCGCCGGCAATCCGAAGCTCCGCAAGATGCCGGTCCCCGTGCTGGCGCTGGTCGCCAAGGCGGACGGGCTGGTCGATGCGAAGGCAGCGCTGAAAATCGTGCCCAGGCTGCCCGACGCCCGCATCGTCAGCTTCGGCAAGGAAAGCGCGCACGAGATCCTGCGGGAGGGCGACAAGGTCCGCAATCGCGCGATCGGCGAGATCGACCTGTTCCTCGCCGCCCGCGCCCAGCGTCGCTGATGGCGTACGATATCGCGATCATCGGCGCCGGCATCGCCGGGGCCAGCCTCGCGGCCGAGATCGCGCCGCATGCGAGCGTGCTGCTGCTCGAGGCGGAGGAGCGCGCCGGCTATCATTCGACCGGGCGCTCGGCGGCCTTCTGGTCCGAGAGCTATGGCGGCCCGGCGATCCAGCCGCTGACCACCGCCTCGGGCGCCCCGCTGCGCGACGGTGGCTATCTCGAGCCGATGGGCTCGGTCCATATCGGCCGCGCGGACGAAGCGGGCGCGATCGACGATTTCCTCGGCGAGTTCGAAGGCACCGGCGTCGAGCTGCGCGCCGTCGATCCGCAGGGGCTGATCCAGGGCCTGCGCCCCGAATGGACGCTCGGCGTGCTCGAGCCGAGCTGCGAATATATCGATGTCGGCGCGCTGCATGCCGACATGCTTGCGGCGGCAAAGCGGGCAGGGGCGGTGCTCCACACCGATGCCGGCCTGCGCTCCGCGCGCCGTGAGGCCGGCCGCTGGCTGCTGGAGACGCGCGCCGGCGCGTTCGAGGCCGATATGCTGGTCAACGCCGCCGGCGCCTGGGCCGATCCGGTGGCGGAGATGGCCGGCGTCGCGCCGATCGGCATCACCCCCTATCGGCGCACGATCATGCAGCTCAAGACCGATCCCGCGCCGGCTCCGCTCAGCCCGATGGTCGCGCATATCGGCGGCGACTTCTACTGGAAGCCCGAGGCCGGCGGCCGGCTCTGGCTCTCGCCGCACGACGAGATCGAGACGCCGCCCTGCGATGCCCAGCCCGAGGACATCGACGTCGCCCTGGCGATCGACCGGTTCGAGCATGTCGTCGACTGGCGGATCGACAAGCTCGAGCACAAATGGGCGGGCCTGCGCAGCTTCGCCCCCGATCGCCTGCCGGTCTATGGCTTCGCGCAGGACGCGCCGGGCTTCTTCTGGTGCGCGGGGCAGGGCGGCTTCGGCATCCAGACCGCCCCCGCCGCCGCGCAGCTCGCCGCGGCGCTGCTGCTCGGCACCGTGCCCGATCCGGCGGTGGCGGCTATTGACCCGGCGCTCTACGCTCCGAGCCGGTTTTGAGCCGGGTGTTCGGCAAGGTCCTGTTCGGGCGGGGGAACAGTCTCGGACAGAATCTGTTGGGCGTGATCGTTCTGATTGCGCTGCTGCCGCTGCTTGTTCCCGGGTTGATCGTGGCGCTCCTGCTCGCTCCCTTCTCGCGCCCGGTACGGATGTCGGCTGGCGAGGTCGCGGCGTATCTGCGCGATTTTCGGGACGGCACCGGCGCCGATTGGGACATTGACGATTTCACGAGCAGCAGGATTGCGGACCCGCGCCTCGAAGCGATCCGCCGGCGCTTCCTCGATCTTGAGGACGTGACCGACCTTGGCGCGCTCACCGCGCTTGTCGTCGAAGCCGAAACGATTGCCGGATACGACGAATGCCATGGCCGGGGGTGACGGGCCGCTTCTATCCGGTGCGGAAACCGCCTAATCTGCGTGCTCCGGAAGGTAAGGGGCTGGGCGAATGGCACACAAGTTCGTGATCGAGCAGAACAAGGCCGGCGAGTATGTCGCCAAGTTCAAGTACAACAGCGAAGTGATCTTCTGGACCGAGGGCTACACGACCAAGGCGAGCGCGAAGAACGCGATCGAGTCGATCCTGAAGAACGGCCCGACTGCACCGGTCGAGGAGGGCTGAGCCTTTTCCATATCCGGTTCCCCGGCGCAGGCCGGGGCCTAGGGTTTCTCCCGCTGGAACGCTTGTGACTCTGGGCCCCGGCTTTCGCCGGGGAACTTCGGGCCCGGCCTGCTAGGTGCCTCCGCGCAGTTTGCCGGGACCGGTAGCGGCAACGGTGCCCATATCCCGCAATCGGACCATTCGACGCCTTTCCCCGGTGCCACCGCGCAGGCAGTGTGGCCGCCCTCAGGTCAGGGGAGCCCGATGGAAATTACTCGCCGCGCGTTGCTCATGGCCGGGATCGCCGCCTGCCTGCCGCTGCCTGCGCGCGCCGGTGCGGCGACGGCCGAGCCGCTCGTCGTGCTGATCTCGCTGCCGGTCCTGGCGCCCGGCATGGGCCTCGAAACCCCGGACTTCGCGTTCTATGCCGATGGCACGGCGATCTATCGGCATGGCGAGGGATTCCGGACGGTCCGGCTCGATCCGTCCGAGCGCGACGCGCTGGTTCGGGAGCTGAACATCCCGGTGCGGGCCGGGCTGGCCCGCCATTACCAGGCGGACGACTGGACCGACGGCAGCAACGTCACCCTGTATCTCTATGGCGGGGATTCGCCGCACGTCCTCTCGGTCTATGGCGAGCCGTCGGCTGCGCGGGTGCGCGCGAAGCTGCCGCCGCTCGTCACCGCTGCCTATGATCGGCTGGCGCATTTCGATCCCCCGGATGCGCGTCCATGGATGCCCGAGCGGATCGAACTGGTGCTCGGCCTCTACGATCCGGTGCCCGAGGGCGCGCCGCTTGCCTGGCCGCAGGGCTGGCCCGGCCTGGGCGATCCGCAGACCGTCCATTGGAAGGATGGCCGGTACAGCCTCTATCTGCCTGTGCAGGATCGGCCGGCCCTGGATCGCCTGCTCGCGCGCAAGGCGCCGGGGCAGCCGATCGCGATCGACGGCAAGTCGTGGATGCTCATCCCGCGCTTTCCGTTTCCGGGCGAGGCGCGCTGGATGCACCGGGAGCGCGCCTAGCCCTTCGCTTGCAATGTAGGATTTCGCCTGCTTGGCTGGTGCGGTCGGGCTCGCTGCCCGCCGCTCTTTGCCTTGTCGGATGAAATAGGATCACGCGCGCGCAACAAGGTTGCGAGATATGACGCGTATCCGAGAAAACAGGGAAAATAGCGGCCCGAAAACCCGCTCCTGGCCTGTACTTTTGTGTACTTCCGCGAGTCGCCGGCGCCCGCGCTGAAGGCAAGCGCCGGCCCCAGCCTCACCAGTTGAACATCGTCCCGTCCTCGAGTCGGTTCACCGGCAGATAGGCGCGCTTGTACTCGTACTTGGCGGCCAGCACCTCGTCGATGTCCACGCCCAGCCCCGGCTTGTCGCCCGGATGCATCAGCCCGTTGTTGAGGCTGTAGGCGTGCGGGAACACGGCGTCGGTTTCCTCGGAGTGGCGCATATATTCCTGGATGCCGAAATTGGGCACTGACAGGCCGAAGTGCAGCGCTGCCGCCATGCACACCGGCGACAGGTCGGTCGCACCGTGGCAGCCGGTGCGCACCTGGTAGAGATCGGCCAGCGCCGCCACCCGGCGCAGATGGGTGATGCCGCCGGCATGCACCACGGTCGCGCGGATATAGTCGATCAGCTGCTCCTCGATCAGCTGCTTGGCGTCCCAGATCGAATTGAAGATCTCGCCCACGGCCAGCGGGGTGGTGGTGTGCTGGCGGATCAGCCGGAACGCGGCCTGGTTCTCGGCCGGCGTGGCGTCTTCCAGCCAGAACAGGCGGTACGGCTCCAGGTCCTTGCCCAGCCGGCCCGCCTCGATCGGGGTCAGCCGGTGGTGGACGTCATGGAGCAGGTGGATGTCCCAGCCCAGCGACTCGCGTGCCTTGTCGAACAGCTGCGGCACGAAGCGCATGTATTTCGACGTGCTCCACTGCGATTCCTCGGGCAGCGATCCCTTGGCCGGCTCATAGTAGAAGCGCTCGCCCGACACGCCGTACGTCGTCGCCATGCCCGGCACGCCGGACTGGAGGCGGACGGCCTTGTAGCCCTGCTCCAGATATTCATGGGCGCGCTCGATCGTTTCGCTGATATCGCTACCATTTGCGTGCCCGTAAACCATGCAGCCTTCGCGGGCGGCCCCGCCCAGCAGCTGGTAGACCGGCATGTTGGCCAGCTTGCCCTTGATGTCCCACAGCGCCATGTCGACCGCGGCGATCGCGCTCATCGTCACCGGGCCGCGGCGCCAATAGGCACCCTTGTAGAGATACTGCCAGATGTCCTCGATGCTGTGCGCATCGCGGCCGATCAGGCAGGGGATCACGTGATCGGTGAGATAGCTGGCGACGGCCAGCTCGCGGCCATTGAGCGTCGCGTCGCCAAGGCCGTATACGCCCTCGTCGGTCTCGATCTTCAGCGTGACGAAGTTGCGGCCGGGGCGCGTCACGATGACGCGGGCGGCAGTGATACGTGGCAAAACAATACCCCCTAGAGTGGTCAGGCCAATATCCACTTGTATGACCTATCGTGTCAACCTACGAGGTTGTGTAAGGATGAGGATGCAATGAAGATCACCGGCAACAAGCTCTATCAGCGCGTCGCTGCCTCGATCACCGAGGCGATCGAGGCCGGGCGCTGGTCGCCGGGCTCCCGCCTGCCGGGCGAGCGCGACCTCGCCGAGGAATACAAGGTCAGCCGCCCGACCATCCGCGAGGCGATGATCGCGCTCGAGATGAAGGGCTGGATCGAGGCGCGGCACGGCTCCGGCCTCTATGTCACCAAGCGCGAGCATGGCAGCGGCGAGCGGGCGGATTCGCTCAATTTCGATGTCGGCGCCTTCGACCTGACCGAGGCCCGCATCCTGTTCGAGGGCGAGGCGGTCGCCCTGGCCGCGGTATCGATCACCGACGAGCAGCTCGCCGAGCTCGAGGAACTGATCGAGGAAATGGCCGCCGACGACTCGAACGAGCCCTCGGTGATGGACGCCGACCACCGCTTCCATCTCGCCATCGCCAATGCCACCGGAAACGCGGCGATCCGTAGCGTCGTCGACTATCTCTGGGACCTTCGCGTCAACTCGCCGCTCGCCGCCAACATGTTCGCCCGTGCCAAGCGCGGCGGCATCACCCCGCGAGTCGAGGAGCATCGCCCGATCCTCGATGCGCTCAAGGCGCATGACCCGCATGCGGCGCGCAACGCGATGCGGCGGCATCTGCGCGGGGTGGTCGATGATCTGCTCGAGGCGACCGAGCTCGAGGCGATGCAGCGCGCGCGCAACGAGATCGAGACGCGTCGCGACAGCGTTGCGCGCCGCCTGAAGATCGGCTCGGCCTGATCGCTCGATCGAGTGGCTTGACACCGATTACCTGAAGTTTGAGATTGGCCTGACCAAAAGGAGAGGCCAATTGAAGAATCTGTCGCGTGCGCCGCTGGGCGCCGCCTGTCTCGCGTTGCTCGCCGCCCCCGCCGCGATGGCCCAGCCCGCAGCGCCCTCGCCGCACGGCCCGGTCTATGCGGTGGCCCCGCCGATGGACGCGACGATCGAGCTGCGGCTGATGCCCCAGCTCGCCGGGCTGCTTCGCCAGCTGCTGCGCGAGAAGCGGGGCATGCGGCTCGACGGAGTCGCGGTGTTCGACAGCGGCGACAAGTTCCTCCCCGGCAAGATCGCCTCGGGCCTCAGCTACCTCCTGCTCGACACGCCGCGCACCGATCCGAAGCTGGCCGAATATCTCGCCGGCTACCGCGAGATCGCCGACCTGACGATCGACGATCCCAACGACACCTGGGGCATCTACTACTACATCTCGGCCCTCCACGCCCTGAAGCAGGCCGGGCTGCTCGACGCGGCGGTGGCGCCCGCGACGCTCGCCAGGCTGCGGCAGAAGCTCGACTGGCGCCGCTTCGTCGATGCGAAGTCGCTCGACCTGCTCCATGATCTGCCCAACAATTATTACGGCGTCGCCTTCAGCGTCGCCCGGCTGCGCTACCTGCTCGGCTGGGAGGACGAAGCGGCGTCCAGGGCGCTGCTCCAGCGGATGATCGCGCATTATCGCAGCTATTCGGGGCAATATGGCTTTGCCGACGAGACCGACGGCCATGGCCGGTTCGATCGCTATTCGGTGCTGCTGATCGGCGAGATCGCCCAGCGCTTCATCGAGACCGGCATGATGCCCACGCCGCAGGTGAAGGCATGGCTGCGCAAGTCGGCGGACCTGATGCTCCACCGCGCGACGCTTACCGGCGAGGGCTGGGAATATGGCCGCAGCATCGGCACCTATGGCGAGACCGCCTTCCTCGAAGTGCTCACCGCTGCGGCGAAGCTGGGCGTGCTCGACAAGCGCGAGCGCGACATGGCCTATGCACTCTCCAGCCGGATCGCCGCGCGCTACGCCGATTTCTGGCTGAGCCCGGCGACGGGATCGGTAAACCTCTGGGACGATGGCCGCCGTACCGATGGCTATCGCGGCAAGCACCGGATTCTCGGCGAGAATCTCAGCCTCGCCCGGCAGTATATCTACACCAACGCGCTGTGGAACGGCTTGGGCTACAAGGGCGCGGTACCGTCGCCGGGCTATGCGGCCTGGCTCGGGACTCTGCCGGCGGCGCGCTTCACCTGGTTCGCGCGCGGCGACCATGACCGCGCGCTGCTCACCCTGCGCGACAAGGGGCATGTCATCGGCCTGCCGATCATCAACGGCGCCGAAGACCAGCACATGCACAATCCCTATTTCCCGATCCCCTTCGCGGGCGGGATGCTGCAGGGATCGGCAGATGCGAGCTTCCCGCAGCTCACGCCGCGCTTCGCCCTCGCGGACGGCAGTGTGTTGATGCCGCTGGCCTGGTTCCGCGGGATCCGCTGGAAGCGCCAGGGCAATCGCACGACCGTCAGCTGGCGCCAGGATGCGATGGACCGGATGGGCGAGAATGCGCCGGTCGCCGACAAGCGCATCACCGTAACCACGCGCTACGATTTCGTGCCGGGCAGGATCACGCGCACGGACATCTATCGCGCCGCCGCGCCGATCGACCTGTCCGATGTGACGATGGAGTTCGCCAGTTTCTCCGGCGATGCGCGCATCACCGGGCCGGGGACGGTGGCGTTCGGAGCAGGCGAAGTCACCGGCTTCTCCGCCAGCGGCTATCAGGGTTGCACGGTCGGCCCGGCCGAGGGCAAGGAGTATCGCGCGCCGACCGGCGCCTTCGCTTCTCTCGTCCGCTGCCGCCTTGGTGCCCGTCGCCTGTCCGGGCCGCTCACCTTGCGGTGGTCGCTCAGCTATCGCTGACGACGGTCGGAAAACCTTGAACTGGCCAATTGGGTTGACACCGGTGACAAATTGGCCTTACCAAGAAGCCCGACCCGAAAACGGGCGCGATAAAGACATATGCAGGGGAGTATGCATGCCTGGGATTCGTTTTTCCGCTTTCGGACGTAATGCGCTGCGCCTGGCGCTGCTGGCATCGGCCTGCGCCGTGGTGCCCGCCTATGCGCAGGACATGACGGCCGATCCCGCTGCGGCGGCACCCCAGGAGGACAGTCAGGCCATCGTCGTCACCGGTGCCCGCGCGGAGCAGCGCAGCTCGATCGATGTGAAGCGCAACGCGGACGTGGTGCTCGACGGTATCGTCAACGACGAGATCGGCGCCCTGCCGGACAACAGCGTCGGCGACACGCTGGAGCGCATCACCGGCGTCTCGGCCGATCGCTTCAAGGGCAACGCCAATGAGCTGTCGGTGCGCGGCCTCGGCCCGACGCTCAGCTTCTCCACCTTCAACGGTCGCGAAGTCTCCACCGCCGGTGCCGATCGCTCGGTCGCCTTCCAGCAATTCCCCTCGGAACTGGTCAACGGCGTCATCGTCTACAAGACGCAGCGCGCCGACTTCCTCGAAGGCGGCATCGGCGGCGTGATCGAGCTCAAGTCGATGCGTCCGCTCGACTATGGCAAGTCGCGCTTCCAGGCCGAAATCCGCGGCTCCTATCTGCCCAAGGACGACGACATCATCGGCCGCGACGGCCTTGGCTACCGCGCCAATGCCAGCCTGGTGAAGCAGTTCAGCACCGGCATCGGCGAATTCGGCATCGCGATCGGCTATCAGCGCCAGGACGTCGCCGCGCCGGAAGACTATTATAACGGCAACTCGAACTTCGTGCCGTGCAACACCTCGGCGCTCAACGGCACGCTCGTCACCGGCACCACCGCCCAGCTCAATACGGCGGGCGCCAATTCGAACTGCCAGGTCGGCACCGCCCCGCGCGCCGGGATCGGCGAGACGGTCGGCACCACCTATTACGCCACCCAGTCGCGCAACTTCCGCCAGCAGAACACGCGCGAGCTGCGCAACGCGGTAATCGGCGCGCTCCAGTGGCGGCCGGCGCCCAATCTCGACATCGCGCTCGACGGCCAGTGGTCGAAGCGGGAATCGACCGAGGACCGCAACATCCTGTCGATCGCCGAGGCGCTGCGCGGCATCAAGCCGATCCTGATCGGCGACGGCACCAACGGCTACACCAAGGGCGCGCTGATCAAGTATAGCGGCAACTCGAACATCGAGAACCAGCTCGAGCTGCGCAACCGCAACGAGGAATATAAGGGCGGCGGCGCGACCGTCACCTGGAAGCCGGGCAATTTCATCCTCACCGCCGATGGCAGCTTCTCGGACTCGCACCGCACCGAGACGCAGAAGGCCACCCGCATGCGCTCGACCACGCGCGTCGGCTATGAGCTGGACTATACCGACAGCCCGGACGTGCCGCGCGTCACCTTCCTCAACTTCGACGTGAACAATCCGGCTAGCTTCGGCGCCAACACCGCGACCGCGGTCTATGCGCGCAATCGCTTCGTCACCGATCGCAAGGACAATATCTGGGCGGGCCGCTTCGATGGCGAATACAAGTTCGCCGAGGGCGGCTTCCTCACCGCGATCAAGGCGGGCGGGCGCTATTCCGAGCATCACCGCACGCTCGACAACAACCGCAACAACGATGTGAACACGATCCTGCCCTATGGCGGCCAGACCGTCGCGCAGATCATCAACGGCGCGAACGCCAATTGCCGCCGGGGCTTCCCGACCAAGGACTATTTCCCGAGCACCAGCACCAACCTCACCAGCTGGGCGACGTTCGACAACCAGTGCCTCTACAAGGCGTTCACCGGTTCGGACGCGCTGCCGCTGCCGGGCGAGAGCCGCGATCCGAGCGATCTCGATATCCGCGAGCGGATCAAGGCCGCCTATGTGATGGCCAGCTTCCGCGGCGATCTCGGTGCGCTGCCGGTCAGCGGCAATATCGGCCTGCGCTATGTGAAGACCAACATCACTTCGGTCGGCTATCGCCTGCCGTTCAAGGTGACGATCGATACCGGCGCCGACAGCTATACCGTCGCCGCCGATCCCACCGGCACGATCCAGACCGACACGCTCAAGGGCGACTATTCCTACTGGCTGCCCAGCCTGAACCTGAGCTTCGACCTGTCGGACAAGATCAAGCTGCGCACCGCCGGCTATCGTGCCCTGTCGCGCTCGCCGATCGAGAGCTTCGGCGCGGGCATCAACCTGAACCCGACCACCGGCACCGGCGGCGCCTCCAGCGTCACCTTCAACCCGACCAGCGGCAATCCCAACCTCAAGCCGATGCGCGCCTGGAATGCGGATGTCAGCCTGGAATTCTATCCGAGCCGCGACACGCTCTTCTCGGTCGCCGGCTATTACAAGTGGCTGCGCGGTTCGGTGATCTCGCGTTCGGCGGGCATCCCGACGACGATCACGGTCACCACCCAGGTGGATGCGGCCGCGCCGACCCAGCAGAGCTACAACGTCAACCTGATCGCCCCGGCCAATGATCCCGACATGCGCCACCTCTACGGCGTCGAGTTCACCGGCAGCCACAATTTCTCCTGGCTGCCCGGCATCTTGAGCGGCTTCGGCGTCAACGGATCGCTGAACATCGCCTGGGCGAACTTCCAGTATCCGGATACGTCGGCGCTGAGCACCTATCTCGATCCGGAGAACCTGATCGGGCTGTCGAAGTATGTCGCCAACGGCACGGTCTATTGGGAGCGCAAGGGCTTCTCGCTGCGCGCGATGTATCGCTACCGCTCGCATTACTACAAGCCGAACGGCGGCACGAACCGCGGCGTGCAGGACGCGGGCTATCTGAACCTCTCGGTCCAGTATGACGTGACGAAGAACATCCAGCTCAAGCTGCAGGCGCTCAACGTCACCAACACCAAGGACGTGTTCTACAAGGGCGGATACGACTCGATCGCCGAGGTGAGCGAGAGCGGGCCGCAATATTATTTCGGCTTCCGGATCCGCTACTGAGCGCGAAGGAGAATATCCCATGCGCCGCAGTCCCATTCTACTCCTAGTCCTGGCTGCGGCGTTCGCGCCGCAGGCTGCCTCCCATGCCGGGATCGCCTCCCCTGGCCAGAATACGCAGCAGCCGGTCTGCAACGGCGCGGAAGGATATTCCGCGGCGTTCGGCGGACGCAGGACCTTTTTCTTGGCGCCGGACGTGATGGCGCGGCTCAAGGCCGCGATCGCCACCGATCCGGCGGCGAAGGCAGCCTATGAACGGCTGATCGCTCGCGCCGAGGCGGCGATGAAGCGACCGCTCTATACTGTGACCGACAAAAGGACGATCCCGCCCTCGGGCGATCGCCACGACTATCTCAGCATCGGTCCCTATTGGTGGCCCGATCCCGCGAAGAAGGACGGGTTGCCCTACATACGCCGCGACGGCGAGATCAATCCGGATCGCAACACCGACAAGTTCGATGTCAGCGATCTGGAGGGGATGAGCTCGGACGTCGAGACGCTCAGCCTCGCTTATTATTTCTCCGACAACCCGCGTTATGCCGGCCGCGCGGCCAGCCTGGTGCGGACCTGGTTCCTGACGCCCGCGACGCGGATGAACCCGAACATGAACTATGCCCAGGCCGTGCCGGGGCGCGAGGAGGGCAGGGCCGAAGGTGTGCTCGACACCTCGCGACTTGAGCGGGTGGTCGATGGCATCGGGCTGATCGGCCCGGCGGGCAAGCTCACCGCCGAGGAGCAGAAGGGGCTGGAGAAGTGGTTCTCCGACTATCTCGACTGGATGCAGTCGAGCAGGAATGGCAAGGCGGAGAACGCTGCAAAGAACAACCACGGCATGTGGTTCGACGCGCAGACGTCGCAATTCGCGCTGTTCGCCCGCCGGCCGGATATGACCAAGGCGGTGGCGGAGGCGTTCCCGAAGAAGCGCATCGCGCCGCAGTTCACGCCCGAGGGCAAGCTGCCGCTCGAGCTCGCCCGCACGCGCAGCCTCCATTATTCGATCTATGCGCTGCTCGCTGCCTATGACGTGGCCGACATGGCGAAGTGCGTCGGTGTCGACCTGTGGAATTACCAGGACGGCGGCAAGGGGCTGCGCGGGGCCACCGACTATCTCAAGCCCTATTACCGCAAGGTCGAGACCTGGCCGATGCCCGAGCTGCGCCCGCTGCCCGGCGAGCTCGACGAGCTGCTGCGCCGCGCGCGCGGCGCCTGGGGCGACAGCTACCCGCTGGCGCCGGAGATCGAGCTGAAGCGCTATTTCGGGAACGGCTCGGGCGTGAGCGAAGCCAATCCGGGCAACTGAAACAATCCTCCCCGAGCTTGCTGGGGGAGGGGGAC
>JAEXLC010000208.1 GCA_023445495.1 Pseudomonadota bacterium | reverse complement strand
GCGCGACCGCGCGCGCGCCGCTGGCCGACGACGTGAAGCCGACCGCGACGGCGAACTCGTTGGTCGTCGCGGCGCCCAGGCCCACGGCGACGCTGCCTCGGCCCGCGGCATTCGCGATCTCGCCGAGCGCGGTCGCCGACTGGCCCGAACGCGACCGCGAACCCACCGCCGTCGAATTGAAGCTGCTGGCCGTGGCCTTGTAGCCCAGCGCCAGCGAATCCTGGTCGTTGGTCGATGCGTCGGCACCGATGGCGATCGATCCGGTACCGGCGGAACTGCTCGCCGCGCCGATCGCGACGCTGTTCGCGCCGCTGGCGACGGTGAGCGCGGTCGAGGCGGCGTTCGCGGTGCCCAGCGCAATCGAGTTGGCGCCACTGCTCGTGCTGCCCAGGCCGATCGCGACCGAGGAAGCGCCCAAGGAGCGAGTCGAGGAACCGAGCGCAGTGCTGTAGTTGCCGGCAGCCCTGGCATCGAGACCCAGCGCCGAGGCATTCGTGCCCGTCGCGGAGGCGATGAAGCCGATCGCCAGCGCCTGGTTGCCGGCGACTGCGTTATAGCCCATCGCGATCGAGCCATAGGACGTGCCCTTGGCGTTGCGGCCGAGGACGATGCTGTCGCCGTCGAGCGACTTGGCGCTCTGCCCCATCACGATCGAGAAATTGCCATTGGCCTCGGCGGCATTGCCGATGGCGATCGTGGAATCGTCCCAGGCGATGCTATAGGCGCCCAGCGCGACGGCCTGGCCGCCATATGCCTCCGCCCCGCCACCGAGCGCCGTCGATTCCAGGCCGATGGCATTGGCGCCGATGCCCACGGCGGTCGCGGCGGACCCCGAGCTGTAGGAAAAAGCGCCGATGGCGACGGTGCCATCGGCGGCGGCATTCGACGAATAGCCGATCGCCGTCGCCCCATTCACCGGGGTCCCGCCGCTGGCGGCCTTAGCGTCGTCGCCGACCGCGACGTTCGAATTGCCGTTCGCCGTTGCGTTGCCGCACACGACATTGTCGGTCGAGCCCGGCGTGATCGTGCCGACGGGATTGTTGGCATTGTCGCGGCACTGGACGTTCTGCGCCTGGGCCTCGCCGGCGGCGAGCATCATCGCGATGGCGCCCATTGAAGTAGTGGTGAAGCCCCGCAGCGCGGCGCGGCGATTGATCCGGATCGTCTTCATGCTCTTTCCCTCTTCGTTGCAGTCCCTGATCGACGCTGCGGGAAAGGATCGGGCCTTCATGCCCGGCGCGCCGACGACCCAAGCCGGTCGCGCGATCCCGCTGTCGAAGGGGAGAACGGGAATTTTTCACCGGATCGGACATGCCCCGGAATTCGGAGTGTCCGATTTGCCGGGGCGCTGCCGTTAGGCCCTGCATAGTCAGCAGGAAGATTCGTAATGCGCAGGCCGTTGTTCGTTATCACCGCGTCGCTGTTCGCGCTGTCCGCCTGTGGCGGCGCGCCTGAGAAGGGCGCGCCCGTGGCGGGCGCGAGCAGTTTCAAGGCAACCGATGCTTGCGCCATCCTCTCCAAGGAGAAGGTCGCGGCGGCCACGGGACTGAAGGTCGAAGAAGCCAAGCTCAGTTCGGTGACGCCGGCCACGGCCTCCACGCCGGGTTTTTCGGCCTGCACCTATGTTTTCGCCGAAGGCGGCACCCTCGGCTTCTACGCGCGCCAGTCTCCCGAGGCGGACACGTCGGAAACCGTCGCGCAGACCCGCAAGGCGCTGACCGAGGGCATGGGCGCGAAGATCGCCGATGTCGCGGGTATCGGCACCTCGGCCTTCTCGGCGCAGCCGATGGACCAGTTCCACGTCTTCTTCGGCGGCGACAAGTACATCTATTTCATGATCGACCGGGCGCCGATCACGAAGCCCTTCCTCGAAGTCGAGCGGACGCTGGCGAACGCCGTGATCGGCTGATCCTGTCAATGGAACTTGCGTTGGTGTGAAGATCAAAACTAAGTTTGGCAGGGAATTGCGGGGGAGTTTCACATGACGGACGCGCGCGAGAACTGGCCGACGGTCCAGAAGCTCTTCGACGAGCTGATCGATCTGCCGGAATCCGCGCGCGAGACCGCGCTCACCAGCAAGCGCGCGCCCGAAGCGACGATCGCGCGCGTCCGCGCGCTGCTGATTGCCGCGAGCCGGGAGGGACCGCTCGACAAGGGGCCGGCGATCCTGGCGAGCGCCCTGCCGGAAGCGCAGGGCGTGCCGGCGGGCGCACAGGTAGGCGACTTCGTCGTCGACCGGCCGATCGGCAGCGGCGGCATGGGCGAGGTGTTCGAGGCGCACCGCGAGGGCGATGGCTTCCGCCAGCGAGTCGCGCTCAAGCTGCTGCGCGTCAACGCATCGGACAATCGCGCGGCGTTCAACCGCGAACGGCAGCTGCTCGCCGAGCTCGAGCATCCCGGCATCGCGCGGCTGATCGACGGCGGCATCGCCGGCGACGGCCGGCCCTATCTCGCGATGGAGTTCGTCGACGGCGCGCCGATCGACCAATGGGTCGCCGCGCAGGGCGCCAGCCTGGAGACGCGGCTCAAGCTGTTCCTCGAGGTCTGCGACACGCTCGCCTTCGCGCATGCCCGGCTGATCGTGCACCGCGACCTGAAGCCGTCGAACATCCTGGTCGATCGCACCGGTCGCACCCGGCTCGTCGATTTCGGCGTCGCCAAGCTGCTCGACGACGTCGTGCCCGAGGGCGGGGCGGAGACCACGGTGGCGCTGATGACGCCCGACTTCGCCGCGCCCGAGCAGCTGGAGGGCGGCGCGATATCGGTGGCCACCGATATCTATGCCCTGGCCGGCGTGCTCTTCGTGCTGCTCATCGGCCGGGCACCCTGGGCCGAGAACGGCGGCGCGATGCCGGCGACGATCCGTCGCATCCTGGCGGGCGACCCGGTGCTGCCGAGCCGCGCCGCCGGGCAGGGCGGCCCGGTGCCCGCACGGGCGATCCGCGGCGATCTCGACGCGATCGTCCTGAAGGCGATGCGCCGCGAGCCGGGCGAACGCTATGCCAGCGCCACCGAGTTCGCCGACGATGTCCGCCGCCACCTTGCGCTCGAGCCGGTGCGCGCCCGGGCGGGGACGCGCCGCTATCGGCTCGGCCGCTTCGCGCGGCGGTATCGCTGGGGCCTGGCGGCAGGTGCCGCGATCGCCGCCAGCCTGGTCGCCGGCCTGGTCGGGGTCGCGATCCAGGGACACCGCGCCGCAATCGAGCGCGACGTCGCCCGGGCGGAGGCGGAGCGCGCCGACGCGGTGGTGCAGATGATGACGCTGATGACCGCGGACAGCAGCGGCCAGGCGGACATGTCGGTCAAGACCATGCTCGACGGCGCCGCCAAGCGCCTGCTCTCCACGGCGGACAGCAGCGCGCGCTCGGCCTCGCTGGTGGTCGCGATGGCGGACCTCTACATCAATCGCCAGGATCCCAAGGGGCTGTACGACTTCCTCAAGGCCGCGCTGGCGCATGGGATCGGCAAGGACGACCCGGTCGGCGTGGCGGAGATGCAGATCCGGCTCGCGACGATCTCGGCGTCAATGGGCAATGATGCCGAGGCCAAGCAGCTGCTCGACGCGGCCGAGCCCGCATTCGCCGGCGAGGATGGCCGGCAGGCGATCGATCGGGTCGAGGCGGTGGGCGTGCGCGCGCAACTCGCCCGCAAGGCCGGCGACTATCCGCAGGCGATCAAGCTGCTGACCGACAATCTCCCGGAAGCCGAGCGCGTCTATGTCGGTCACGAGCGCGAGCTGCTGACCCGGTACAACAATCTGCTCGTCTATCTGATCGAGGCGAACGAGCTCGACCAGTTCGGCGCGCTCATGCCGCGCGTCGATGCGGCGCTGGCGCGCACCGGGCAGCAGGACAGCATCCAGGGCCTCGGCATCCGCCTGACCGAAGCGGCATGGCGGGTGCGCAAGGGCGAGGTGGCAACCGCCGAGCAGCTCTTCCGCGAGATCAGCAACAAGCGCCGTCAGCTCTATCCGGGCAGCGCCGGCCTGGCGACCGACCTGTTCCAGCTGTCGCGCGTGCTGGTCGCCCAGCGCAAGTTCGCCGAAGCACGTGCGGTGATGGACGAAGCCCTGCAGATCGCGCAGGCGACGCTCGGACCCGATGCGATCCCGACGCTGCTGCTGCAGATCCAGATGGTCGAGGCCAATGCCGAGGACGGCCAGGTCGCGCGCGCGGCGGCGCTGTTCGATCAGCTTACGCCAAAGGTCGCCGCGCTGCCCCTGCCACCACTACCGATCGCGACGCTTGCTCGCGCCGAGGCGATCCTGCGGCTTGACCAAAACCGCCCGGCCGAAGCGCGTGCGGCGCTCGACAAGGCGGCGGCGATCATGACCAAGATGGGGCCGGCGGGTGCCGCCTTCGTCAAGGGGCTGGCGCCGATCAGGGCGCGGATCGATCAGTCGCGGGCGAGCTCGTCGTATATCCAGGCGCGCGCCTGATTCCACCAGCGCAGCGCGGTGCGCTCGCTGACGCCGAGCACTCCGGCGGTCTCGCGTTCGCTGAGGCCGGCGAAGAAGCGGCACTCGACGACCTTGGCGAGGCGCGGATCGACTTGGGCCAGCACGACCAGCGCATCGTTGAGCTGGACGAGCTCGGCATCGTCCGATCCGTGCGCGATCACGTCGAGTGCCTGGGTCAGGCTCGCGCGCTCCGCCTTGCGCTTGGCGCTCATCCGCGCGCGGGCGGCGTCGATCAGGATGTGGCGCATCGCGGTGACGGCGCTGGCGAGGAAATGATTCTGGTCGTGCCAGCCGGCATGACGCTGGAGCTTGATATAGGCCTCGGAGACCAGCGCGGTCGGCTGCAGCGTCGCGGGCGATCCGGCGCGGCGATATTCGCGCTCGGCGATCTGGTGCAGCTCGTCATAGAGCAGCTGGGTCAGCGCATCGAAGGCCAGGGTGACCTGCGGCGCATCGCCCCCGTCCAAACGGTCCGTCACGCCATGCTTCCCACCCCATGAGCCCTGCCAAATTGTGCAGGCCGGATCGCCGCCGCGCAACTGGATAACGCGCGATTTCTCAGCGCGCAGCACGACGAAGCTGCCACCGACGCGCGCCTGCTTTCGTATTCCTGGGTGCGGCGTGTCCGATACGCGGCGCGGTTCTCGTTGTCCCTGGCAGGAAGGGCGCGTTCCGCGCGGCGAGAAGGGGCAGATGATGCGGATATCCATGTTTTGCATGGCCGGGCTGGCCGGGCTGGCGCTCACGGCCGCCGCGCCGGCCCCCACGCTCTGGACGCTGCGCGGCGACGGGCTCAGCCGCACGGTCGGCGGCAAGGCGCAGGTCCTGCGCTTCGGCACGGCCAGGAACGCCGCGCTCGCCGCAGTGACGGCGGTGATGGGCAAGCCGAAAATGACCCGCACTTCGCCCGATTGCGGCCAGGGCGAGCCGATGACGATGGTCGACTATCGCGGCGGCCTCACCCTCCAGTTCCTCAAGGGGAAATTCTCGGGCTGGTCGCTGGAGGGACCCGCCGACCCGGGGCTGAAGACCGCTGCCGGCATCACCCTCGGCGCGACGCGCACGGCGCTGCGCAAGGCCTATCCCGACGTCGACGTCGACGATGGCTCGCTCGGGGTGATGTTCACCCGCGAGGACGGGCCGTCCGGGTTCCTCGACAGCATGAAGCCGGGTGCCCGCGTGATCGGGCTCTACGCCGGCGAAACCTGCATGATTTCCTGATCGAAAGGGGAGAAGCATGACGATCCACCGTATCTCGTGCGCGAGCCTGATGACGCTCGCGCTGGCCGCCTGCGGCGCCAAAGAAGCGCCCGCCGGCGGCAACCAGAGCGCGCCGCTGGCCGCGCTCGCCAACGCGGCCGCGCCCGCTGCGACGCCTACCCCGGCCACCAGCGACGACAAGCCGGCGGTGATCGGCTTCGACCCGGAGACGGCGCCGGTGGTCGAGCCCAAGCTCGGCGCCTGGCCCTATCTCGGCGTCATGGACGGCTATGAGAAGTTCAAGCCCGAGATCATGCCGACGTCCGATGGCGCGAAGTTCCTCGAGGACGTGCCCTATGACCGCTGGGAGTTCTTCGACGGGCACAAGCTGATCCCGGTCGAGGGGCGCACGATCATCACCGGCGGCAAGGGCAGCACCGCCTCGTTCTTCCAGGTGCAGAAGACATACGAGAAGCTGATCCACGATCTCGGCGGCGTCACGGTCTATGAGGGTTCTGGCAAGCCGCTCAAGGACGGCAAGCTGATGTTCCAGGACAAGCGCTTCCGGGCGAACTATGTCTACGAGGAGGATCAGATGGGCGTGTACATGCTGCGCACGCCGACCAGCCAGATCTGGGTCGAGGTCTATCATCCCTGGGAAGACAATTCGAAGAACTACTGGCTGACGATCGTCGAGAAGAAGGCGCTCGAGGTGAAGGTGAAGCTGATCCCGGCCGACCAGATGAAGCGCGATCTCGACGGTGCCGGCCACGTCGCGCTCTACCTGAACTTCGATACCGACAAGACGGCGCTGCGCGCTGAGGCGCAGCCGGTGATCGACGAGATTGTCAAGCTGATGCAGGCCGATGCGAGCCTGAAGCTGACGGTGGAGGGGCATACCGACAATGCCGGCACGCCGGCGCACAACCAGACGCTGTCCGAGGGGCGCGCCGCCGCAGTTGTCGCAGCGCTCAGGGCCAAGGGCATCGCCGCCGACCGCATCCAGGCTAAGGGATACGGCCAGGGCAAGCCGATCGCCGACAATGGCAGCGAGGATGGTCGCGCGAAGAACCGCCGTGTCGAACTCGTCAAGCGCTGATGGCCGCGGCGCAGCGACCGGCGCCCGCTCCGACCGATCCTCCGGAACGGGAAAAGGGGGCTCCCCAGCGACTGGCCGGGGAGCCCCTTTTCGTTCGGGCGGGTGGCGCCTCAGCCGAGCTTCGCCAGCACCTTCTCGGCGAGCCTCCGCGCGATCGCGCGCTTTTCGTCGGTCTTGACGAGCGGATAGCCCGGATGGGTCTTGGGATCGTGCATCATCGGCGGGGTCACTTCGACGAACATGTCGCCCTTGCGCACCGACAGCACCGTGTTCAGGCCCCACGCCGCCTCATCGCCCAGCTTGGGCGGCGCGGTCTTGTCCTTTTGCAGCAAATGGGCGGCATCGGCGCCCGCGCCGCCCTTGCCGGCGACCGAATTGCCCATGCCGCTAAGCACGCCCGCCGTCCGGTGCACCACCGCCATCTGCTTCGCGCCGCCGGTCTTCATGACGGTGATTCGCACGCCGTCGTCAGGGTCGCTCTTGTAATAGCAGGTAGCGCCGTCGCTGCTCGTGACGGTCACCGCGTCGGTGGTGATCTCCGACACCTCCGCCGCACTCAGCACCGAGCAGGGGGCGATCGCGCCGCCGCCGGCCGACGCGCTCGTCTCCGCCGTCTCGCCACCGGTCTTGCCGCCGCCGCACGCGGTGAGCGCGAGGCTGGTCGCCGCCACCGCCACGCAAATTGTCGAACGTCGCATCTGGTCCTCCTGCGTTCGCTCCCGGCGCCTCCGCCGAAAGCCCTTGGCGCAAGGAGAAACGAGAAGCTGGAGGGGGATCGGACATGCCTGTGCGTTTCGTACGGCGATGCCATTATCGCTCATGTGACGCTCCGCGGGTGGGTTGCCGACGATAGGAACTAACAGATTCATCGACGGCTTCGCCGGGCTGCTCCGCCATCGCGTCGATCATGGTGCCTCTCAGTATCTGAATGACAATGATGGCGCCGGAAATTTTCGGCCATAACACGAGCTCTGTCCGATTTCGCACCCGCATCCCGTTACGGCTTCTGAGACGACAAGGAGGCGGAATATGCGTGGATTGGGCAAGCTCACCCTGGTTGCCATCGCCAGCATATTGACGATGGGAAGCGCTGCGGCACAAGCCGTGCGGTCCGTCCCTGCTCAGACACTTCGCAATCCGCCCCACCTCGACCGAGTCGTACAGATCAAGGCGCAGCGGCTGAAGCGAATGACCATTCCGCTCGACCCGGCGCTGGCGCCGCCGCTCGACATGACCGGCTGGACCGCAATCACCAAAGGCGGCGCCACCGGCTCTCCCTGGATCATCTCGTTCGAATCGAAAGCGTTGCTGATCGTTGGCGGCAAGAACAACATCATGTACGAGGCGGAGCCCGACATGCTCGCGCCCCGACTAATCGATAGCGGAGCGTGGACAGCGTGGTCGAGCACACCATCCAACGCGAGCTTCGTGTGCCAGGCTTCCAGCTTCAAGGACTACGACGAAGTTCTCGGCGACCAGTCGGTCGATTGTCTAATCAGCAAACCGGGAGAGACCATGCTGATGCATCTGATAGCAATCTCAGATCCGGCAATCGTCACTGAGCTGGCGAGCTTTGGCTACACGCCGTTCACCGGTTACACGGGCGTCACGATCCCCGGCGCCCCCGGTCCCGCCTTCTGGCTCTCCAAATGGAATGCCCCCGGCGATGCCAAGAACTGGAGCCCGACGCCGCTTCCGATCGCCGCGTGGGACGGCAACATGCACTTGTCCCAGGCGAACGCTGCGACCGACTATCGCGAAATCACGACTGCCAGCTGGCAGGAACAGAAATTCTACGCGTTTGCGCTTCCCGCCTGCGAGACCCGGCTGAATGCTTGCGTTCTGGGGGACGGCGTCGGTGACAAGCTACAAATGGCTATGGTCGATCCTGCTGGCGGTTTCAAAATGTCCTCGGGCCCGAAGCTTGCCGATGTGCCAGGCGGCGGGGGAGCGGCCAAGGGCGAGATCAGTCTGGTAGCGGACGGCAATGGATTACGAGTCTTCGTCCGCGGCAAGGACGGCAAACTCTATATGGGAAGAGGCAAGGACCCGCAGGCGCTCTCTTGGTCGAACCTGGGTGGATCGGTAGCGCCCGGCGCTCGCCCATCCTGCGTATCCTTCAAGAACGGCATCACCTGCGCGATCCGCGCGACCGACAACCGAATCTACATGCGGCGCATCAGCACAAGCGCGAGCGGCCTGTAGACCGGGTGCACGGCTGGAGGTGCGCGGGGGCGATAACGGTGCATCGGGCTGCCGCAAGTAGCTGCGGGGCACGAGTGCACAACAGCATCTGACGACGGCATTCTTGTAAGACGCTTAGAAGAGACTTTGAATGAATGAATTGGGGCGCGATGGCGAATAACAGTTACCGAAGCGCCGCCGGTGTTTGACCGTATTCCCGGCGTACTGCAGCGATGAAACTTGCATATGTGTCGAAGCCTGACACTTGCGCTACGCTCGTCAGGGTAAGTTGCGGGTTACGCATCAGGAAAACGGCGTATCTCGCCCGCTCTCGCAACACATACTGCCAGATCGAGCAACCTATAGCGTCACGAAATACGTGGCTAAGATAATAGGGACTGGTGCCCGCCGCTTCTGCAATCGCGGCAATGCTCAGCTTTTCTGTCAGGTAGGCATGGATGAAGCCCAGCGCATTCCGTACGCGCCAGGATTCACCGTTATGCCTTAAGGTTATCTGCTTTCGCTGGGGAACGACATGAGCGGCTAACGCAACGAAAATGGCATCCCCAATCAGCGTGCCGTGGCGCTGCCCGGTCGCCGCATCAAGATATAGCGCGTGCTGAAGCCGGGCCAGTTCCGGAGAATGGTAACCTGTCTGTGTACGGATCGTGTGCCGAACTTCGGCTTCCTCGATGCCGAGGGCGTGGGCGAGAGCATCATTGGTGAAATATAGGCACGCCGATTCGAACGCGGCGTCCCAATGCGACATGCCGGCTGCGCCAGCTTCGATCATCACCACCGTGTCGGCTGCATTTCGGCCATGCAGCCATCGCCCGTCCATCCTCAGGGTAAAACGCAAAGGCGCTCGTTCCAGTGGTAAGGCGAGATGATGGAATGGGGAGCCGGGCTCTATTAGTTCGACTGCATCGATGCGGGAATGCTCCATTGCGCAATACGTCCACTCGCCGCGTGACAGAACCAGATCGGAAAGGTCGGCCGGTATCTTGCTCAATTGTGCTGGCCGCAAGCCGGAGGACAAGTTCATCGACTGCATCACCTAAGAAAAAGCACGAAATCGAAATACCGTCTACGCATTGTCGTCTATAACCCGCTCACTTCGGCAAAGGGATCGGAAGCAAGGCGTCGATGATGAGGAATGCAAAAGCAGCGCTCGCGTTGGCATCTGCCGCAATGATGTCGCTGGCTACCTCGAGTGCGCATGCCCAAGCAAGGTTCGACATCATCGATATGCACTTCCACGCTGATCGCCCTGATGACGAGGGACCGCCGGGTGGCAAGGCCTGTGCGCCCTTCCCGGAATGGGCGCCGCGCGATCCGGGCAAACCGATCGACGATTACCTCAGATGGTTCACAATCAATCCGCCGTGCCGCAATTTGCTGAACGCGCCCACCGACGCGGCTGACCTGCGAGACCGTGGGGTCGCCATGCTTAAGCGGTATAATGTTCTGGCGCTCGCTGGCGGCAATGGAGCGGTCGTCGACGACTATCGACAACATGGCGATGGCCATATCCTGCCGAGTATCGGGTTCGGCAGCAGCGGCAAGCTGCCCTCAATCGAGGCTCTGCGGCAGCTTTACGCCGAGGGCCGCGTGCAGGCGCTTAGTGAAATCACTACTCAATATGCCGGCATCGCCCCCGATGATCCAAGGCTGGAACCCTATTTTGCCTTTGCCGAGGAAAAGGATATCCCGGTCGGCATCCACATGGGGCCGGGGCCGCCCGGCACGGCCTATTTCGCGACGCCGGACTATCGCGTGTCGGCCGGCGATCCGTTGCGTCTGGAAAGCGTATTGGTGCGACATCCAAAGCTTCGCATCTATGTGGCGCATGCGGGCTGGCCCATGGGCGAAGCGATGATCGCAATGATGTTTGCGCACCCGCAGCTCTACGTCGACATTGCTATCCTCGATTGGGCTTATCCGGATGCGCAATTCTATCCCTACCTCAAACGACTAATCGACGCGGGTTTCGAGAAGCGCATCATGTTCGGATCTGACAATATGGTTTGGCCGGATTCGATTGGCTTCGCGATCGAGCGCATCCGCAAGGCTCCCTTCCTGTCGGCCCGGCAAAAGAAGTTGATACTCCACGACAATGCCGCGCGCTTCCTGCGCATCGCTGGTTGACCCGAATAGGGGCATGGGCGAATGGGCCGCTTTTAGGACTGATGCTCGGATCAGGGAATGTCCGAAGTGGGGCGCAAAGCCGCCGCCGACCTGCCCAGGCCAGCGGCTGGGCCTGAGCTTGCTCACTCAGCCGATCGCCTTGATCGACCGCCAAAGTCGACCGTAACCACTTTGCTGTCATGGGCTGACTTGTCGGCACCGCCCCCGCCGCGGAGCTGGTCGAGATAGTCGGACCAATGCTGCATCATGCGCACGCGCTCCTCCCAATACTGTCCGCGGGCATAGGCGCGCCGCACGCCATTATTCTCCATGTGGGCGAGCTGCCGCTCGATTGCATCCGGATTCCACAACCCCATCTCGTTGAGCAGTGTCGCCGCCATCGCCCGGAAGCCGTGCGCAGTCATCTCGCTGCCGCTATAGCCCATTCTCCGAAGCGCAAAGGTGACGGTGTTCTCCGACATGGGGCGCTTCCAGGTATGGGAGGCCGGGAAGACATAGGGGCTGTGGCCGGTCAGCGGCCGAATCTCGTCGAGCAGGTCGAGTACCTGCCGCGACAGCGGCACCTGATGCGGCCAGCGCATCTTCATCTTTTCCGCCGGGATCGACCACACCGCGCGCTCCAGGTCGAACTCGCTCCATTCGGCGCGGCGAAGCTCCCCGGGGCGCACGAAGACGTGCGGCGTCATCCGCAGCGCGAGCTTGGTGATCGCATATCCGGGGCAATCGTCGATGTCGCGGAGGAGCTTGCCCACTTCCTTCGGTCGGGTGATCGCAGCGAAGTGCTTGGTCTTGGGGACGATGATCGCGCCGCGCAGGTCGCGGGCGACATCGACCTTCGCTCGCCCTGTGGCGATGCCATAGCGGAAGACGCGGCTGATCACGCTGCGCATGCGCCGCGCGCTTTCATAGCGGCCCGTCGCCTCGATCTTGCGCAGCACGGCCAGCACTTCCTGCACCTCGATCTCGTGGAGCGGGAGGTGGCCGAGAAACGGATATACCTTTTCCAGCAGCCAGCGGACCTTGCTGAGCGTCACCTCGGCCCGCTCTTCTCGGGTGATCTTGATGAACCACTCCTCGGCGACGCCCTTGAAGGTGATGTTCTCGTCGATCTGTGCGCGAAGCTTGCGACGCTGCTTCTCGACAAAGGGATCGATGCCGTCGGCCACCATCTTGCGCGCGGAATCGCGCTTGCCGCGCGCCTCGGCGAGACTGACTTCCGGCCAGACACCGAGAGCGAGCGCCCGTTGCTTGCCAAGGAATCGGTAGCTAAGGCGCCAGTATTTGGCGCCGTTGGGCATCACCAGAAGGTAGAGGGATCGACCGTCGCCGAGCTTGTAGGCCTTGGCCCGGGGCTGGGCGTTCCTGATCGCGAGTGCGGTAAGAGCCATGTTGGTATCTCCGTCCGAAAACGGGTGGATCCAGGGCCGGAATAGACCAACAAAAGCGTTGGTATCTCGGCGGATCCGCCCAAATCTCGTCGGAAAGATATTTGGAAAAAGGCTTTTTACCCAGCCACTTACGCGACGCTCATGGACGTCACCGGACTGGGAAAATGGTGCCCAGAAGAGGACTCGAACCTCCACGCCCTTGCGAGCGCCAGCACCTGAAGCTGGTGCGTCTACCAATTCCGCCATCTGGGCACGGGGTAGGGGTGCGCCTCTACGGGTGGCATCATTGCCTGTCAACAGCCCCAAAAACATTTTGCGGATAAATCTTTCGGGCTGCCGGAATACGCGCCTCCAGCCACCCAGATGCGTGACACGAGATGCCGAATGACGCCCGCCGCCTCGGATTCACCGCGAGGCATTCAAGCAAACTGGCTCAGGATTCCGCGGCTACTGCGAGCCACCGGGATCGGACACTTCCAGGTATCGGCTCGGAACCCAAACCCGCCTCCGACATTCAGGCCGCCAGGGCAGGAAGGGATCAGTATCCAGGGCATCCAACCGTTCCCCACCATCCAGCAGGATCGGGACGGACACGGCCAGGCATCAAGCACGAAGCGCCCCGCTCCCTTCAACGGGATTGTCATTGCTCGCTAACGGCCGAGTTGGCACCATCCACCGGATGGCGCGCAAACCGCGTTCGGGCGCCAGCCTCCGGGCCCAGATGGAGGACGGTGAACGCTAGGTGCCCGACTTACGCACCCCGCCAATCGCCATATCCGGTCCGGTTGGACGCGGACCACACAGCCCTCGGGGCGCAACTTGCGAACCGATATGGCGCATCCGGAAGCTCCGGGCCAACACCGTCAATACCGCGTCCGCCTATCCCGCGATCGGCAGGGCAAGGCCAGCGCAGCTGCCTATCGCGACCGTCTCGCCAGCCTCACTGCCCCCTTGGTTTGCGCGATGATTGCCGCCCGCCGCCGCAAACATGCAATGCGCCTCGCCAAGCAAATTCACGGCTTCAACCGAACGACTTGCGCCTTGCGAGCCCGGCTCGATCGACGGTGCGGCGAAGTCCGGTCCTAATTGTGCTTGCCGACGTTGCCGGATCATCGCGGAACGCACCGACCGGCAATCGCCGCAGCGCCCCAGGCCTGCCAAATGCGCGGAGCCCGCCAAGCTTGCGTGGGAACTCTTGCCGATGCCGTGGAAAAGGATGGTGCCGCCTACAGGACTCGAACCTGTGACCCCCGCATTACGAATGCGATGCTCTACCAGCTGAGCTAAGGCGGCCAACCAGACGGGCGTGCTTCCACCCCCGAAGGAGCGGCGCGCTTACCAGCATGTTTCGGGGCTGACAAGCGCCCGCGGGGATCCGGCCATCAAAACCCGTCGAAAAGCCCCGCCTTTACGCGACGTTTACCACGGACGGGGCACAAGCCTTGCTACAAGTACAAAGGGGCTGCTGCCCCGAGTGGAGCATTTCGCATGAACATGGCGCGCGGCATCAACCACCCGCTCGACTCGAATCCGGGTCGCGAGACGGACGACGCCGTAAATGATCGCGACCTGATGATCGGCACCGACGAGCGCCGCATGCATGTGCGCGCCTATAATCACTGGGTCTCGCTGCTCCATGGCCGCGCCTATCCGTCGATCGAGGATCTCGATCCGGACAACATCATGGATTTCGGCGCGCACAGCGTGCTGCTCGATTTCTCCAAGGGCGTCGACGATCCCGCGATTCGCTTCCTCGGCCGCGCGCTGCGCGAGGAGACCGGGCTCGACACTTCGATCACCCATGTCGCTCAGGTGCCCAGCCGCTCGCTGCTCTCGCGCCTGACCGACCATTATCTCCAGATCATCGCGAATCGCGCGCCGATCGGCTTCGAGGCCGAGTTCGTCGGCACGCGCGGGCACAACACGCTCTATCGCGGCATCCTGATGCCCTTCTCGTCGAACGACGACACGATCGACTTCATCTATGGCGTGATCAACTGGAAGGAGCTGGTCGACGCCGAGACCCAGGCAAAGCTCGAGGCCGAGGTCGACGAGGCCCGCCGCACCGCGCCGCGCAGCCTGGTCGCCGCGCCGGTCTGGGCCGATGGCCCGAGCGCCGGCTTCGATACCCCGGCGGCGGAGGCAGCCCCTGCCCCCGAATCGCCGATCGCCACCGATGCCAGCCTGGCCGACAAGCTGCTGCTTGCCCGCGAATCGGCTGCCGCCGCCCGCGCTTCGGACACGCGCAGCCGCGCGGCGCTCTACCGTGCGCTTGCCCGCGCCTATGATTTCGCGCTCGCCGCCGATGACGATGCCGAGAGCTATGCCGAGCTGCTCGCCGATGCCGGGCTCACCGTCCAGGCGCGTGCGCCGATGACGCCGGCCGTGAAGCTCGTCTTCGGCGCCGATTACGACAAGACCCGCGTCACCGAATTCGCCGCCGTGCTCAGCCACGCCAGGCGCGTCGCCGTGCCGCAGGGCGGGCTCGATGCGTTCCTCGATGGCGCCGAGGGCGGCATCAAGGGCGTGGTCAAGGCAGAGCGCGAATTCCGCCGGCCGCCGGCCAAACCCGATGCCTTCGCGCAGATCGCGGCCGAGCTGCGCAGCCGCCCGCCGCTCGCCCATGTCGACATGGCGGTGGACATCCCGGCGGACCGCGAGTTCGTCGTGCTGCTCGCCCGCGCCGGCAAGCAGGGCCTCGATATCGTTGCCCAGGTCGAGGACAGCCCGCTGACCGAGCGCCTGGTGCGCAAGGCCGCGGCCTGAAACCGCTAACCCGGCCCGCGATCACCCAATACTCAGAGCATTCCCACGCACGAGAGTCACTTTCGTGCGCCGGCCTCATAATGTCCGCACGTTTGTAATTTTCTTACAGAACGAGTCTTGAGCCGGTCACTCCACAGGCGTAGGCGGTACTGCCATGAAAAGCATGATGACGTCGCTGACGCAGGCGTTCGAGGCGCGGTTGCTCGAGGGAGCGCTGCCGGGAGAGTTGGAAGATTTCGGCGAGGCCGAGCGCACGGAGGCGGCGAACTTCGTCGCGGAAGCTGCCGCCGTCCGTCCGCCGGATACGGCGAAGGTCGTGCTGGAGACCTTCCAGGGCGAAGAGAGCCGCCGGATGCGGCTAGCCGTCGTCAATGACGACATGCCCTTCCTCGTCGATTCGATCTCGGGCGCGATCGCGACCTACGACATCGCCGTCCACCGCATCATCCACCCCGTGATTTCCGTCGAGCGCGATGGCGCCGGCAAGCTTCAGTCGATCGACGCCGGCAAGCGCGAATCGATGATCTATATCGAGATGGAACGCGCCGATGCGCGTGCGCGCCGCAGCCTGGTCGTCGAGCTGGAGCGCACCCTCGCCCAGGTCCGCGACGCGGTGCATGACTGGCGCGCGCTGCAGAGCGCGATCGGTGCCGACGCCGCCACCGTCGGCGGGCGCGAGGGCGCCAAGCTGCTGCGCTGGTTCCAGGAAGGCGCGATGACCCTGCTCGCGCACGAGACCTGGACCGCGAGCGGCGACGTCGCCGATCAGCTCGGCCTCGCCCGGCATGAGCTCGACACCCCGATCCTCGCCGAAGCGTCGCGCAAGGCGGCAGTCGACTATTTCCGGCAGGGCGGCGAAGTGCCGCTGCTGCTCAAGTCCAACTCGATCTCGCCGGTGCACCGCCGCGTGCCGCTCGACATCGTCGCGGTGCCGATCCTCACCGGCAGCGACGTGACCGGCCTGTCGATCCATGCCGGCCTGTGGACCAGCGCCGCGCTGTTCGCCAATCCCGAGGACGTGCCCGTGCTGCGCGCGCGGCTGGAAGGGCTGGAGCGCAAGTTCGGCTTCGATCCCAAGGGCCATACCGGCAAGGCGATGGCGCACGCGCTCACCGCGCTGCCGCATGACCTGACCACCGCGTTCGACGCCGATTCGCTGTCGCACCTGGTGCTCACCTCGATGTCGGTCGCCGATCGGCCGCGCTCGAAGCTGGCGCTGGTCAAGAGCCCGCTCGGCCGCCACCTGTTCGCGTTCGTCTGGCTGCCGCGCGACGAAGTCGGCACCACCCGCCGCGAAGCGATCGGCGCGATGCTCGCCGATGCCGCCAACGCCAAGATCATCAACTGGTCGATCGCGCTCGAAGACGGCGAAGTGGCACTTCTGCGCTACACGCTCGATCTGCGCGCCGGCGGGGTGATGCCCGATGCCGAGGCGCTCGATAACCAGCTCGAGCGGATGATGCGCGGCTGGGCCCCCGCGGTCGAAGCGGCGCTGCTCGACGATGCCGGCCCCACCGGCGCCACCCGCCTGACGCTGCGCTACGCCTCGGCCTTCCCGCCCGCCTACCGCACCACCTCGACCCCCGAGGAAGCGGCGCGCGACATCCTGCGCCTCGCCCGCCTCGAAGGGCCGGGCGACCGTTCGGTGCGGATCACCCCCATCGACGGCAAGCCCGGCGAGTACCGGGTGAAGCTCTACGCCCAGGGCGGCGCGCTCGCGCTGTCCGACGCGGTCCCCGCCTTCGAGAATTTCGGCTTCCGCGTGATCGAGGAAGTGCCGACCGAGCTCGCCGGCGGTGCTTTCGTCCATGATTTCGCCGTCTCGGCCACCGGGCTGAAGGGCGATACCGCGGTGATCGAGGATGCGCTCGCCGCCGTGCTCGAGGGCAATGCCGAGAACGATCTGTTCAACCGGCTGATCGTCGAGAGCGGCATGAAGCCCGCTTCCGTCGTGCTGTTCCGCGCCTGGTTCCGCTACCTGCGCCAGACCGGCATGAACTATGGCATGGCCACGGTGGTCGACGCGCTGCGCCGTGCGCCGGGCGTCGCCAATGCGCTGATCGAGCGCTTCGACGCCGCGCACAATCCCGCCCGCGCCGGCGACGATGCCGCGATCGAGGCGGCCGCCGCCACGATCGAGACTGGCCTCGCCCAGGTCCAGGCGATCGACGACGATCGCATCCTGCGCACCATCCGCGGTGTCGTCCTCGCGACCCTGCGCACCAACGCCTATGCGCCCGCCGCCAAGGAAGCGCTGGCGTTCAAGCTCGACTCCGCCAAGGTGCCGGGCCTGCCCCAGCCGCTCCCCTGGCGCGAGATCTGGGTTTACAGCCCGCGCGTCGAGGGCATCCACCTGCGTGCCGGCCCGGTCGCGCGTGGCGGCCTGCGCTGGTCCGATCGCCGCGACGACTTCCGCACCGAGATCCTCGGCCTGATGAAGGCGCAGCGCGTGAAGAACGCGGTGATCGTGCCGACCGGCGCCAAGGGCGGCTTCTACCCGAAGCAGCTCCCCTCGGCCGCCACCGATCGTGACGCCTGGTTCGCCGAAGGCACCGAGAGCTACCGGATCTTCATCCGCACGCTGCTGTCGATCACCGACAACATCGTCTCGGGCGCGGTCGTCCATCCGGACAGCGTCCGCATCCTCGACGGCGAAGACCCCTATTTCGTGGTCGCCGCCGACAAGGGCACCGCGACCTTCTCCGACGTCGCCAATGCCATCGCGATCGAGCGCAACTTCTGGCTGGGCGACGCCTTCGCCAGCGGTGGCTCGGTCGGCTATGACCACAAGGCAATGGGCATCACTGCCAAGGGCGCCTGGGTCTCGGTTCGCCGCCACTTCCTCGAAATGGGCACCGACATCCAGTCCGAGCCGGTCACCGTCGCCGGCTGCGGCGACATGTCGGGCGACGTGTTCGGCAACGGAATGCTGCTGTCCAAGGCGATCAAGCTCGTCGCCGCGTTCGACCACCGCCACATCTTCCTCGATCCGAACCCGGATCCCGCCGCGTCGTGGGACGAGCGCAACCGCATGTTCGCGCTGCCGCGTTCGAGCTGGGCGGACTATAACCCGGCGCTGATCTCGCAGGGCGGCGGCGTGTTCCCGCGCACCGAGAAGTCGATCCCGCTCTCCCCGGAAGTGCAGGCGCTGCTCGGCCTCACCGTCAGCGAGATCGATCCGGTCTCGCTGATCTCGGCGATCCTCAAGGCCCAGGTCGGTCTGCTCTGGTTCGGCGGCATCGGCACCTACATCAAGGCAGCATCGGAAAGTAACGGCGAGGTTGGCGATCCCGCCAATGACCGCCTGCGCGTCAATGCCGAGCAGCTGCGCTGCAAGGCGGTCGGCGAAGGCGCGAACCTGGGCGTCACCCAGGCCGCGCGCATCGCCTTCGCCTCGCTCGGCGGCCGGATCAACACCGACTTCATCGACAATTCGGCCGGCGTCGATTGCTCGGACAACGAGGTCAACATCAAGATCGCGCTCAACCGTGAGATGATCGAAGGCCGGCTCGAGTTCGAAGACCGCAACACCCTGCTCGCCTCGATGACCGACAATGTCGCGCATCTGGTGCTCGAGGATAACCGCCTGCAGACGCTCGCGCTCTCCTTCATGGAGAATGACGGCTATGTCGCGCTGCCTTCCTATGTCCGCGTCATCGAGATCCTCGAAGGCGCGGGCCGTCTCGACCGCGCGGTCGAGGGGCTGGGCAGCAACGAGGAGCTGCTCCGCCGCGCCCAGGACAAGAACGGGCTCACCCGTCCCGAGTTGGCGGTGCTGCTCGCCTCGACCAAGCTGGCGCTGCAGGATGCGATCGAGCATGCCGATCTCGGCCAGGATCCGGCGCTCGAAGCCGATCTCCTGCACGCCTTCCCCCAGGCGATGCAGGATCGCTTCGCCAGGGCGATCGAGGAGCATCGCCTGCGCACCGAGATCATCGCGACCAAGCTTGCCAATCGCGTGATCAACCGCCTCGGCGTGCTCCATCCCTTCGAGCTTGCCGAAGAGGAAGGCGCGGCGATGGCCGATATCGCGGCGATGTTCGTCGTCGCCGAGCGGCTGTTCTGCCTGCCGGCGCTGTGGGAAGCGGTCGAGACCGCCCCGATCTCCGAAGCCGCGCGCCTCGCGCTGCTTGACGAGATGGCGGTCGCGGTGCGCGGCCAGGTCGCCGACCTGCTCCGCGTCTCGCCGCCGGGCGCCAGCCCGGCCGAAGTGATCGCGCGCCTCAAGCCGGGCATCGATTCGCTCGACAAGGCTGCCAAGGGCCTGCTGCTCGACGAAGTGAAGGCGCAGTCGAACCGCATCTCGTCGCGGCTCGAAGCCGCCGGCGCCCCGGCCGAGCTGGTGGCGAAGGTGGTCAAGCTGTTCGAGCTCGACGGCGCGGTCGGCCTTGCCGATCTCAGCGTCCGCATGGGCACCGACGTGACCGCGCTCACCCGCGCCTTCACGTCGCTCGGCCAGGCGCTCGGGCTCGACTGGGCTCAGTCGACCGCCGCGCGCATCACCACCGGCGATGTCTGGGAGCGCCTGCTGATCGCCGGCCTCGCCCGCGACTTCCAGCAGATCCGCCTCGACTTCCTCAACCGCGGCGACAAGGGCGAGCCCCAGGCTGCCGTCGACATCTGGCTCTCGGCCAACGCGCCGCGGGTTGAGCAGTTCGCCGCGCTGGTCCGCCGTGCCCGCCAGTCGGCGGTGCCCAACGCCGCGATGCTCGCGCAGATCGCCGGCCAGGCCCGCGTGCTGCTGGGGCGGTAAAAGCAGCTCGCCTCCCAATTCCCCTCCCTGCAGGGGAGGGGCAAGGGGTGGGTTAGGAAAGGTCGGGCTCGATGCCCGGCCTTTTCTTTATGGCCAACCCCCGGGAAGAGCTCGCTGCGCTCGCCACCCACCCCTAGCCCCTCCCTTGCAGGGAGGGGAGCAAGAAGGTGCTTACGGCGACATCGAACGCATTATCCCACCAAAGAAAAAGCCCGGCCGGTCCTTCGGGAC
>JAEXLC010000155.1 GCA_023445495.1 Pseudomonadota bacterium | reverse complement strand
CCCCGCCGCCGCCCGACGCCAGGTCGCAGCGCTCTACGTCCCTGGCGACCTTTGCGGACTCGATAAGGCGATCGGGATACGACGCGGCTGGGAGGTGGGTACCGGCTGCGACACGCTGGCACTGAGCCTGTCGTGTAGCGCCGTACTAGGGATCGCGCAGGAATATCCCGCGGTCGCGTGGGCCTTGTGGCGCGAGACGGCGGTGCAGGCGGGAATCACCGCGGAATGGCTGGTCGGCTTGGGCCGACGCGACGCCCGGACACGCCTTGCCCATCTGCTTTGCGAGATGGGCCTGCGCCTGGAGGCTACTGGCCTAGGGTCGCGGCAGCATTTTCGGCTCGATGCGTCGCAGATGCTCTTGGCCGATGTCCTGGGCCTGACGCCCGTGCATGTAAGCAGAACCTTTCAAGATCTGCGCGCCGAGGGCCTGGCGATCGCGCGCGGACGGATCATCGAGGTTCCAGATTGGCCGCGCCTCGCGCGCGCCGCGGAATTCGAGGGCGACTATCTGCGGGCGGGTCCCGCGGCAGCTTCTCCGGCCACGGCGCAATGACCGCCGAGGGCGAGGGCCAGGCGATCCTCAACTGACGGTCGCCGGTCGGCCTCTGCCGAGGACGGTGCCCGCTATGAGATCTGGTGCGCCAACTCGGAGAGATAGATACGCGCAACGACATGATTGCCTGCGTCCTGGATATCGAGGGTTCCCCGGACTTCCTCTGGCCGGCAGCGGGCGTAGTGGCGCAGGAACGCACGAGCGCGCGAATGCGCCTTCCTCAGCGCCGCCGGCAGGTCCCTGCAATCATGGCTCTCACGTCCGAAAATCTCGGCGTCGCCGTGGCGGGCGACCTGGAAATGATAGAGGGGCATGCCGACACAATGCGCAATTAATCAATCGGTTGCAGCACCGCAGGCTTAGCCTCGAGTTATCAGGCGGGCGTGTCTGCAAACGCTTCTCGCGGACCTTTCGCAAATCTCGGGGCCACTGTCTTTCAGCCAATTTTACGCCGCACCCGTGTCGGCCGGGTCCCAACCCAATTCCGGCGCGTTGCGGCGCGCATGAAGATCGATATCCATACCGAGATCGCGTACCGGCTGGCCCAGCCGACCGACATCCTGTTGCAGCTCGAGGCGGCGGCGATCCCCGAACAGTCCGTCGAGAAGGCGCATATCGAGGTTTCGCCGCATGCGCATTTCGCGCGCGTCCCGGCACAAGACGGCATCGGCGAGCGGATTTGGGTGCGCGCGGAAGGCCGGCTCCTTGTCAGCTACCGCGCTACAGTCTCCCTCCAGCGGCTGCTGACCGAGTGCGCCGGCCTCGCGATCGTGCCGCCCCACCAGCTGCCCGGCGAGACGGTCCAATATCTGATGGCGTCGCGCTATTGTCCCGCCGACCAGTTCCAGAGCTTCGTGGCCGCTGAGTTCGGTAGTATCGATGGCGGGGCCAGGGTGCTCGCGATGCGCGATTGGATCCAGCGCAACTTTCGCTACGTCCCAGGGGTAAGCAATACCGAGACCACCGCCGCCGATACGTTCATCCGGCGCGAGGGCGTCTGCCGCGACTATGCGCACGTCCTGATCACCCTCGCCCGCGCAGCAGGCATTCCCGCGCGCATCGCGAGTGTCTACGCCCTGGGCGTCGAGCCTCCGGACTTCCATGCGGTCGCCGAGATATTCCTCGGCGGCGAATGGCACCTGCTCGACGCGACCGGCATGGCGACGGAGGCGGAGATGGCAAAGATCGGCATCGGTCGAGACGCCGCCGACGTCGCGTTCCTGACCGCCTTTGGCGAGGCGGTGATGGAGAACCAGTCCGTATCGGTTAAACCGGCCCAGTGACGGCGCAAGAGAGCGGTGGCGACCCGTTCGCCGGGTGAAACCGGCGCGAATGACGCTTCGTTGCTCCTTCCACCTGAGCAAGGAGGAAAAGATGGACCAATTCTTCACGCGCGTAGCGAGCCGCTCGGCCTCGCTGATGGGGCATCCCCTGGCCTTCATCATCTCGGTCGCGTTCGTGCTGCTCTGGGCCGCGAGCGGTCCGCTGCTCCACTATTCGGACACCTGGCAGCTGATCGTGAACACCGTGACGACCGTGCTCACCTTCCTCGCCGTCTTCCTGATCCAGAACAGCCAGAACCGCGACGGCGCCGCGATGCAGGCCAAGCTCGACGAACTGCTGCGCGCCGTCGACAAGGCGCGCGGCGAGTTCGTCGGCATCGAGCACCTGACCGATGCGCAGATCTGCGAGATCCGCGACGCGCTCGAGAAGGACATCGCCCAGGACCATGGCAAGGAGACGACGACCCGCCCGACGGTCGAGCGCCTGCTGGCGCGCTATTGACGGCGCCGTCCGGCTTCGGGCTCCGGCGTGCGGGAACCTGCACCGTGGCCGGCGCGTCTCGCCCTGCGCAAAGAGAAGGTCGATGGGATTCATTTTGTGGCTGGTCGTGGGCGGCGTGAGCGGGTGGTTCGCGAGCATGATCATGCGGACCGATGCACAGCCGGGCGTCTTCCTCAACATCGTGGTCGGGATCGTCGGCGCCTTTATCGGCGGCCTCATCGTCGCCGGCGGCTCGATCAACAACGCGCCGCTGACGGTGACCTCGTTCCTGGTCTCGCTGCTCGGCATCGTCAACCTGGTGCGGCGCGGCAGCCTTCACTGACGGCGCGGCGCGACGCGCGG
>JAEXLC010000127.1 GCA_023445495.1 Pseudomonadota bacterium | reverse complement strand
ATAAAAATACTCCCGTCGGGTGGCCGGGAGGGGGAGTGGGCCGGCACCGCCAATAACGGCGTCAATTAAATCCGGCATTCTCCGCTTCGAACAGCCGATCGACCTCCAATACGAGGTCGCGCAGGTGGAAGGGCTTGGAGAGAACCTTGGCCTGCGGCACTTGCTTGCCGGCCTTGAGCGTCACCGCCGCGAAGCCGGTGATGAACATCACCCGCATGTCCGGCGCGATCTCGCTCGCCTTCTGGGCCAGCTCGATCCCGTCCATCTCGGGCATCACGATGTCGGTGAGCAGCAGGTCGAACCGCTCGGCCTCCAGCAGCGGCATCGCCGCCGTGCCGCGATCGACCGCGCTGACCGCATAGCCCGAGCGTTCGAGCGCCCGCGTAAGGTATTCCCGCATTACGCGGTCATCCTCGGCCAGCAGAATTCGGATCATGTTTCCCCACTCGAAATCAACAGGGCTCCTCCTATACCGAAAGCCCTTAAGATTTTGCGCCCTTTCCTATCCCACGCCATTGCGGCGCCGCCAAGGCGCGCATAGTCATGGCGTCGTGACTGACGCCACTTTCGTCCGCCATGGCCCCGCCGAGCCGCTGAGCCCGGTGATCCTGTCGGTGCCGCATGCCGGGCGCGACTATCCCGAGGCGCTGCGCGGCGCGATCCGCGTGCCGCTTGCCGCGCTGCGCGGGCTGGAGGATCGCCATGCCGATGCGATCGCCCTCGCCGCGCGCCGCGACGAGACGCTGTTCGTCGCCACCCGCGCCCGCGCCTGGATCGATCTCAACCGTGCCGAGCATGAGCGCGACCCCCGGCTCGACGACGGCGCCTGGCCGCATGGCGCACCGCTCTCCGCCAAGATCCGCTCGGGACTGGGGCTGGTGCCGCGCCGGGTGGGCAGCGCCGGCGACATCTGGCAGCGCCGGCTGAGCGCCGACGAGGTGCAGCAGCGCATCCATGCCGATCACCGGCCCTGGCATGCCGCGATCGAGGCCGCGCTGGCGGCGGCGCGCGTTCGCTTCGGCGTGGCGGTGCTGCTCGACGTGCATTCGATGCCTTCGCTCGGCGACCCGAGTCTCGCGGCGCGGCTGGTGCCGGGCGACCGGTTCGGCAAATCGGCGGCGGCCCGCTTCCTCGGCCGAATCGAGGGCGTCGCCCGCGCGCATGGCGTGCGGACCGCGGCCAACACGCCCTATTCGGGCGGGCATATCCTGGAGCGCCATGGCAACCCGCGCCGGGGCATCCACGCGGTCCAGCTGGAATTCGACCGGACGCTCTATCTCGATTCGATGCTCGACCAGCCGGGGCCGGGCATGGACCGAACGGTAGGGCTGCTGCGCGATATCATCGACGCGGTCGCCGACGAGGCGCTGCCGGGGGCAATCGCGGCGGAGTAGGGATTAACCGGCAATCGGCTTCTCGCGCTCGCGCCAGGCGGACACGACGCGCATCGCCTGCTCGAGCAGCGCCGCGATCTCGCTGACGCTACCCTCCCAATGTTGCGCCCACTCGCTGCCATCATTCGTATCGACCGACCAGGCATGCACCGCGACACGACCTGAGGCGGGTGGATCGACCGCGATCTGAAAACACTCAAAAGGCGCCCTGCCGCCGACATAGGAGAATCGGCTCTCCTCCCCCGCCCACTCGCGTAGAATCAGAAGTCCCCGCGCAAGCGCCCAGGAATCCATTGCGGGATCGATTTCGGCATAGGCGCTCACAGGACCAAGCTGCCTCGCCAACCCGGCTTGAGCAACGCCCAATAAAAAACCACCTCGTGGTTACCCACGAGGTGGCCAAGGTTCAGGGAGGAGACACGCCCGAGGGCGTGCCGTACGGCTTCGCGAAAGGGGGGACACGACGCCGTACAAGATCAAATATAATTGGGGGGTCGATTAGTTCAAGGGGCTGCGGGCGACCGTTCTCGCAGAAAGATCAACCGTTTCGGCGGATCCCGGGCAGCATGCGCGCGAGCACCTGATCGCGCAGCAGGAAATGGTGGCGCAGCGCCGCCGCGATATGGATCACCACCAGCGCCGCCATCAGATAGCCGAGCAGCTCATGCGCTTCGTGCGCATTGTGCGCGACGGCGGGCGTTGCCGGCAGCACCGGAATCTCGAACAGGCCGAACCAGTTCACCGGGCGCGGCTTCTCCGGATTGGAGGAAAGCAGCCAGCCGCTGATCGGCAGGATCAGCATCAGCGCATAGAGGATGAAGTGGACGCTGTGCGCCGTCGCCTTTTCCCAGGCGGGCAACAGCTCGGGCAGATGCGGCGGCTTGTGGGAAAGACGCCAGGCGATCCGGCCCAGCGTGAGCGCCAGCACGGCCATGCCGAGCGACTTGTGCAGCGGCATCACGCCCCACGCCCGCGGCATCGCGTCGTGGAACAGGCCGATAATCAGGTTGATGAGGATGAGCGCGGCGATCGACCAGTGGAAAGCGATTGCTCCCCGGCTGTACCGATCGCCGCGCTCGATCACTCTCAGGCGGTCGGCTGCACGAGCTGCGGCTCGGGCATCTTGCCCTGGCGCAGCTGGCGGCCGAAGATGTCGCGCATCAGGCCCAGCGAGAACAGGTGAGCGTAGATGAGCGGCAGCATGCCGTTCTGGACGATCTTGCGCAGCTGGTCGCCGCGCAGCTCGTTGAGCTTGTTCTCGTCGATCATCATGAAGCCGCGATAGACGAAGGGCTGGGCCGCGCCGTCCGGCTGGATGGTGACTTCACCGTCGATCAGCAGGTCGAGGTCCTTGAGCTCCTTCATGAACTGGCCCGTGCGGGCACCGGCCTGCTCGAACTGCTCGTTGAACTGCAGGATGTTCTTGGTGGTCTCGCTCGGCTGGCCGTCGACGAACAGGGCCTCGCCTTCCTCGAACGCGCCCACGGTGTCCGTGGTCGGATCGAAGCAGAGCGACAGCTCGTCGCTGTCCGGGCGCAGGCGCGCCAGCAGGTACGGATAGCGGCGGATATAGGCCGGGACGTAGAAGTTCGGCTCGTTGAGCGAACCGTCTTCGTCGAAGAAGGTGTTGATGCCTTCGTTCAGGCCCATCAGCGCGAGCGGCACCGGCTCTTCGCCCTGCGAGAAGACGATGGGCATGAAGCGCTGCACCAGCGGGAATTCCTCGACGGTGACGGGAACCGCGTGCTGCTTCGCAAGGAACGGCGCCTTGTCGGCCGAGCGAATCTTGAAATCGGCGTGCTGCTGGCTCGAAAGCGGCTGCAGGTCATTGTAGAACAGAGGCAGCGACTGCTGCGGGGCGGAAGCCATCCTAAATCTCCTGGGAACAAAAATGCTGGTATCTGGAATCCCGGTGCGAGGTCTATGGGTTGTCAGCCTCGGGCGCAAGCGCCACCAGCTTGCCGGGATTGAGGATTCCGCGGGGATCCAGTGCCATTTTGATCGCCTTTAGTGCCGCAATGCGCTGCGGCGGGCTCAAACGCACCAGTTCATCGCGCTTCATCTGGCCGATTCCGTGCTCGGCCGAGATCGACCCGCCTTCGGCCACGACCATGTCATAGACGAAGCGGCTGACGGCCTTGCCCTCGCCCGCATACCAGCTGTCGCGATCGACGCCGGCGGGCGCGCGGACGTGGAAATGGACATTCCCGTCGCCCAGATGCCCGAAGCCCGTGGCGGTCACGCCGGGAAAGCGGCGCTCCGCCGCTTCCGCCGCCGCGATCATGAAGCGCGGCATCCTGTCGACCGGCACCGAGATATCGTGCTGCATCGCCGGACCCAGACCGCGCTCGGCTTCCGAGATCGAATCGCGGATGTGCCAGAAGGCCGCGACCTGCGCCTCGCTCGACGAGATCGCCGCATCCTCGGCCAGCCCGCTTTCGAACACCGGCTCGAGCAGCCGGCCAAGCAGCGCGGCGGGGGCTTCGGCCCCAGCCTCCGTCGCTACCGATTCGATCAGCACATGCCAGGCATGTTCACCGGCAAGCGGCGAGCGCGTGCCCGGGATGCGATCGAGGACATGCTGCAATATCTCGCCGGGGATGATCTCGAAGCTCTCGATCGTATCGGTCCGCGCCTCCATCATGCGCAGCATCCTGAGCGCGTCCTCCGGGCTGGCGACGCCTACCCAGGCCGCCGCGCGATCGAGGATCGCGGGATAAAGCTGCAGCGTCGCGGCGGTGACGATGCCGATCGTCCCTTCCGCGCCGATCAGCAGCTGGGTGAGGTCATAGCCGCGATTGTCCTTCTTGAGCGGGGTCAGCCCGTCATAGATCGACCCGTCGGGCAGCACCGCCTCCAGCCCGGCGACCAGGTGGCGCATATTGCCGAAGCGCAGCACCTGGGTGCCGCCGGCATTGGTGGAGACCAGCCCGCCGATCGTCGCGCTGCCCTTGGCGCCCAGCGTCAGCGGGAAGCGGCGCCCCTGCGCAAGCGCGGCACCATGGAAATTGGCCAGGATCACGCCGGCCTCGACCACCGCGACATTACCCACCGGGTCGATCGCGCGAATCGCGTTCATCCGGCGAGTGGAGAGCAGCAGGGCCGAACCGTCCTCGGGCGGGGTGGCGCCGCCGACCATGCCGGTATTGCCGCCCTGCGGCACGATCTTCACGCCCAGCTCGCCCGCCAGCCGGACGATTTCCGCTACCTCAGCGGTCGATCCCGGCGAGAGCAGAGCCGGCGCGCTACCGTGATAGCGGCCGCGCCAGTCCGATTCCCAGGGAGCGATTTCCTGGGCGTCCGTGGTGACCGCCTTGGAGCCAAAGCGCTCCAAAACGGTATCGACGAGCTGCTGCTGCGCGGGTGTCATGGCATTTTTGGGCTAGCACGATGGCCGCCAGTTCATCCACTGTTCAAACCTGGGTCGTACATAACAAACACGAAATGCCGAATCCGTTCTCCGTCATCTCCAGCATGCTGCTTCTCGTCGCCGCCCCCGCCGCGGCGCCCGCAGGCGCGCCCGACTGGGATGCGGTGCGCGTGGCGTTCCAGCAGGAGCAGCAGCAGCGCGTGACGATCCAGGTGCCGCGGGTCACCATCACCAGCAGCGCCACCATCATCGTGCGCCGCGCCCCGCGCGTGATCGAGAAGAAGACCAAGGACTGCGTGAAGGTCCAGGACATCGCCGGATTCGCCGGCGTCAACACGCAGGAAAGCGTCGACCTGGTGCTGCGCGACGGCTCGCTGCTGCGCGCCAAGCTGGGCCGCGATTGCCCGGCGCTTGGCTTCTACAACGGCTTCTATGTGAAGACGAACAAGGACCAGAAGATCTGCGCCGGCCGCGATTCGATCCGTACCCGGGCGGGCCGTTCGTGCGATGTTGAGGCGTTCAGAACGCTCGAACTGTCACGTTAAGCGCCTCAGCGCTTGACTTTCCTCACCAAATCCGCAAGCGCGTGAAGACTTCGCGCGTGGGTCAGCCACGCCGATTTTCCGGAAAATTGCATGAGCTTTGCCGATCTCGGCCTTTCTGACGAACTTCTGCGCGCAGTGACCGACGCGGGCTATACCGAGCCCACGCCCATCCAGCGCCAGGCCATTCCAAGCGTGCTGATGGGCAAGGACCTTATCGGCATCGCCCAGACGGGCACGGGCAAGACCGCCGCATTCGTGCTGCCGATGATCGACATCCTCGGCGAGGGGCGCACGCGCGCGCTGATGCCGCGCTCGCTCATCCTCGAGCCAACGCGCGAGCTCGCGGCCCAGGTCGCCGAGAATTTCGAGAAATACGGCACCCATCACAAGCTCTCCATGGCCCTGCTGATCGGCGGCGTGCAGATGGGCGACCAGGTGAAGGCGCTGGAAAAGGGCGTCGACGTCCTCATCGCCACGCCGGGCCGGCTGATGGACCTGTTCGGCCGCGGCAAGATCCTGCTCACCGGCTGCAACCTGCTGGTGATCGACGAGGCGGACCGGATGCTCGACATGGGGTTCATCCCCGATATCGAGGAAATCTGCACCAAGCTGCCCAAGCAGCGCCAGACCCTGCTCTTCTCGGCAACGATGCCGCCGGTCATCAAGAAGCTGGCGGACAAGTTCCTGAACGATCCCAAGCGGATCGAGGTCGCCCGCCCGGCGACCACCAACACCAACATCACCCAGCGCATCGTCGAGACCACCTCGATGAAGAAGCGCGAGACGCTGCGCCAGCTGCTCGAGGCGGACGACGTCCAGACCGCGATCATCTTCTGCAACCGCAAGACCACGGTGCGCGAGCTCAACAAGAGCCTGCAGCGCCACCGCTTCCGCTCGGCCGAGATTCATGGCGACATGGAGCAGCCGCAGCGTCTGGCCGAGCTCGACCGGTTCAAGAAGGGTGACGTGAACATCCTCGTCGCCTCGGACGTCGCGGCGCGCGGTCTCGACATCAAGGGCGTCAGCCACGTCTTCAACTTCGACGCGCCCTGGCATCCGGACGATTATGTCCACCGCATCGGCCGCACCGGCCGCGGCGGCGCCACCGGCACCGCCTATACGCTGGTCGCACCGGACGATGCCGAGAACATCGCCAACATCGAGAAGCTCACCGGTCACAAGATCGAGCGCGTCCGCCTGAAGAACCCGGCGCCCGCCGCCGAGGACGAGGATGTCCGCGAGGAAGCGCCGCGCGGCCGCCGCCGCAAGGCCGAGGACGAGAAGAAGCCCGCGCGCGGCAGGAAGGCCGAGCCGAAGCGCGAGGAAGCGCGTCGCGAGGAGCCCCGCCGGGACGAGCCGCGCCGCGAGGAATTCCGCCGCGAGAGCCGCGACGAGCAGCCGCGCCGCGATCGTGGCCGCGACCGCCGTCGCGATGACCGTGACGATGGCCCCGATGACGGCTGGAACGGCCCGATTCCGGACTTCCTGAACTACACGCTCGCCGTCGAATGATCCGCATCGCCGGGCTGCTGCTCGCGCTTGCCGCGCTGGCGCTGCCCGGCCCTGCCCTTTCGCAGGCGGTCGCGGCGCCCCGGCTCAAGGCGCGCACGCTCGCCCAGCTGCCGCTTCCGCTGCCCGCGCCCTATGATCCGTCGCGCGATGCCCGCAAGGACGTGGACGCCGCGCTCGCCCGCGCGAAGAAGTCCGGCAAGCCCCTGCTCGTCGATTTCGGCGCGAACTGGTGCGTCGATTGCCGGATACTCGCCGGCATGCTCGAACTGCCTGAGATGCGCCGCTGGGTGGCGCTGCATTTCGAGCTGGTCCAGGTCGATATCGGCGCGTTCGACCGCAATCTCGACCTGCCCCGTCGCTTCGGCGCCACCACGCTCGAGGCGGTTCCCGCGATCCTGGTAGTCGATCCGCGCACCCGCCGCCTGCGCAACCGCGACGACATTCTCGGCCTCGGCGACGCGCGCCTCCTGCAGCCCCAGCAAATGGCCGACTGGCTGGCGCGCTGGACGCGATGATCGAATATGTCCCGATAATCGAGAGCCCGTGCATCGGCCTCTGCACGATGGACGGCGCCACCGGCTGGTGCCTGGGCTGCGGCCGCACGATCGACGAGATCGCCCGCTGGAGCTCGACCGACCATGCCGACCGCGACGCGGTGATGGCCGAACTGCCGGCGCGGATGGAGATGCTGGAGGGCTAGGCGGTATCGGCATTGATGATCGAAACGCCGACATCGCCTGCATCCTACCGTAACCCCGGCCTTGTGCCGGGG
>JAEXLC010000121.1 GCA_023445495.1 Pseudomonadota bacterium | reverse complement strand
CCCTCCCCCAGCAAGCTGGGGGAGGATCTAGAAAGTTACGGCACCGTCACCGTGGTCATCGGGACGTTCGCCAGCTCGGGCTGGACCTTGAGCTGGGGCACCACGGTCTTGAGGTCGCCGACCACGACCAGGATGAGCTTGCCGAGCGGGTAGGAAGCATTGGCAGACGCCATCATCTGCTCCGGCGTCACCGCCAGCACCGCGGGCACATAGCGCTCGGTCCAGTCGCCCGGCAGGCCGAGGATATCGCGGGTCGCCAGCGTGCCGACCACCGAACCCGAAGTCGAGTTCGAGATCGCGAACAGCCCGGCCATATAGGTGCGGATGCCCTTGGCTTCCTCGGCCGGGACCGGCTCGGTCTGCATCCGGCGGATTTCCTTGAACACCTCGTGCAGCGAGTCGCCGGTATGCTCGGTGGTCACGTCCGCCTGGAAGCCCCAGAGCGCCTGTTCGGGAGTGAACTCGACGTCCGAATAGGGCGAATAGGTATAGCCCTTGTCCTCGCGGATGTTGGTGGTGATCCGCGAGCTGAACGCGCCGCCGAGCAGCGCATTGGTGACGCGCTGGGGGATGTCGGCATCGGTCCCTGCCCGGCTGGCGTCGAAGGCGAGGCGCAGCGTCGCCTGCGGCGCGCCGGGGCGGTCGACCAGCACGATGCGCGGCCCCGGCTGGTGCGGGCTCTGCAGCACGACCGGATCGGGCCCGGCCTGCCAGCCGGCGAACGCCTTTTCGATCGCCGCCTTCACCGCCGCCGTGTCGAACCGGCCCGCGACATAGAGCCGCGCGCGCTTCGCGCCGAACTGGCCAGCATGGAAGGCCTTCACCTGATCGATCGTATAGCCCTGGAGCTGGGCGGCGCTCGGGATGATCCGGCCATAGGGATGGCTGGTGCCGTAAACGGTGCGGCCAAGCGCCACGTCCGCCAGCGTGCCCGGCTGCGACAGCGCGACCGAGAGCTGGCGGCCGAGATTGGCCTTCACCCGGGCGAGCTCGCTCGCCGGCAGCGTCGGGCGGATCGCGACGTCGCTGAGCAACTGGATCGCATCGGACGCATATTCGGAAAGCACACTGGTGCTCACCGTGGTCGACTGCATGCCGGCGCTGACATCGAGCTGGCCGCCCATCCCCGCCGTCGCCGCGGCGAGATCGGACGCGGTCTTGCCGGCAGCGCCTTCCTTCATCAGCGCGCCGGTGACTTCGGAGAGCCACACCGCATCGCCTTCATTGACCGCGCCGGCGCGCACGCGCAGCGACACGACCGTCTTGGGCGCGATGCCATAGGGAATCAGCGTGACCTGCAGGCCGTTGGGCAGCGTATAGGTCTCGGTCGCCGGCAGCGTGAACGGCTTGGGATCGGCGATCGGCGGCGCGGGCGGGAACCTGTCCTGCGCCAGCGCCGGGGTGGTGACGGCGACCAGCGCCGTGAATGCGAGGAGCGCGCGCTTCATCACTTGCCTCCCTTGGGCTGGGCGCCCGGCTCGACGACATAGATCGAGCGATTGGTCTTGCGGAGATATTCCTGGGCGGTCTTCTGGATCAGCTCGGGCGTCACCTTGGCGAAGCCCTGCTCGATCCGGTTCACGGCCGTCGGATCATTGTCGAACAGCGCATAGACGGCGAGCAGGTCGACCAGACCGACCCGGCCGCCGCCGTCGATCGTGCCGTACAGGTCCGAGCGCATCTTGGTGCGGGCGCGCTGCAGCTCGGCCGCGCTGACCGGCTTCGTGCGAAGCTCCTCGATCACCTCGTCCACCGCTTTGGTGATCTGCGCGGTCGTATGGGTCGTGTCGTGGGTGAAGCTGAAGCTCCACAGCATCGGCCCGCGATAGTTGAACATGTTGCCGAGATCGCCATTGATCCCGCCCGACAGCTCGCCGGCGATGCCGGTGTCGGAGACCAGCTTCTTGAACAGCCGGCTGTCATCGCCCTGGAGCAGGATCTGGTCGATCAGCCCCATCGCATACCATTCGGGCGTGCCACGATCGGGCACGTGATAGCCCGCCGCATAGCCCGGCTTGGGGGCCAGCGCATCGACGCGGCTCTTGAACTTCTCGGCGGTCTGGCGGGGCTCGGAAATGTCCGGCTGCTTGACCGGCGCGGCCGAGGGGATCGGAGCGAAATACTTCTCCACCATCGCCCGGGTGGCGGCGTAGTCGATGTCGCCCGCGATCACGAGCACCGCGTTGTTCGGCCGATAGAACTCCTTGGAAAAGGCCTGGGCGTCGGGCACCGTCGCCGCTTCGATCTCCTTCAGGTCGCCGTAGAAATTATGGCTGTTGTACCAGTTGGTATTGGCGAGCATCGGCAGGTCGATCCACGGCCAGGTGCTGTAGGGCTGGTTGAGGACGTTGACCTTCACCTCATTGCCGACCACGCCCTGCTGGTTCTTGAGCACGACATCGTCGATCACCGGATTCTCCATCCGGTCCGCCTCGAGCCACAGCATCCGCTCGAGCGCGCCCGAGGGGACGATCTCGTAATAGTTGGTGAAGTCGAACCGGGTGGAGCCGTTGTTGACCCCGCCCGAATTGGTGATCGTGGTGTCGAACACGCCCTTGGGGGCATGCTTCGATCCCTGGAACATCAGATGCTCGAACAGATGGGCGAAGCCGGTGCGGTCGCGGGGCTCGACGCGGAAACCGATGCCGTAATAGACGCCGACCGTCACCGTCGGCGCGATCGTATCCCTGGTCAGGACGACGCGCAGTCCGTTGGACAGCGTGAAATATTGCGTGTCGACATGCAGCTTGCTCGCCGCGGCGGGCGCGCCTGCCTGGGCATGCGCGAGCGCGGGAAGCGCCGTCGCGGCCAGGGCGAGCGCGAGGCTCCATTTACGCATCAGTTCCTCCGAAGGATGAGTCGAAGGTGATTTATTCCATCGGCACACCGCGATGGGAAGAGGTTTAGGGGTGCGGGAGGTTCAGGCTTTCGCTTCTTCTGCTCCCCTCCCTGCCAAGGGAGGGGCTGGGGGTGGGTTGCGAGCGTAGCTCGCTCAGCGAAATGCGGCGTAGAAAAGAAAAGGCCGGGCATCGAGCCCGGCCTTTTCTAACCCACCCCTAACCCCTCCCTTGCAGGGAGGGGAATTTGAATGTCGATACTAACACCCAGCCCTCCGATCACCCCGCCAGCCAATGCACCTTCACCACCCAGAAGGATCGCATCGGCTTGCCCGCCGCGTCGAGGGCCGGCTGGAGCCGGGCGCGCCTGGCGACGCTGCGGCAGGTGATGTCGGCGAATTCGTCGGGGCTGGTGCGCGACAGGACGAAGCAGCCCGCCACCTTGCCCTGCGCATCGACATCGAGCCGGATCTGCACCAGCCCGTTATGCCCGCCGGACAGCGCACCCTGGGGATAGTCGTTCGCGTTCAGCCAGCTTGCCGGCGAGGTGATCGCCGAGACCGGCCGCAGCCCCGCCGCTTGCTGGGCGGCGTCATAGCCCCAGCTGGTCACCAGCATGTCCATGCACTTGCGCATCTCGGCCATCGGCTTGGCCAGCGACCCGAATTCGAGCCGGAGCGGATGCTCCCCGTCGATGCGGAGCGTCACGCCGGTGACGCGCGCTTCCTCGGCGGGGGTGACCACGGGCACGACGTCGAGCTTGTTCTTGCTGCTCCAACCGTCGAGGCGAAGCGCGTTGAAGAAAATGGCGCGCAGATCGCCGGTGCTGCCGGCCATGCCGTCAAGCGGGACAGGCTTTTCCCGCAGCCCGAAATCCGCGTTCCCGCCGACCTGCGCCGCGTCGGTCCGGAAGCGGTCCCCATAGACCGAGAGATCGAAGGTATCGCCGGGCTCGTAGCGGGTGAAGCGGACGATGACGCTGTCCTTGCCCTCCCCCATCTTCGCGATGAGGTTGCAAGCGTCCCGGCTGTAGTCCGCCACCCATTGGCCGTTGCGGGTGAGCGTCTCGATCGGCTTGTCGTTCGACTCCGCGGCAAACGCCGGCATGCTGCCGAGGCAACAGGCCAGCGCAATCAGCAATCCCTTACGCATTACGCATACCCTCAAGGCGCGGCACACGCGCCGAACTTCGTCCCGGACGGATGATCCGGAGCGCGCTGCAGCCGCACGATGCCCCGGAACGACAGGCCTACTTCTGCGCGTTCGCCGACTGGTCGAGCGGCACCACCGGCAGCAGCACGCTGCTCGAATTCGCGCCGCCATACATCAGCGTCACGGTTGCCTTCTGATAGTCTTCCGGCTTGGCGAAGAAGATGTTCGGCACGAACTTCTGCGGGTTGCGGTCATAGACCGGGAACAGGCTCGACTGGACCTGCACCATGATCCGGTGGCCCGGCTGGAAGACATGGTTCACCGTCGGCAGACGGAACTTGTATTCCTGCACCTTGTTCGCCGGGATCGCGGTCGGGTGCTCGAACGAGTTGCGATAGCGGCCGCGGAAGATGTCCATGCTGATCGGCAGCTGGAACCCGCCCATCTCCTTCTTGGTGACGTAATCGTCCGGATAGACGTCGATCACCTTGACCACGAAGTCGCCATCGGTGCCCGTGGTCTTGGCGAAGATGTCCGCCAGCGGTGCGCCCGAAACGCGGACCGGCGCGGTCAGCACGTCGGTGACATAGGTCATCACGTCCGGCCGGCCATCGACGAAGCGCTGGTCGGTGACGAGATAGGTCGACCAGCGGCCGTCCTGGAAGTTCACCGGGCGCGGCAGATGCGGCACCGGCTTGGCGGGATCGGCGACATAGGAGTCCGAGCCGGCGCCGGGCTTGTCGAAGCCCAGGCCCTCGGCGGGCTTGAGGTAGATCGGGGTCAGCTTGGCGTCGCAATTCGCCTCGCAGGCGAGCGGCCACTTGTTGAGGAACTCCCAGCGGTTCTCGCCGGTGTTGTAGAAGCTTGCCTTGGCCGGGGTGAAGGGCGGCGCGCCGTCCTTGAGGTACGCGTTGAAGAAGGGCAGCAGGATGTCGCGGCGGGCCTGGAGCGCGGTGTCGCCCTCGAAGTTGAGCTGGCCGAGGGTCGAGCCGTTATAGTTGAAGCCCGAATGGCGCCACGGCCCCATCAGCAGGAAGTTCTTGCTGGCCTGCGGAGTCTTCTGCAGCTCCTCCCAGGCGTGGATCGCGCCGTACATGTCCTCGTGATCCCAGATGCCCTGCTCCCAGAGCGTCGGGACGTTCGAGGGGTTCGCAGCGAGCAGCTTGTCGAGCGCCTGGCCCTGCCAGAAGGCGTCATAGGAGACGTGCTGGCTCATCTTGTTCCAGGCGGGCAGCTGGTCATAGCCGAACTTCTTCGCCCAGTCCCCGGCCGAGCCGACCTTGCGGAAGGTCTCGTAATCGTCCCAGTCCGGGCGCGGCGGGGCCTTGCCGGCGCCCTTGTAGCCGGTCTGCGCGCCGATCCAGCCGATGTTCGCGAGGCGGAAGGCGCCGTGGTGGAACCAGTCGTCGCCCATCCAGCCGTCGATCATCGGGCTTTCGGGCGCGGCGACCTTGAGCGCCGGGTGCGGGCCCATCAGCGCCATCACCACGGTGAAGCCCTCGTACGACGAACCCAGCATACCGACCTTGCCGTTGGTCTCGGGGACGTTCTTCACCATCCAGTCGATCGAATCATAGGCATCGGTGATGTGATCGACCTTGGTCGGGTTGAGCGGGCCGACCGGCGGGCGGGTGATGACGTAGTCGCCTTCCGACTTGTACTTGCCGCGAATGTCCTGGAACACGCGGATATAGCCCGCCTTGACGAACACCTCGTCGCCTTCGGGCAGGGTATTGATCATCTTGCCGCTCTCGGTGCGGACGACGCGACCAGCGGCGTTGTAGGGCGTACGAGTGAACAGGATCGGGGCGTTCTTCGCGCCCTTCGGGATAATCATCACCGTGTAGAGCTTCACCCCGTCGCGCATCGGGATCATCACTTCGCGCTTGATGTAATCGGCCGGCAGCGCGGGCGGATTGAAGTTGGGCGGAATGTCGTTGAACGCGGCGGGCGCCTGGGCCGGCGCGGGGCTTTCCTGGGCCTGGACGGCCGTAGCGGTGAGGATCGCGGTCCCCGCGGCCAGTGCGAGCAACGACTTCTTGGTCATGTGATGTTATCTCCCTGAGGAATGGCTTCTCGTAGGCCCAAATCCCTCCGCAAGGAAAGAGCCCGCTCCTCCCTTTCGGAAGAAGCGGGCTCCTGTGTCCCCGATATGTCAGGGATCAGGCGTGCTCGGGCTGGCCGTACAGCTCGGCGGCGAGGTCGTCGGTCACGTGCGGGCGCGACGCGCCGATCGCCCCGATGCCGCCTTCATAGGCCGGGCGACCGATGCGGAACGCCGCGGCGGTGCGCGCCTCGCTGCCGTCCGGCAGGGTGTAGCGGGCCTCGGCGACGACGACGGGGTTGAACACGCGGCCGAGGTCGCCCTTGGGCACTGCGAGATGGGCATCGACGCGCGTGCCGTCGCCCGGCTCGATCGAGACCGGCGGGACGATGGTGTCGGCGCGGCGCTCGGTGAGCATGCGCTCCATGTCGCTGCTCGTGCCCTCATCGGCGAGCATGAAGCTCGAGATGCGAACGTTGCGCGCCTCGGTGTCGCCCGAATTGCCGACGGTCAGCTCGAAATCGACCATCGCCTCCTCCTCGGTGGTGCCGGCGCTCACCGGGCGCAGGCCGAGCTCGATCCAGGGACGATGCGCGACCGGGGCGGTCGCATCGGCGACTCCGGCAAGGTCGTCCTTGCTGGCATCGGCCAGTTCGGCCTCCTGCTCGGTCGCGACCGGCTCGATCGCAGGCGGGACGACGCGCGGATCGATGCGTTCGTCGGCGGGCGGCACGATCACGGCGGCGTCGGGCGCGGCAACCGGCTCGACGACAGGCTCCCGCGTCACGATCGGCGCAGCGGCGACGGGCGCCACATAGGCGGGCTCGACATAGACCGGATCGGTGGTTACCGCTTCGTCATTGCGGCGGCGACGGGCGAGCAGGAACACGGCGAGGCCGGCGACCAGCAGCGCGATGCCGCCGAGCAGCCACGGCCAGGCGATGCTGGTGCTGCTGGTCTGCTCCGTCGTGGTGGCGGTGTCCGCAGTCACCGGCGCGGCAGCTTCAGGCGCGGGCGCGGGCTCGACCTGGGGCGGCAGCGGCTCGGGCGCGGTCTGCACCGGCGGCGACGGCGGGGCTGTCGGCGTCTCGGCGGCCGG
>JAEXLC010000093.1 GCA_023445495.1 Pseudomonadota bacterium | reverse complement strand
GGGGTAAGTAAGGGGCGGCGCGGCTCGCGAAGTCGTTAGAACAAGGTATCCTGTGCCGGCAGCGACTGGCGGATCTGTCCGCCGCTATGGCGTCGTGCCAGCTCGGTCTGCGCGGTGAAGCGGATGTCCTCGTCGCGATCGGTGAGGAAGGTGGCGAGCGAGTCGTCGTCGATCTCGGTCCATTCCTTGCCGCGATCGGGGCCGTAGCGCACGCGCGGCAGCAGCCCCGGGGCCTTCGACCATTCGATCAACTGCTCGACGCTCGTCTGGTTGAGCATGTCGCGCAGATGGTGCGCGGTCACATAGGCATCGGGAAAGGCGCGGTGGGCGGGCAGGCCGCGCTCGTGCACCAGTCCTTCCGGGTTACGCCAGTAGCGCAGGAACTGGTTCGAAAAGCCGCCACTGTCCGGCCAGAGCCGCATCGCGCACTTCCAGGTGCAGATCCAGTCGGCGCCGCGGGTGAGCGCGGGCGTGCAGAACTGCTCCTCGAACGTCGCGCGATGTGCCGCAAGGGCGAGGCGGCGCGGCCAGGGATCGAGGATCGGCCGGGCGACGTCGTGCCACCAGGGCGCGTCGGCGACGTCCTCGTCGCGGATATGGTGGATCGCCATGGTCAGCGGCGGGATCGGCCGGCCCGGATTGACCATCCGGTTGCCGCCCTCGCCGTACAGCTCCCAGCGCCCGTCCTTGCCCTGCGCGACGTCCTGCCAGCCGATCTCGATCACGGCATGCGCGGGCGGCTTGTCGCCGGTGGTCTCGAGATCGATGACGCGGATGATGGGCGGGTAGGATGACGCCATGAGGGCGCATGTGGGGGCTGGGGCAGAGAAATGCGAGTCAAAAGAAGGGAAGCTATCCGACGTCCAGCATTGCCATTGTCATTCGGAAGCGCGATCCTGCATGCAGCGAACACGCGTAGAGCCGCGAGAGGAAGGCGGGCATGATGCGATTTATGGCAGGCCTTGCGATGCTGGTTGCCGCAGCCCCTATGTCCGATCGCTCTATTGATCTGACGGACGGGCGCCCTGCGCCAGGGTTGCGCCTTTCCGCGAGGATAACCGCCACTTATGACGGGCGAGACCGCATCGTCGTGATCAAGGGAGGCGAACGCCAGGTCCTTGCTGCGCGCGCTCCAGCCACCATCGTCGCCAGTCCGGATGAGTCCCTTGTTCTGCTGAACTACGGGAACGGCTCAGGGCAGGTGCGCGATATGGAGATCGTGCAATTCGGCCGGAGGGGCAGGGGCGATGCCCGCTTTATCAAGCAACTCGCGCGCAAGCAGTTGGGTGATAGAAATTGTCACGCGAGGGACGATGAGATCAGCGTCATTTTCCTGAAATGGCTGTCCAGCGGTCGGATGCGGGTCCAGACGGAGAACTGGACACGAAATGCGCATTGCGCCGCCCTTTATGGCCGCTGGGATGTCTCGCCCGAAACATTGATGAGTAAGTAGCGCAGTGGCCGAGGGCACCGCCCGATTAGGCGGCGCCCTTCCGCTCGCTCAATGCCCCACGCTCTCCCCGCGCACGACGCCGCTCTTGCCGAGCTGGTCGTCGATCTGGGCGAGCAGGCGGTCGAGCCCGGCCTGGTCCTTGGCCTCGGCACGCGCGACCAGCACGTCCTGGGTGTTCGAGGCGCGCAGCAGCCACCAGCCATCGGCGGTGTTGACGCGGGCGCCGTCGGTGCGGTTGACGTCGGCACCTTCGGCCTCGAGCCGGTCGAGCACTTCGTCCACCACCGCGAACTTGCGGCTCTCATCGACCTGGAAGCGCATTTCGGGGGTGTTGACCAGCTTGGGCATCTCGTCCTTGAGCTGGGTCAGCGACTTGCCGATCACATGCACCGCCTGGATCAGCCGGATCGCCGCGTACTGGGCGTCGTCGAAGCCGTAATAGTCCTGGGCGAAGAAGATGTGGCCGCTCATCTCGCCGGCGAGCGGCGCATGGGTTTCCTTCATCTTGGTCTTCACCAGGCTGTGGCCGGTCTTCCACATCAGCGGCTTGCCGCCGAGCTCCGCGACTCGGTCGAACAGCATCTGGCTGGCCTTCACATCGGCGATGATCGTCGCCCCCGGCTCCACGCGGAGCACAGGTTCAGCCAGAATGGACAGAAGCTGATCGCCCCAGATCACGCGGCCTTGCCCGTCGATCGCGCCCAGCCGGTCGCCGTCACCGTCGAAAGCCAGTCCGAAATCGAGCTGCTTCTCGGCGACGAGCTTCTTCAGATCGGCGAGGTTCTTTTCCTCGGTGGGATCGGGATGATGATTGGGGAAGTGACCATCCACATCGGTGAACAACGTGTGGTGCTCACCGGGCAGCAGCTTCACCAGTTTCTCGATCACCGGGCCGGCGGCGCCATTGCCCGTATCCCATCCGACGCGATAGGCGCCGCCGGCATAGCCTGCGATCAGCCGGCTGACATAGAGGTCCTCGACATCGGCATCGGTCACCGTCTCGGTGCCGTCGCCTTCGTCCCAATCGCCTTCCGCCGCCATCTTGCCGAGCAGCTGGATCTTCTCGCCGAAGAAGCTCGAATGCTGAAACACCATCTTGAAGCCATTGTAATGGCCGGGATTGTGGCTGCCGGTTATCTGGATGCCGCCATCCACTTCCAGCGTGGCCTCGGCATAATATAGCATCGGCGTCGGCCCCATGCCGGTGCGCACCACCGAGCAGCCCGAGGCGGTCAGGCCCTCGATCAGCGCCGCTTCGAGCTCGGGCGAGGAAAGCCGGCCGTCGCGGCCCACCGCGACGCGGGTGCCGCCGGCGCGGCGCAGCAGCGTCGCGAAGCCGCGGCCGATCGCGCGTGCGTCGTCGGGACCAAGGCTCTCTCCCACGATCCCGCGAATGTCGTACTCGCGCAGCGAAGTGGGATTGAAGATGTGCGTCATGATGCCTCCCGGGGAAATGCTGCCCGCCTAATCCGCGAGGACGCGGGAAAGTTCAATGCGGCAGTGCAACAAGTGGACTTCCAAAGCCTTCGTCCCGGCGAAAGCTAGCCCTGGCGCCGCAACAGGGTATCGCGGGCCGAGTTGATCCGCCGGGTCAGCTCGGCCGATCCGCCCTTGTCGGGATGGACCGCGCTGACCAGCCGGCGATGGGCCGATCGGATCGCTTCCTCGTCGGCATCGGTGCCCACGCCCAGGATCGCCCGCGCCTCGTCCTCGGGCATGCGCGGCGCCGAGCGCGGCTTCAGCACGAGCAGATAGAGCGCGTAGAGCACGCCGGCCGCGATGATGAGCTTGAACAGCATCAGGCGAACAGCGGCATGGTGACTTCGGGCAGCGCCAGGCCGGCCATCATCTCGCGCAGCTCCTGCCGCGCGGCGACATGCGCCAGGCCCATCTCGCCGAAGTCGCGGCTGTCGAGCATGGTCAGCCCCTGGGGGAACAGCTCACGATAGATCACCCGCTCGGACAGGCCCGAGATCACCCGGAAGCCGACGCGCTTGGAAAGCTGGTCGATCGCCTCGGACACGCGCTTCATGTTGCGCGCCTCGATATGCTGCATGCGGTTGCGCAGGACGACCCAGTCGATCGTCTCGCCGTCCGCCTTGGCGCGGCGCTTGCGCGATTCCCAGATCAGCTCGGAATAGAAGCTGGGGCGGACGACCTTGAACGTGTCCGGATCGACCTGGCCGATCAGGTCGAAATCGACGAAGCTGTCGTTCATCGGCGTCACCAGCGTATCGGCATTGGTCACCGCGATGCGCGCGAACTTGTCGTCGCGGCCCGGCGTGTCGATCACCAGGAAGTCGGCATTCTCGCCCAGCTTGTCGAGCGCCTCGGAGAAATAGGCCATGCTCTCGCCGTCATGCGTGTCGTAGACCGGCATCGGCAGCGGCTTGCCCATCCGCTTGGCGGTGGCCCCGCGATTGTCGAGATAGCGGCCCATCGTCCGCTGGCGGTGGTCCAGATCGAAACAGGCGACGCGCGCGCCCTTGGACGCAAGCGCGATTGCGGTGTGCACCGCCGTGGTGGACTTTCCGGTGCCGCCCTTCTCGTTCGCGAACACCAGAACGTGCAGCCGCTTCGACCCTTCGCTCAACGTCTCAACATCCTTGTATTGATCGATCGGCCTGCCCCCCATAGAAGGCCGCGCTTCCGTCTTATCGAAAGTGTTAACGCGTGCAAACAGTCCGTCAGCTCGAAGCCCTTCGCGAAGCGGTTGCCGCCTATCGCCAGGCCGGCGAGCGCATCGCCCTCGTGCCCACCATGGGCGCGCTGCATGACGGGCATATGGCGCTGGTCGAAGCGGCCAAGCGCGCCGCGAACCGCGTGATCGTCTCGATCTTCGTCAATCCGAAGCAGTTCGGCCCGAACGAGGACCTGGCGAAATACCCGCGCAAGGAAGCCGCGGACTCGCGCATGCTCACCAATGCCGGCGTGGACGTGCTGTGGATGCCGCCGGTCGAGGTCGTCTATCCCGAGGGCTTCGCCACCAATGTCTCGGTCTCGGGCGTCAGCGAAGTGCTGGAAGGCGCGCACCGCCCGGGCCATTTCGACGGCGTGGCGACGGTGGTCTCGAAGCTGTTCAACCAGGTCCAGCCCGATGTCGCGCTGTTCGGCGAGAAGGACTGGCAGCAGCTCGCGGTGATCCGCCGCATGACCGCCGACCTCAACCTGCCCATCGAGATCCAGTCGGTCGTCACCCAGCGGGACGATGATGGCCTGGCGCTCTCGTCGCGCAACGCCTTCCTGATGCCGGAGGATCGCGCCCGGGCGGTTGCCCTGCCGCGCGCGCTCGGCGCCGCTGCGAAGGCGATCGTCGATGGCGGCGATGTCGAGGCGGCGCTCGCCCAGGCACGCGACACGCTCGCCGCTGCCGGCTTCGACGTCGACTATGTTGCGCTGGCCGATGCGGGCACGCTGGAGGCGGTCACCGTCCATGAGGCGGGCCGGCCGCTTCGCCTGCTCGCCGCGGCGCGGATCGGCAGCACCCGGCTCATCGATAATATCGCGCTACCTGAATAATACGGACCTGAACAAATACAGTTAACGCCGTTAACCATTTGTTTCGGATTCAAGTGCCAAACCCCAAGCCACCACGAAAGGGTGTGGTTAACAGGGGTAAAGCGACATGGGCAGCAGCCTGAGAAGTGCGCGTTTCCTCGTCGAGAGCCGGCTGCGCGACGCGGCCCGCGGCGACGCCAACGCGTGTTATGATCTGGGTATGGTCTATTCGAGCGGTGCCGACGGCATCGGCGTCGATCTGATCGAGGCCCATAAGTGGTTCAATATCGCAGCCGTCTCGGGCGACAGCCGTGCGCAGGAATGCCGCGCCGAAATCGCCGAGGACATGACGGCCCGCGAGATCATCGAAGCGCAGAAGGCCGCCCGCGCCTGGCTCCGCGGCTTCGAGGTGCGCGCGGCCTGATCCTTCTTCTCCCCTTCCGCTTGCGGGAGGGG
>JAEXLC010000087.1 GCA_023445495.1 Pseudomonadota bacterium | reverse complement strand
GTCTGCGCCTTGGCCCCCGTGCCAGGGGCGCAGACGCAGCGCGGCTTGGGCTTGCGCTTCACCGCGGTGGTCGCGAATTCGGCGCGGGTCAGCACGCCGGACTTGTCCTTGTCGGCCCCGGCAAAGCGCTCCACCGCCTTTACCGACCATTCCTCGAAGCTCAGCTTGCCGTCATGGTCGGTATCGAGCCGGGCGAACAGCTTGCGGCGCAGGGCGAAGAACTCGTCCTTGCTGATCCCGTCATTCTTGTCCTTGTCGATCCGGTCGAACCGTTTCTGCTCGCGCGTCTTCGCGGCAGCGCTCGGCGGCTCGCCGGGAACATCCTGCTCCGTTTCGGACGCGATTGCCGCCACAGGCGCCTTTGGCAGGCTGTTTCCGGTGCTGGCGGATCCACGAAACAGGAAAAGACCCGCCACGACCAGCAGCAGCGCACCGCCCGCGCCCACCAGATAGCGCCACATTTCCGCTCTCCCCTCTGAGAAGAGGGAGGCTAACGCGGCATCGGGGTCAGCGTCCAGTCAGCCGGTGCCAGAGCAACCGGCCGACCCGCCCCGGCGCGCCTGCCGCTCTGGGGGCCTCGGCCAGGTCCATCCGCGCCAGATGCGCCATCGCACCGAGTGCGCGCCCGGCCCGGCTCCAGCGCGTGCCGGCGGCCCTATCCAGCAGCGGAACCGCGAGATCCCGGGCGATCGCCCGCTCCTCCTCGGCATCCAGGTTGCGCGCCAGGTCGGCGATCGCCCAGCCCTGCCCCGCCTCCACCAGCGGATCGCCCGTCGCGCCCAGCAGCGCGCCTGCGGCCACGAACAGATGCCCGCGTCCCTCGCCGAAGCGCCGGATCGCATCGGCGTCGAGCACTTCCTCTTCGATCAGCACTTCCCAGCCATGGACGATCGGCACAAGCGACGCGCCGCTGACGCCGCGCGGCAGCACCTCGGCCTCGATCGCACGCAGCACCGGCTCGGCGGGCGCCGGCGCGCGGTCGAGCTTTTCCAGCGCCTCGCGCCACCAGGCCAGCCGCATCTGGCCCACCGCCGGCTCGCGGGTGGTCCGCAGCAGCTGCGCGAGCGCGTCGTCCAGCGCCAGCAGGGCCACCAGCCCGGGCCTGCCGGTCACCGGCGCATAGCTCAGTGCCAGATCTCGTTCCGGCTGCTCCACGATCCCGTTCATGCCGCGAGTCCCAACGGTCTTAAGGCCGGCATTAACCTTCCGGATTTATACGTATTTAGCGACAACTGAGCCATGCAGTCTCGTTGTCGGGGGATGAGGGGCCCAAAAATGAGTGACGGCCGGCCGAATGCGGGTGGTTCCATACGCGCTTTTCTGGGCGCGCTGGCACGCGATACGCGTGCGAACACGCTCGCCATCATGGCAATCGCGCTGATCCCGCTGGCGGGCATGGTGGGCGGCGGCATCGACATCAGCCGCATGTACATCGTCAAGACGCGTCTGCAACATGCATGCGACGCCGGCGCGCTCGCGGGCCGCAAGACCATGGGCGGCGGCACCTGGGCCCAGACGGTCAACGGCACCGCCAACTTCCCCGAAGTGACCGCGAAGAACTATTTCGACGCGAACTACAACAAGGACGCGTACGGCGCGGGCACCGTCACCAAGACGTTCAGCGAGAATGCCGGCAAGGTGAGCGGCGCCGCGTCGGCCGTGCTGCCGATGACGCTGATGCGCATCTTCGGCAAGACCACCGAAACGCTCAGCGTCACCTGCGACGCCGAAATGCGCCTGCCCAACACCGATGTGATGTTCGTGCTCGATACCACGGGCTCGATGGACCAGGACGACGGCAAGGGCACCAAGAAGATCACCGGCCTGAAGACCGCCGTGAAATGCTTCTACGAGATCGTCGCCCGGCTCGATACCGATGCGACCTGCGAAGGCGGCGCGCCGAGCGGCGGCACCGGCAATCAGGTGCAGATCCGCTTCGGCTTCGTCCCCTATGCCACCAACGTCAATGTCGGCCGCCTGCTCAAGACCGAGTGGATGCCGGACAGCTGGACCTACCAGACCCGCAAGCTCGCCAACACGCCCTCGGGCAGCTGGGGCAACTGGACCAACCAGCAGTCCGGCTCGTGCGGCAACATCCCCGAAGACACCGAATCGCGCCAGTACACGATCGACAGCCGCGATTGGTGGGGCAACTGCACCTATCGCTATCGCAACTGGTCGGGCACCGCCGCGAAGTGGAACTATGGCGCGCTCAGCCAGACGATCTCGGGCCTGAAGAACGGCACGAACTGGAATACCAGCTTCACCCTGCCGATCGGCGCGGGCGGCGCGCAGAAGACGATCAACTGGGACGGCTGCATCGAAGAGCGCACCACCGTGCGCCAGGCGACCTACCAGCCGATCCCGAGCGGCGCCAAGGATCTCGATATCGACTCGGTGCCGAGTTCCGATGCCACGCGCTGGGGGCCGGCGCTTCCCGACATGATCTACACCCGCAAGACCGGCGCGCGGAACGGCGGCAGCTATGATCTGGCGGCGGTGAACAACACCGACGCAGTCTACACCAACACCTCCTATTATGCCTGCCCGACAGTGGCGAAGAAGCTCCAGGCATGGACCGCGAGCGATTTCGACGACTATGTCGACAGCCTCACGCCGGAGGGTAACACCTATCACGACATCGGCCTGCTCTGGGGCGCGCGGCTGCTATCGCCCACCGGCATCTTCAAGTCGGAGAACGCCTATACCCCGCAGGGCGGCGAGATCGAACGCCACCTGATTTTCATGACCGACGGTGACACCTGCACCGGCACCGACAACTATACGGCCTATGGCGTGTCGTGGTTCGACCGGCGCACCACCGATGCATCGACCGCGCCGACCGACGGTTGTACCGACACCGGCACGCTCACCACCCAGGTCAATGCGCGCTACACCGCGCTCTGCGAAGCGGTGAAGAACAGCAAGATCACGCTGTGGGTGATCGCCTTCGGCAACCTGGCCGCGTCCACCGAGACGCGCCTCACCAACTGCGCGACCACCGGCCGCTATTTCAAGGCGACCAGCTCCAAGGACCTGCAGGACAAGTTCCGCTCGATCGCGGACCAGATCTCGCAGCTGAGGCTTACCAAATGATCCGGCGCCCCCTTCCCCGCCTTGCGCAGGACCAGCGCGGCGCGACGATCGTCGAGTTCGCGATGATCGCCCCGGTCATGGGCATCCTGCTGCTCGGTGCCTTCGACGTGGCCCATACGCTCTACATGCGCGCGGCGCTGCAGGGCGTGGTCCAGAAGGTCGCGCGCGATTCCACGCTGGAAAGCGGCCTCGACGTCAATACCCAGGCGACGCTCGATGCCAAGGTCACCGGCCAGGCCAAGGCGCTCGCCAATAACGGCACGGTCACGATCACCCGCAAATGGTATCGCACCTTCAGCAATGCCGCGGCGGCGAAGTTCGAGCCGTTCACCGATACCAACGGCAACGGCACCTGCGACGGTCCGTCCGGCGGCACGCCGGGCGAGCTGTACGAGGACAATAACGGCAACAACAAATGGGACGCGAGCGGCGGCAACAGCGGCGCCGGCGGTGCCAAGGACGCCGTGGTCTACACCGTTTCGGTCAGCTATCCGCGCTTCTTCCCGATCTACCGGATCATCGGCGGCTCGAACCAGACCACGGTCGCGGCCTCCACCGTGCTGCGCAACCAGCCCTATGGCGACCAGGGCGCTCCCACCGTGAGGAACTGCCCATGAGCCGCCTGCCCCTGATCCGGCGCCTGCGGGACGACAGGAGCGGCGTCGCGCTGCTCGAATTCGCCTTCTCGCTGCCGATCGTGCTGACGCTCAGCCTCACCGGGGCCGAGTTGACCAACTATATCATCACCAAGATGCGGGTGAGCCAGATCGCGCTCCACCTGGCGGATAATGCCGCGCGCATCGGCTCGGGTACGCAGCTCCAGGCGAAGACGATCAGCGAGGCGGACATCAACGACCTGCTCACCGGTGCGGACCTGCAGTCGGGCGAGCTCAAGCTGCTCGCCAATGGCCGGGTGACCATTTCGAGCATCGAGCCCGATCCCACCAACTCCGGCAAGTCGCGCATCCGCTGGCAGCGCTGCCAGGGCGACAAGACCAGCCTGAGCTCGACCTATGGCGCCCAGGGCGACAAGAACCTTGCCGGCGTGGGCCCTTCGACCCGCCAGGTCGCCGCGCCGGACAATGGCGTGACCATGTTCGTCGAGGTACGCTTCCAGTACACGCCGCTGATCAAGACCTCGCTCTCGCCGACCAGCGAATTGAACGAGATCGCCTCGATGATGGTACGCGACCGCCGCGACACTACCGACGACAGCAGCCTGGGCAACGCCGCGACGCATCCGCGCGGCATCTACAAGGTCAACGGCGTCAGCCCGTCCATGTGCTCCGCCGGCCAGGCCTATCTCGAAACCTGATCGTCATCGCTTCGCGCCCGCCGGTCGTTCTCCCTCGGCCTTGCGGGCAAAAGAAAAGGCCGGGGTCTCCCCCGGCCTTTTCCGTGTTCGCTATGAAGCCGATCAGGCCTTGTAGGTGACCTTCTTCACTGCCGCGACAACCTTGTCGGCGGTGATCAGCGCCAGCTTCTCGAGGTTCGCCGCGTACGGCAGCGGCACATCCTCGTTGGTCACGCGCAGCACCGGCGCGTCGAGATCGTCGAAGCCCTGCTCCATCACAACCGCAGCGATTTCCGACGCGATCGAGCAGACCGGCCAGCCTTCCTCGACCACCACCAGGCGGTTGGTCTTCTTCAGGCTCTCGAGCACCGTGGCGGTGTCCAGCGGGCGCAGCGTGCGCAGGTCGACCACTTCGGCGTCGATGCCCTCGCCTGCCAGCTTGTCGGCGGCTTCGAGCGCAACGCCCACGCCGATCGAGTAGCTGACGATCGTCACGTCCTTGCCCGAGCGGACGATGCGCGCCTTGCCGATCGGCAGGACATAATCGTCGAGCTGCGGGATCTCGAAGTGACGGCCGTACATCAGCTCGTTCTCGAGGAACACGACCGGGTCTTCCGAGCGGATCGCCGCCTTGAGCAGGCCCTTGGCGTCCTGCGCGTCATAGGGCGCGATCACGATCAGGCCGGGGACGCTCGCGTACCACGGGCCATAGTTCTGCGAGTGCTGCGCACCGACACGGCTCGCCGCGCCGTTCGGACCACGGAACACGATCGGGCAGCGCATCTGGCCGCCGGACATGTAGTTGGTCTTGGCCGCCGAGTTCACGATGTGGTCGATCGCCTGCATCGCGAAGTTGAAGGTCATGAACTCGATGATCGGCTTGAGGCCGCCCATCGCAGCACCCGCGCCGAGACCGGCAAAGCCGTACTCGGTGATCGGCGTGTCGATCACGCGCTTCGGCCCGAACTCCTCGAGCAGGCCTTGGGTCACCTTGTAGGCGCCCTGATATTCGGCGACTTCCTCGCCCATCACGAAAACGCGCGGATCCTTGCGCATTTCCTCGGCCATTGCGTCGCGCAGCGCTTCGCGGACGGTCACCTTGACCATCTCGGTGCCCTCGGGGATCGCCGGGTCCTGGACCGTGGCGGCCTTCTCGCTGGCGAGCTGCTTGGTGCCGCTGTCGGCCTTCTTGGGCCCGCCATCCTCGCCGGCAGCCGGCTCGGCCGCAGCCGGAGCAGGAGTCGGGGCCGGCGCGGCGGCAGGTGCCGGCGCCGCGGAGGCGTCCTCACCCTCGCCCGCGATCGTCGCGATCACGGTGCCGACCTTCACATTATCGGTGCCCTCGGCGACCAGGATCTTGGCGATCGTGCCTTCGTCCACGGCCTCGAACTCCATCGTGGCCTTGTCGGTCTCGATCTCGGCCAGGATGTCCCCCGACTTCACCGTGTCGCCTTCCTTGACGAGCCACTTGGCGAGCGTGCCCTCCTCCATGGTGGGCGACAGCGCCGGCATCTTCAGTTCGATCGCCATCTCAGTAGGACTCCACCAGCACGTCGGTATACAGTTCGGAAGCATCGGGCTCGGGCGTCTGCTCGGCGAAGTCGGCAGACTCGTTGACCACCTTGCGGATCTCCGCCTCGATCGCCTTCAGCTCGGCCTCGGTGACCTTCATGTCCTCGAGCTCGCGCTTGACCTGCTCGATCGGATCCGACTTGTCGCGGACCGACTGGACCTCTTCACGCGAACGGTACTTCGCGGGATCCGACATCGAGTGACCACGGTAGCGATAGGTCTTCATCTCGAGGATGATCGGGCCCTTGCCCGAACGGACCCAGGCCAGCGCTTCTTCGGCGGCACCGCGGCAGGCGAGCACGTCCATGCCGTCCACCTGGATGCCGGGGATGCGGAAGCTCTCGCCGCGGCGATAGAGCTGGTCTTCCGACGACGAGCGGTTCACCGAGGTGCCCATGGCATACTGGTTGTTCTCGATCACATAGATGATCGGGAGCTTCCACAGCTCGGCCATGTTGAACGATTCGTAGACCTGGCCCTGGTTCGACGCACCATCGCCGAAATAGGCCATGGCGACGCCGCCATCCTCGTTATACTTGTGCGCGAATGCCAGGCCGGTGCCGAGCGACACCTGCGCGCCGACGATGCCGTGGCCGCCGTAGAACTTCTTCTCGGTCGAGAACATGTGCATCGAGCCGCCCTTGCCGCGGCTGATGCCAGCAGCGCGACCGGTCAGCTCGGCCATGATGACCTTGGGATCGATGCCATAGGCGAGCATGTGGCCATGGTCGCGATAGCCGGTGATCACCGAGTCCTTCTCGCCGTCGAGCGCGGACTGCAGGCCGACCGCAACGGCTTCCTGGCCGATATAGAGGTGGCAGAAGCCGCCGATGAAGCCGAGGCCATAGAGCTGGCCGGCCTTCTCCTCGAAGCGGCGGATCAGCAGCATCTGCTTGTAGAATTCGAGCAGCTGCTCCTTCGAAGCCTCGAACCGCTTGGGCTCTTCGGGCCGCTCGCGGTTGGTCTTTGCGGGTTCAGTCGTTTTGCGTGCCGGTGCTTTGGCCACAGGAAATCCTCGTCCGGGGAGGGGGAAAGGCGGGTGCCTATAAGCGCGTTTTTGCCCGCCGCGCAACAACGCGCGGTTTCGCGTGCCGTGCCGCTGACGCAACGGCAATTGCACTCTCTGCAATCAAGGATGCGACTTGCGAAAGTTGCAATGCAGCATGATTTGGAGGCAGCGCGGCACAGGCGTGAGCCACGCCCGCGCCACCTTCATGCGCCCACCCTCCCCGTCGCCTGACCAGTTCCCCGGCGAAGGCCGGGGCCCAGTCGCAATGCCGGCCGTGAGGCTCCCGCGCCTTCTAACTCCCCTCCCTGCAAGGGAGGGGTTGGGGTGGGTTGTGCCTCCGGTCTTCCGGAGGCGCCCGGCAAGACGGCAGGCAAAAAAAGAAAAGGCCGGGCATCGAGCCCGGCCTTTTCTAACCCACCCCTGGCCCCTCCCTTGCAGGGAGGGG
>JAEXLC010000083.1 GCA_023445495.1 Pseudomonadota bacterium | reverse complement strand
CCCCTCCCTTCTCCCAAAGGGAGAAGGGTTCAGCCCAGCCATCCCCCGGTGAACCCGGCCGCCTTCAGCCCCTTCCGGATCGGGGCACAGCCCTGCATGCGCTTCCAGACGAAGTCGTTCCGGTAGTTGGCGGCGCCGAGGAGGATCGGGCCCTGGTCGATGCCAATATAGTCGGTGTCGTACCAGCCCTTCACCGGATCGACGCGGCCGTTTGACAGCTTCTTGTCGGTCCAGCGGAAGCTCGGGTTGAACGAATCGAAGAAGCCGTACTTGCCGTAGAGCAGATCGCCATGCTCGCGGCGCATCGCCTCGGCCGCCGGGATCACGATCTCGGGCGCGAAGGGCAGCGAGCCGAGCGCGGCGGTGGGGGCCAGGGTGCCGTCGTCGCGGCCATCGGGCTGGCCGAGCGGGCCGCGGGCCGAATAGCCGAAGAAGTCGGTCGGCTTGCCCTTGAAGTCGAGCTTGAAGCCGCCGGGGCCGTCACAGGCGGTGAGGCCCCAGATGTCCTTCGACCAGCCGTCCCAGCCTTGCGGATTGGCGATGCAATAGGCGCGGCTGGCATAGGTGGCGCGGCGGCTGTTCTCGAAATAGTCGAACCCGGCCTCGCGCATCACCTTGTCGCGGATGCCGCGGAAATCGATCCAGCACTCGCTATACTGGTGGCCGAACAGCGGCGCGAAGGCGATGTGGCGGGTCGGGCCTTCGCCGCGCCAGCAGCGTGGATAGGTCGCGGTCCACACATCCCAGCTGTCGGCGGGGAGCACATGCTCCGGCGCGCCGAGGCCGAGGATGTAGACGAACATGCCCTCGTTATAGCCGGTCCAGCTGCTCGGGATCAGGCCGCGCTCCGGGTGCCAGCCCATCGATACCGGCTTTCGGCCGTCCGAGCGGAAGAAGTTCCAGTCGGCGCGGGCATAGAGCTTGTGCGCGAGGTCGCGGATCTCGCGTTCCTTCGCATCGGCGCGGTCATAATATTGGCCGGCAAACAGCACGCCCATCAGCAGCAGCGTGGTATCGACGCTCGACAGCTCGGTGCGGCCGAAGCGCTCGCCACTGATCATGTCGATGAAGTGGTAGTAGAAGCCCTTGTAGCCGATCTTGCCGCTCGGCTCCGGGCCCTGCGGCGCTTCCCAGAAGAAGCGCAGCGTGGTGAGGGTGAGGTCGCGTGCTTCCGCCCGGGTGATCCAGCCGCGCTCGACGCCGACCGGATAGGCGGTGAGCGCGAAGCCGACCGAGGCGATCGAGCAGAAGCTCGGCGAGGGATAGCGATCGGGCACCAGGCCGTTGTCGCGCCGCGCGGTTTCCCAGAACCAGCGGAAGGTGCGGTACTCGATGTCCTCGTAAAAGGCGGGCAGCGTGCGGACGCCGGCGCCCTTTCGCGACTGAGCCATGGCGGCGCCCGGCACTGAAGTGGCCGCGAGCAGCGCCGAAGACTGCGAGAGAAGCGCGCGCCGGTCGATCATGTCCAAAGCCTCATACAGGATAAAAGGGGAAACGGCTGTGCACCCGGCCCCGCTCCGTGGCCGAAAAATTGGGGACGACGCGCAAGGCGCCGTCCCCGAGGCGGGGTGTACCCGAAAGCGATGACAGGCGTGGAACCGGTTACATTCCAGGCCGAAAAAGGGACGGAGCCGCGGTCACGCATGCGCGGCTCCGTTGGGGTGAGCGGTGCGCGGCGCCGTGGTGGCGCGCGTCACCAGCTCGGGGGGAAGAGTTTCGCTGGCGCGGGCCAGGTCCTTGCCTTCGAGCAGGTCGATCAGCCGGGCGACGGCGCGGGCGCCCATCTCGGCGATGTTCACCCGGATCGTGCTGAGCGAGAGATAGCGGGCGAGCGGCACGTCGTCGAAGCCGGCGACGGCGATCTGCTCGGGCACCAGCGTGCCGGCGGAACGCAGCGCGTGGAGGCAGCCGATCGCCATCATGTCGTTGGCCGCGAACACCGCGTCGGTGAGGGTGCTGCTCGCCAGGATCTCGCGCGCCGCGGCTTCGCCGGCTTCCTCGTTGAAGTCGCCCGGCAGGATGCGCGGGACAAGGCCGTGGCGCGCGCAGACGGCGCGATAGCCCTCGGCACGCTGGGCGGCGTCGAGATTGCCCTCGGGCCCGGCGATATGGACGATGTGGCGATAGCCATTGGCGACGAGATGCTCGACCATCGCCTCGGCGCCCGCCCGGTTGTCGAAGCGCAACGCCGGGCGGCCGGGCAGGTCGGCATGGCTGTTGAGCAGCACCGAGGGGAGCGCGGGCGGGATCGCGTGCTCGAGCGTCTCGGGCGCGATGTGCGGCGCCATGACCAGCAGCCCGTCGACCCGGCCGCGCATCGCGCGCAACGCCACCGCCGCCTGGTCGCTGTCGTCATGCATGTTGGAAAGCAGCAGCAGATAGCCGCGCCGGCTGGCTTCCTTGTCCATGCCGCGCACGCATTCGGAGAAGAACTCGCCGTGCAGGTCGGGCAGGACGACGCCGATCGCATGGGCGCGGGCGAGGCTGAGGCTGCGGGCGCCGGCATGCGGGACATAGCCGAGCTCGTTCGCCGCCTTGATGACCTTTTCCCGGGTCTCGGCACGGACATTGTCCAGGCCGTTCAGGGCGCGCGATACCGACGCGACCGATACCTCGGCACGGCGCGCGACATCCCGGATGGTGGCCTCGGCCATTTCAGTCCCTTCCTCCCTCGGCCCCCCAAATGCTTGGGCGCATGTTTCCTGCGTTTCAGACCGCTTCGGCGATTGCAATGCAAGCCGTGTGCGAGTTATGTAACCGGTTACGGACGGTTGCGACAAGCAAAAAAGTTTCGCGACCGGATATGGTTGAGACAATGTCCGTTGGTGGTTGGCCACGGGCGCACAGGAGAGGAAACACGATGTTCGACACCAGGATTTCGCGGCGCGCGGCTCTGATGGGCGCAGGCGCTGTCGCGGCCTGGGCCGCGAGCCCGGCGCGCGCGATGCTGCAGGCGGCGGGCCAGATGCCGGCGCCTGCCTTTATCGATTCGCTGATCGCCAAGATGACGGTGGAGGAGAAGGCCGGGCAGCTGACGCTGCTGCCGGCCGCCTGGGGCGGCGGCGTCGCCACCGCGCTCAACCCGCCGACCAACGGCCCGAGCTTCGAGGGGCAGCTCGCCGAGGTCGAGAAGGGGCGCCTGACCGGCGTGTTCAACGGCAATGGCGTCGAGATGGCGCGCCGGATGCAGACCGCGGCGATGACCAAGTCGCGCCTCAAGATCCCGCTGCTGTTCGCCGCCGACGTGATCCATGGCCATCGCACGATCTTCCCGGTGCCGGTGGGCGAGGCCGCGGCCTTCGATCCCGACCTGGCCGAGCGTACCGCGCGCATGGCGTCGTACGAAGGCGCCGCGGCGGGCATCGACTGGACCTTCGCGCCGATGGTCGACATCGCGCGTGACCAGCGCTGGGGCCGCACGATGGAAGGCGCCGGCGAGGATACGCTGCTCGGCGAGCTGATCGCGGCGGCGCGGGTGCGCGGCTTCCAGGGCAAGGACATCAAGGCGATCGATTCGATGCTGGCCTGCTTCAAGCACTTCGCCGCTTATGGCGCGGCCGAGGCGGGGCTCGACTATAACAGCGTCGACATGTCCGAACGGACGCTGCGCGAAGTCTATCTGCCGCCGTTCAAGACGGCGATCGATGCCGGCGCGCTCACCGGCATGGCCTCGTTCAACGACATCGCCGGCATTCCCTCGACCGGCAATGAATGGCTGATGCGCACGCTGCTTCTCGACGAGTGGAAGTTCGATGGCTTTGTCGTCTCGGATTACACCGGCGACATGGAGATGATCGACCATGGCTTCGCGGCGGATGCGCGCGAGGCCGCCAAGCTCGCCTTCCTGGCCGGCGTCGATATGAGCATGACCAGCGGCTATTACCGCGATCACCTGCCCGACCTGGTCGCCAAGGGCGAAGTGCCGATCGCGCGGGTCGATGAATCGGTGCGCAAGGTGCTGGTGATGAAGGCCAAGCTCGGCCTGTTCGAGGATCCGTTCCGCCGCATCGACGCCAAGCGCGAAAAGGCGCGCTCGCGCACCAAGCAGGCGATCGCGCTGTCGCGGGAAGCCGGCCGCAAGTCGATCGTGATGCTCAAGAATGACGGTGACCTGCTGCCGCTGCCCAAGAGCGGCAAGAAGATCGCGATCATCGGCCCGTTCGCCGAAGGCCAGCACGACATCAACGGGCCCTGGGTGGTCTACGGCGACAACAAGCTGGCGATCGACCTGGCGACGGGCGTGCGCGGTGCGGTGGCCGACAAGAATGCGGTGAGCGTGACGCTCGGCTCGAAGGTCGAGGAGCCGCTGGCCGGCGGGATCGAAGCGGCGGTGGCCGCGGCGAACGCGGCGGATGTGGTGATCCTGGCGATCGGCGAGAGCGAGAACATGTCGGGCGAGGCGCAGTCGCGCGCCGAGATCGTCATCCCCGCGCCGCAGATGGAACTGGCGGAGGCGGTCGCCAAGACCGGCAAGCCGATCGTGGTGGTGCTCAAGAACGGTCGCGCGCTGGCGCTCGAGGGCGCGGTGCTCAATGCGCCTTCGATCCTCGTGACCTGGTTCCTCGGTTCGGAAGGCGGCAACGCCACCGCCGACGTGCTGTTCGGCGATTACAGCCCGGCCGGGCGCCTGCCGTGCAGCTTCCCGCGCTCGCCGGGCCAGCAGCCTTTCTACTATAACCACAAGCCGACCGGACGCCCGAACCCGGCGGGCCCGCTCGAGCCGTACAAGGCGCATTATCGGGGTATCCCGAACTCGGCGCTGTTCGCATTCGGCCATGGCCTGACCTATGGCAAGGTCGGCTATTCGGACCTCTCGGTGCCGGCGAATCTGGCCTGGGACGGCGAGATCAGCGTCTCGGCGAAGATCACCAATTCGGGCGCGCATGCGATCGAGGAAGTGGTGCAGCTCTATATCCGCGACCGGGTGGCGAGCGTGACCCGGCCGGTGCGCGAATTGAAGGCGTTCCGCAAGCTGGCGCTGGCGCCGGGGGCGAGCGAGACGGTGACCTTCAAGCTCAAGCGCGAGCAGCTGCTGTTCATCGGCCGCGAGAACAAGCCGACCGTCGAACCGGGGCTGTTCGACCTGTGGATCGCACCCTCGGCCCAGGCCGACGGGGTGCATGCCCAGTTCACGCTGGTGGCGTAGCAATTAGTTCCTCCCCCAGCTTGCTGGGGGAGGGGGACCGCTCGCGCAGCGAGTGGTGGAGGGGCCGCCGCAACGCGGCGGTGACCCGCCGCGCCCCTCCACCACCGCCTTCGGCGGCGGTCCCCCTCCCCGAGACAAGCTCGGGGAGGAATTTAGGCGCCCCGTTCCAGATCCTTCACGATCCGGGCATGCTCGCCGTGGCCGAGCGGGTTGAGCCACATCAGCACCACCGACACCGCCAGGAAGGCGAGCGGGACCAGCGCGATGGTGAAGCGCATCGTCGCCAGCGTCGCCTCGCTCTGGCGGACATTGGCGACATAGCCGGCGGCATCGAAGCCGGCGGCGAGCAGCAGCGTCGCGACGCCGATCGCGATGCGCTGGAGCAGGGCCGCCATGCCGAACACCGCGCCCTCGACGCGCAGCCCGGTGGTCTTTTCACCATATTCCACCGTGTTGGGCAGCATCGCCCAATAAGCGAAGTGCAGCCCGACGATCACCGCCTGCATCGCGACGAGGAAGAGCTGCATCGGCCCGGCCTTCTCGATATGGATCCCGCTGAACAGCAGCAGCCCGGCGATGCAGAAGCCGGCGGCGAGGAACCAGAGGTTGCGGGTGCCGAGCAGGCGTTGGAGCAGCATCCAGAGCGGCACCGCCGCGGCGCCGACCACGCCCATCCAGGCCAGCGCGCTCTGCCCGGCCACAGCGTCTCCGACGAAATATTTGAAATAGTACAGCACCGACTTGTTGAGGATCGTCACCGCGACGATCATCGCCATCATCGCCAGGTTGAGCGTGACGAAGGCGCGGTTCGCGGCGAGGCTGCGCAGGCTCGCCGCGATCGAGGGCGGCTGGGTGCGGACCGGGACCACCTGCTCGCGGTAGCTGGCACCGACCAGCATCAGGATGCCCGTGCCGAGCAGGGCGAACAGGATCGCCGCGCCGAGATAGGCCTGAGCGGGCACCGCGCTGCCGGCGATCCAGGCGCCGAAGGGCAGCGTGCCACGGGCGACCAGCACCGCTGCCATCGTGCCGAAAACCATGCGCATGCCGGCGAGGAAGGCGCGGTCGCGGCTGTCGCTGCTCACCCGCGCGCTCATCGCCAGATAGGGTACGTTGACCGCGGCATAGGCGGTGCGGAACAGCAGATGCCCGAGGAAGACCGTCGCCAGTCCCCACCAGCCCCCGGCCAGCGGCGGGAGATAGGTGAGGACGAAGGCGAGGCCGAGGGGGATGCTGCCGAGCATCAGGAAGCGGCCATAGCCGCGCCCGGGCTCGCGCCGGTCGGCAATCGCGCCGGCGAGGAAATTGGCGAGCCCGTCCCAGACCGAGGCGACGGTGTAGATCGCCGCGGCGGTCGCCACCGGCAGGCCCAGCGCCTCGGTATAGTAGAACAGCAGGAAGAGCATGATGCTCTGCCAGTAGAGATTGAAGGCGAAGTCCCCGAAGGCGAAGAACAGCAGCCGGATGCGCGCCGGCGCGGCGCCGAGACGGGCGATCATGGCGCCTTCCTAGCGCGGCTCGCCCCCGCCCGTCACCGCCTTATCTCACACCGGAACGGATCGTCTCGTATCCGGCACGTACCCGCGCTGACCGCTTGTGTTCTCTAACACCCAAGTCATGTTGCGTCGCAACAAGCTCGCGTATTTGAGCTCAGGGAGTATCGGTGGCCCATGTCCAAGATCGACTTGGCGATCCAGGGGGTTCCAACCAGAACGCCACTTGCGAAAGTGGCGCGGCGCAACGCCAAGATCTGGCTCAGTTTATCGCTGATCGCGTCCGATGCGCTGGCCCTGGCGCTGGGCTTCGCCGTGGCGCTGGTGATCGAGGAACCGCGCCATATCTCCGACGAATTGTGGACCGCGATGGCCGGGCTGCTGTTCGTCCATGCTGCGATTGCGTTCCAGAACCAGGCCTATAATCCGCGCTGCCTGACCAAGCCGAGCAAGAGCGTGCGCCAGGCGCTGCTCTCCTTCGCGACGACGTTGCTCGTCTTCCTGTTCGCCGCCTTCGCGCTCAAGGTGACCGGCAAGGTGCCGCGTTTCGCGCTGGGCATGGCGATGGTCACCGCGCTGACCCTGCTGCTCGCCCAGCGGCTGCTGATCTGCCACATCGTCCGCAAGGCGTTCGGCCAGCTCAGCGTCGAGCTGGTGATTACCGACGGGGCGATCGCGCCGCGGCCCTATCGCAACCGGGAAGTGCTCGACGCACGCCTCGCCGGACTGCGCACCGATCTCGACGACCCGTACATGCTCGATCGCCTCGGCACCGTGCTGCAGGATTATGACCGGGTGGTCATCGCCTGCGCGCCCGAGCGCAAGGCCGAATGGGCGCGGGCGCTGAAGGGCGTCAACATCGTCGGCGAGATCGTGGTGCCCGAGATCGCCGAGCTGGGCCCGCTCACCACGCGGCAGCGCGACGGGGTGACGACGGTGGTGGTCTCCTGGGGACCGCTCAACCGCGCCAACCGGGTGAAGAAGCGCGCGCTCGACCTCGCCGTCACCATCCCGGCGCTGCTGCTGCTGCTGCCGGTGCTGGTGATGGTCGCGATCGCGATCAAGCTCGACTCGCCGGGGCCGGTCTTCTTCCGCCAGGAGCGGATGGGGCGCGGCAACCGGATCTTCCAGATCCTCAAGTTCCGCAGCATGCGGGTGGAGAGCAGCGACGCGACCGGCGCGCGCTCGGCCAGCCGCGACGACGACCGGATCACCAGGGTCGGCCGGCTGATCCGGATGACCAGCATCGACGAGCTGCCCCAGCTGATCAACGTGCTGTTCGGCGAGATGAGCCTGGTCGGCCCGCGCCCGCATGCGCTGGGATCGACCGCCGGGGACGAGCTGTTCTGGCGGGTCGACCGGCAATATTGGCACCGCCACGCGCTCAAGCCGGGCATCACCGGGCTGGCCCAGATCCGCGGCTTTCGCGGTGCGACCAATACCAAGCGCGACATCATCGACCGGCTGGAGGCCGACCTGGAGTACCAGCATGGCTGGTCGCTGCTGCGCGACATCGCGATCCTGGTGCGGACCGGGCAGGTGCTGATGCACCACAACGCGTATTGATCGCGCTCTACAGCGCGGCGGCGGCTATCCAAAGTTCTCGAAGTTCGCGGCACCCTAGCCGTCATCCCGACGAAAGTCGGGATCTCGTGCGGCTCCTGTCCCGCGCCTTGGCCTGAGATCCCGGCTTTCGCCGGGATGACGATTGGGGCGGAGTGCGCCCTGTTCTACTCCATCGTCATCCCCGCGAAGGTGGGGATCCAGGGTGGCAGAGCGGCGTCCCTTGTGCCTCTGGATCCCCGCCTTCGCGGAGATGACGGGGAGAGTGCGAGGATGACGCGTAGAATATGGGAGGGGGATTGAGAGGGGAAAGCCCTACCGCTCCCGTCCTGCCGTCGTGCGGATCTCGTCGATCGGGCTTAGCAGATAGGAGGCGAGCGAGCGGCGGCCGGTGCGGATGTCGGCGGTTACCGCCATGCCGGGGGTTAGCTTCACCCTCGCGCCGTCGCGCTGGATCGTGGCGCGGTCGAGCGCGATGCGGGCGGTGTAGATCAGGCCCTGCTTCTCGTCCTGTACCGCGTCCGAGCTGATCTGCTCGAGCTTGCCCGGCACCGCGCCATAGCGAGTGAAGGGGAAGGCCTCGACCTTGAGCGCGACCGGCTGGCCGGGCGTGACGAAGCCGACATCCTTGTTGGCGATCGCCACTTCGGCAATCAGCTTCCCGCGCGCCGGCACGATCACCATGATCGGCTTGGCCGCCTCGACCACGCCGCCGACGGTGTGGACCGCGAGCTGGGTGACGGTGCCGTCGACCGGGCTGACCAGACGCTGGAGGCTGGAGCGTTTCGTGGCCTTGGTCAGCTCCTCCTTGCGCAGCCGGGCGTCGCTTTCGGCCCTGGCGAGATCGGCGAGGATGCGGGCGCGGGCCTCGGCGGCGGACTGGCTGGAATTGCCGCCGGCGACGGCGATCTGCGCCTGGGCCTTGCGCGCGGTGGCGAGCGCAGCGTCGCGGTCGCGCGCGGCGGCGAGGCGCTGGCGGCGCATCTCGATCACCTTGAGCTTCGAGACATAGCCTTTCTCGAGCAGCTTCTCGTTCGCTTCGATCTGCTCGTCGAGCAGCGGCAGGGTTTCGCCGAGCTTGGCGGCCTGGATCTGCGCTTCGGCGCGGGCGGCGCGGGCGGCTTCGGTGTCGGCGGCGCGGGTCTGGGTGCCGGCCTGGATCTCGGCGAGCTGGGCGCGGGCGAGCGCGACCTGGGTGGCGGCGACTTCCGGGGTGGTGCCGGCGGGGGGCGTGAAGCGCAGGCCCTGGCCATCGAGCCCGGAGAGGATCGCGCGCAGCCGGGCGGCGTCGAGCTCGGCAGCTTCCAGTGCCTTGCCGGCCTGGGCGGCATCGGCATCGGATACGGTGGGATCGAGCTCGACCAAAGGCTGGCCGGCGCGGACCTGCTGCCCGTCGCGGACGAGGATGGCGCGGACCACGCCGCCGGCGCCGGGCTGGATCAGCTTGATATCGTCGGCAGGGACCAAGCGGCCGGGCGCGGAAGCGACGACATCGACGCGGCCAAGGAACAGCCAGAGCAGGGCGGCGGCGAGCAGGCCGAGCAGCACCCAGGCAGTGACCCGCGCGGTGGGCGAGACCGGCCGCTCGACCACTTCCAGCGCGGCGGGGAGGAAGTCGGTCTCCTCGGTGCGCAATATTGAGCGCGAACGCGCGCGCTCATTGTCGAGCGCGTCGCGGATCGCGGTCCAGTGATGGGTGATCGCGTTCATGCCGCGGCCCCCGCCTGCACGCCGATCTGGCGGTGGTGGAGCGCGGCATAGCGGCCGTCGAGGCGAAGCAGCTCGTCATGCGTGCCGCTCTCGACGATGCGGCCCTTGTCGAGCGTCAGGATGCGGTCGCACTGGCGGATCGCGGAGAGGCGATGGGCGATGATGAGGACAGTGCGGCCGGCGGCGATCGCCTTGAGGTTGCGCTGGACGATCTCCTCGCTCTCTGCGTCGAGCGCGGACGTGGCTTCGTCGAGGATCAGGATGCGCGGGTTGGCGATCAGCGCGCGGGCAATGGCGAGGCGCTGGCGCTGGCCGCCCGAGAAGTTGGTGCCGCGCTCCTCGACGATTGTGTCATAGCCCTGGGGGAGCGCGAGGATGAAGTCGTGCGCGCCGGCCAGCCGCGCGGCGGTCATCACCCGGTCGATCGGCAGTGCCGGATCGGCGAGCGCGATATTGTCGCGGATCGAGCGGTTGAACAGGACATTCTCCTGCAGCACCACGCCGATCTGGCGGCGCAGCCATGCGGGATCGATCTGGGCGAGGTCGACGCCATCGATCAGCACGCGGCCGCTGGCCGGCAGATAGAGGCGCTGGAGCAATTTGGTCAGCGTCGACTTGCCCGAGCCCGAGGCGCCGGCGATGCCGAGCGTGGCGCCGGCGGGGAGGTCGAGATTGATGTCGTCAAGCGTCCAGGGGCCGTCGGCGGCGTAGCGGAAGCGGACATTCTCGAAATGGATATGGCCGTGGAGCGCGGGGAGGGTGGTGCGCGAGCCGGCGCCGGGTTCGGGGCCGGCATTGAGGATGTCGCCCATCCGCTGGACCGAGAGGCGGACCTGCTGGAAGTCCTGCCAGAGCTGGGCCATGCGGATGACCGGGCCGGAAACGCGCTGGGCGAACATGTTGAACGCGACCAGCCCGCCGACGGTGAGCGCGCCGGCGATCACCTGCTGCGCGCCGAAGAACAGGATCGCGGCGAGGCTGAGCTTCGAGATAAGCTGGACCGCCTGGCTGCCCGAATTGCCGAGGTTGATGACGCGCTGGTTGGCGGCGCTATAGGCGGCGAGCTGGCGTTCCCAGCGATCCTGCCATAGCGGCTCGACCGCGGCGGACTTCAGCGTTTGCATGCCCGATACGCTTTCGACGAGCAGCGCATTGTTGGCGGCGCCGCGGGCGAACTTCTCGTCGAGGCGGCGGCGCAGCGGGCCGGTGACGACCAGCGAGACGATCACATAGGCGGGCAGCGTGAGCGCGACGATGATGAAGAGCAAAGGCGAATAGAGCCACATCGCGATCAGGAAGACGATCGTGAACAGCGGATCGACCAGCACGGTGAGCGAGGCGCTGGTCATGAACTCGCGCACGGTCTCGAGCTCGCGGACGCGAGTGACGGTGTCGCCGACGCGGCGGTTCTCGAACCAGGCGAGGGGGAGGCGGAGCAGGTGGCGGAAGAGGCGGCTGCCGAGCTCGACGTCGAGCTTCTGGCTGGTTTCCGAATAGAGGCGGGTGCGCAGCCAGCCGAACGCGACCTCCCAGAGCGAGACCAGCACCAGCCCGATCGCCAGCACCTGGAGCGTGGCGAGGCTGTTATGCGCCAGCACCTTGTCGACGACATTCTGGAAGAAGAGCGGGGCGGCGAGGCCGAGCAGGTTGAGCGCGAGGGTGATGAGTAGGACTTCGCCGATCAGCCGGCGGTATTTGACGATCTGGGGGATGAACCAGGTCATGTCGAAGGCAGGCGCCGCGACCTGGGCGGACTCGCGGGTGGTGACGAGCAGCAGCTCGCCCGACCAGTTGGCGTCGAGCGCGGCGCGGTCCCAGCGGGCGATCGGCTCGCCGGGGCGCTGGACCGCGGCGGCATCCTCGCCGACCCGGCCGATCACGAACCAGCCCTGTGGGCCGCTGGCCAGCACCGGCATCGGCAGGCGGCGGAGGCGCTCGAAATCGGCCCTGGTCGCGCGGGCGCGGACGCCGTCGATCCGCTTGGCGAGGCGGAGCAGGTCCGCGGTGGCGGCGGGATCGCCATGGCCTAGATCGTGGCGCAGCTCGGCCGGGTCGGCGGCGACGCGGTGCATGGCGAGGATCAAGGCGAAGGCGGCCAGCGCATTGTCCGGCGCGGGGCCGGACGGCTCGAAGCTGAGATCCTGCTGCACGGGCGCCTCCTCTTGCCGGGTTGGGCTCCTAGCCGTTGACGATCTGCGGTGTGCGGCAGGCGAGCGCGGTGGTGAAGCCCTGGGCGCGGGTCGTGGCGCGGAGCAGGCCGGCATAGTCGCCGGTCCATTGGTCGGCGAAGCCGGCGACCTTGCCATAGCTGTTGTCGAGCAGCACGTGCGGGATATCGAGCAGCAGCGACAGGATATGCGCATGCAGCCGATCGGTGACGACGATCTCGCCGGTGGAGAGCATCGCGAGGCCGCGCTGGAAACGCCATTCGGCGAGGCGGCGCTGGCGGGTGGCGCGCTGGGCCATCGGATCGCGGTTGAGCAGCCGGTTGAGCTTGAGCGAGAGGCGGAGATGGCGCTTCTGGGCGGGGTCCTCGATCAGCCAGTCGTCGGCGACGACGCCGGCGGGGAGCGTTTCGTCGGTGCCGGCGGCGCGCTCGTGATCGGTGCGGAGCAGCGCGAAGACCGGTGAGCTGGCGGGGCCACGCTGCTGGCGGCCAAGCATCAGCGCCGCATCGGGGCAGAGATGGATCGGGCAGTCGAAATGCGCGCGGGCAAAGGCGAGCGAGCGGGCGTCGCGGACCAGCAGGGTGAACTTGCCATGCGCGCGGATCGCCTCGGCCATCTCCTTTGCCGCTTCGGGATCGGCATAGTGGATCGATTCGGGCATCTGGATGATCGGATGGCCGCGGTGGGTGCGGAGGAGGTGGAGGCGGAAAGCCTCGTGCTTGGGCCAGAGCGTGCCCATGTTGCCGCCGCCATGGATCAGGATCGGGCCGCCGCCGATCGCGGCGCGGCAGGCAGTGTCATCGAAATCGGTGATCGCCGAATAATAGACGGGCAGGCGGCCGCGCTTCCTCAGATAGGCCATCTCGCCGAGCCAGATCGCCGAATCGCCGACATTGGAGTGATCGGGGAAGTCGACCAAAGCGATGCGGCCGGCGGGCAGCACGCTGTCGAGCACCTGGGCAAAACGCTGGGCGAGTTCGCCGACGAGCTGGTCGGCAGTCTTGGTGGTCATATCCGGCCCTTTCTGAGGCGTCTGGACAAGGTCAGGAGACGGCCGCGCCACGGCCGCGAGATGCCGAGCAGCAGGGCGGCGTAGAACAGCCCGCCGAGCGCGGTGAGCAGGAGCAGCACGCTCCAGCCCGAGAGGTGGGTGTCGAGCAGCCGCATCGCGATCGCGAGCGCCACGCCCATTGCAGTGGAGGCGATCAGCGGGGCGCCGACCGCGCGCCAGGTATCGACCGGGCGAATGCCCGAGGCGCGGCGGAGCAGCAGGATCTGCATCGGCAAGGTGAGATAGGCGCGCCCGACATAGGAGATCGCCACCGCGAGCAGACCGTAAGGCAGCGCGGCGAGCGTCAAGATCACGCCGAGCACCAGCTGGGTGGTCGACAGCGACATCAGGCTGCGCGAGGCACCGAGCACGCTCAGGGAGGGCGAGGCGAAGAAGTTGAGCGTGAAGGGCACCGCCATGAAGGCGAAGATCTGGGCGAGCTGGCCGGCATCGTCCCATTTCGCGCCGAACACGGTGGGGATGGCGACGGGGGCGAGCGCGCCGAAGCCGACCAGCGCCGGGAAGGAGATCGCCGAGGCCTGGGCGATCATCCAGCGATAGGCCTGGCGCAGCTCGGCGGGATCGTCCTTGACCCGCGCCAGCGTCTGCACCGCGACCTGGGTGAAGGGCTGGATCGCGCCGCGGCCGATCAGTTCGACGGTGCGCCAGGCAGTGCGATAGATGCCGACTGCCGCCAGGCCGATGCCCGCGCCGATCGCCATTTCCTGGACGCGGACGGTCGCGAGGAAGACCAGCTGGACATAGATCAGGCTGGCGTTGAGCATGAGGTTGTCGCGCAGGATGCCGCGGTCGAACTTCCAGCCCGGCTTCCAGTCATAGGACATGCGCGACAGGATCGCGCCGGCGATCTCGGTGACGAGGCGCTGGATGACCAGGCTCCACAGGCCGAGCCCGGCAAAGGCGGCGATCACCGCGCAGGTGCCGCCGATCAGCCCGCCGACCACCGAGCGCAAGGCGGTGGTCTTGTGGCCGAATTCGCGCAGGCGCAGCGCGAGATGGGTGCCGCCGAAGGAGGAGATCGGCAGGACCAGGCTCATCACCGCGAGCGGCAGGGCGATGTTCGGCGCCCCCATCAGATCGGCGATCGGCTGGGCGAGCGCGACGATCAGCGCGGCGGAGAGGAACGAGAAGCCCTGCTGCGCGCGGTAGATGGTGTCGAGGAAATGCGGGGTGATCTCGCCGCGCCGGGCGATCGTCTGGACGAGGCCGGCGGTGGCAATGATGCGGAACGCCTCCGCTGTCACTGCCATCACCGCGAACGCGCCGATGTCCGCCCGGGTGAGCAGGCGGGCGAGGATGACGAAGACGATGAAGGAGAAGAGCTGGTCCGACAGGAAGCGCGTGATCGTCCAGCCGATCGAGCTGCGGCTGCGGGCGCGCAGCCCATCGTCGAAGCGGTTGGGAAGCTCAGCGTTCAAGCAGGCGCCTCGCTTTCAGCATGCGCATGCGGGTGCGCTCGGCGTGGCGCCAGAGCTTCTGGCGCAGCGAATGATAGAGCGGATCGCTCTTGGGCCCGAAACGCGCGGCGCCGATGTCCGACACCACGGCCGCCTCGAGGATCGGGGCGGGATAGAGCGCGAGATTGGGCAGGCCATGCGCCCAGCTGCGGTCCATCTCGTCATCGACCGGACGGCGGACGATGCGGCAATGCTCGACGAGGCGGCGCGCGCCTTCGAGCGTGATCGCATAGCCCTGGGTGCCATAGGCGGGGCCGACCAGCTCGACCACGGTGCGCGAATGCTGCAGGAAATCCTGCCGCACCACGCGCTGCCAGGTCGGGCGCTTGGCATAGAGGCGGAGATAGTCGATTCCCGCCGCGTGGAGATCGGTGCGGGCGAGCGGCTCCAGATACTCCCAGTCGACGACGGTATCGTCTTCGAGGATGATCGCCTGGGGCACGCCGCGCACGACCATGTCGAGCCAGATCGAGAAATGGCTGGCATAGCAGCCGATCTCGCCCTTGCTCAGCAGTCGCCCCTTGTTGGCGCGGATCGCGGATTCGTCGAGCGTCATGCCCGGCGCGGGGCCGGTACATGCATCGAAGAAGCGCCAGACGAGCGACGTGTTCGTCGCCCGCGCGGCAAATGCCGCACGACGCGCTTCAGCTGTTTCGAGCGATACCACCAGAACTTCGGCGGCATCCCCCAGTTCGGGCAGGGACTCACCCATTAAGCACACGCCTCCTGCTCACAGTCGAAGCCTGCATGATGCAGTGCAACAACATTGAATCGTCCGGCGCGATCCTTGGTAGCGGGCAAATCTTGAGGCGCGAAGGCGGGGGCGGCTCCGGTCATCCGGACAAAGGGGCAGCTCGTCTTCGCAGGCGCGGCATGGAGTTGACCCGAGCGCCGCGCCGGGCTGTCTGAAGCCTGACTGCGACTGAACAGGCGTATCTATGTTTCAAGTAGCTGTCGTCATACCCGTGTGGAACGGAGAAGCGGTGATCGGCCGCTGCCTGGAGGCGTTGTCCAGGCAGACCATCCCGCGTGACGCATATCAGATCATCGTCGTCGATAACGGATCGAGCGATTCGACCGCCGAGATCGCGCGCGGCTTTGCGGGCGTGGAGGTGATCGCGGAGACGCGGCCCGGCTCCTATGTTGCGCGCAATCTGGGGATCGGGCGGGTGGATGCGCCGATCACGGCGTTCACCGATGCCGATTGCACCCCCGCGCCTGACTGGCTGGAGCAGGTGCTGCGCGCGGCGGCGGCCAATCCGGGGTTTGGCGTGCTGGCCGGCAAGATCGAGCTGTTCGACGAGATCGCGCAGGAGCGCGAAGTGTTCGGCGATTACGAGCGGCTGTTCAGCTTCCCCCAGGCACATGCGGCGCGCGGCAATTGCGCCACCGCCAATTGGGCGAGCGAGACAGCGGTGCTCAAGCAACTGGGCGGGTTCGACGCCGCGCTCAAGTCCGGCGGCGACCGGCAGATGGCGCTGCGGATTCGCGAGGCGGGGTATCCGCTGGTCTATGTGCCCGAGATGGTGGTGCGCCATCCGGTGCGCGCGAACCGGGCCGAGCTGGTGCGCAAGCGCCAGCGGCTGAGCGGCGGGCGCTGGGACCGCACGGCGAAGCGCCCGAAGCTGGCGCATGTGCTGGGGGTGACCGCGGTGGATACCGTCCGGCGGCTGCGGCGCGCGGCGGTCTCGCGCGAGCTTTCGCTGCGCCGCCGGCTGGCGGTGATGCTTTTGACATTGGAGCTCGCCGGGGTGGCGGTGGGCGAATTCTTCCATCTCGCCGGGGGGCGAAAGGCAGCACGCGACTGATGACTTCCCCGAGCTTTTCCGTGGTGATGCCGCTCTACAACAAGGCCGGGCACGTCCGCGCCGCGATCGACAGCGTGCGGGCGCAGAGCCTGCGGCCGCAGGAGATCGTGGTGATCGACAACCGCTCGACCGATGGCGGGCGGGCGCTGGTCGCCGCGATCGACGATCCGCGCATAAGGCTGCTCGACCTGCCGATTCCCGGGCCGGGCGGCTATGCCGGGCGCAACCTGGGCATCCGCGCGGCGGAGGGCGAGTGGATCGCGTTTCTCGATGCCGATGACCTTTGGGCGCCGGATCACCTCGCCCAGCTTGCGACGGGGATCGCGGCCGACCCGGGCGTGAAGGCAGTGGCGACGCGGTTCGACCATGTCTTTGCCGATCGCAGCCAGAAACAGCGGATCGCGCCGGCGCTGGAGCAGCCGGTGACGCTCGACCTGGCCGGGTTCCTCGATGCCTGGCTGGCGGTGCGCGAATGCCCGATGTGGACTGGCGCGATCGCGATCCGGCGGGACGCGCTGTTCGCCGCCGGGCTGTTTCCCGAGGGCAAGGCGGTGCGCGGCGGGGACAAGGATCTGTGGCTGCGCGTGCTGGCGCAAGGCGGTCTGCGCTATGATCCGCGAGTGAGCGCGGTGTTCCACCGCGATTCCGAGAACAAGGTGAGCAAGTCGACGACGACGCTGGGGCTGCCCTGCCTCGTCGACACCGCGCGCGGACTGATCGACGGCGTGGGGCCGCGCGAGGCGGCGCTGCTGCGGCGGCTGGTGAACCAGGAGATCGCGCATTACGCCCGCTACGCGATGAAGCATCCGGGCCGGACCGCGATCCGGATGGGCGACATCTATCTGCCCGAAGGCGCCGGCACCGCCGCGCTGCTGCTCGCCGCCAAGCTGATTCCGGCACCGCTCCGGCAATCCGGCCATGCCCTGCGCAACCGGCTGCTCGCCCGCGCGTGAGGCTGCTTCGCCTCCTTGGCGCCCTGCTGATCGCGGGGGGCGGCCTTTCGGCATGGCTGTCCTACGCAGGCGCCTGGGCTCCGGCGCTCGACGCCTATGCGTCGTTCATGCCGCTGTTTGGGCTGGTGATACTGCCCGGGCTGGTGCTGGGCTGGCGGCTGGGGCTGTGGGCGGTGGCGGCGGCGCTGATCGGGCTGGCGCCGGTGGCGCTGCGCGTCGTGCCCGAGTTGGTCCGCGACGTGCCGCGCGCGCGATCGGGCATGCCGCAAATGCGGGTGCTCAGCCACAATGTCTGGGTGAAGAACAGCGATCCGGCCGAGACCGCACAGACGATCCTCGACGCCCGGCCCGATGTGGTGATGCTGCAGGAGCTCGACGGCAATTTCCGCCCGATGCTGGCGGCGCTGCGCCAGAAGCTGGCCTATGGCACCGATTGCCCGCCCGGCTGCGGCATGGCGATCCTGTCGCGCTGGCCGATCGCCGACAGCGGCTATCTGCTGCGCGACCAGGCCGGGCGGAAATTCGGCCCGCCCTTGACCTGGGCGCGGATCATCGGGCCCGACCAGCGCCCCTTCACCGTGATGACACTCCACTATCCGCACCCGACCATGCGGGACCAGGCGGTGCGGATACGCGACATGGCGCAGGCACTGGCACGGATCGATCGCGAGGGGCTTGTCGTTGCAGGCGACATGAACCTTACCCCCTGGGCCATGGCGATGCACAAGCAGGACGAAAGCTTCGCGCCGCTAACCCGCATGACCCGCGCATTGCCGAGCTGGCCGCGCGCCCTTCCCGTGCTGCCGATCGACCAGCTCTATGCCGGCCCCGAATGGGGGCTGGTGTCGGCCGAGAAGCTGGGAGCGACCGGATCGGATCACCGGCCGGTGCTGGTCGTGCTGGGGCGCCGATGACGCGGGCGGGCTGGACCCTGCTGCTGGGCAGCTGCGTGCTGGCGACGCCGACGCTCGCCCAGCAATCGGACGCGACCGACGGGCTCGGCTCGGTGGCGAGCGAGAATCCGTTCGGGCGCGATCGCAACATCGGCGTGCTCGAGCGGCGGCGGCCGGACTATACGCCGGAGCCGATCCATGTCGGCACGCTCGAGCTGATGCCGCGCGTCGCGATCGGCGCGGGCTATGACGACAATCTCTATGCCCAGCCCGACGATCGCACCGGCGATGCCTATCTGCGCATCCGGCCCAAGGTGTCGCTGGTGCGGCCGTCGCCGACGCTGAAGCTGAGCCTGGACGGCGAGCTCGACCTGCTGCGCTATGCGAAGCGGGCGAGCGAGAACGCTACCCAATATGCGGTGAACGCGAGCGCGCTCTACACGATCAGCAAGTCGGATACGTTCAACCTGGCGCTGCGCAACGGGCGCTACAGCCAGGAACGCGTCTCGCCCGATTCCCCCACTCAGGCGACGCGGCCGATCCGCTTCACGCTGAGCGAGGGGACGGCGACTTACACGCATGTGTTCAACCGGCTGCGGGTGCGCGGCGTGTTCGATGTCGAGAACCGCAACTATGCCGACAGCGTCACGCCTTCGGGCGCGAACATCGACCAGGATTTTCGCGACCACACGACCTATACCGGCACGGCGATCGGCGAATATGCGCTGAGCCCGAGCATCGCGCTGTTCGTCGCGGGATCGGTCAACCAGCGCGACTATCGCGAGCGGACCGGGCCGGTGCCGGCGCGCGATTCCACCGGCTTCGAGCTGGCCGGCGGCGCGAGCTTCGAGCTGGGGCGCAAGGCGCGCGGCGCGCTGCGGCTCGGCTATATCCGGCAGGACTACAAGCCGGCGCAGTTTCAGGACATTTCGGGCTTCCTGGTGCGCGGCGAGCTTGCCTATTTCCTCACGCCGCTGGTGACGATCACCGGCACGATCGATCGCGGCATCCGCGAGACCGGCGTCAACGGCGCGACCGGTTATCTCGCGACCAACATGACGCTGCGCGCCGATTACGAGCTGCTGCGCAACCTGATCCTGGGCGTGGGCGGCGAGCTGGAGAAGCGCGACTTCAACAATATCGACCGGAGCGACGATCGCTGGACCTGGCGGGCCAGCGGTTCCTATCTGGTCAGCAAGCGGATGGCGCTGCGGCTCGACCTGCAGCGGCGGACCCAGGCAAGCTGGGGTGTAACGGCGGGGCGCCGGTTTACCGACAACCGGATTTCAATGGGGGTGACCTTCTCGGGCCTATGAGGAGACCCTTGCCATGCCGACGCTGTACATCTCGCCGACCGGAAGCGGTTCGGGCGACGGATCGAGCGCTGCCAACTCCGCGACGCTGAAGGACCTGCCGAAGCTGATCGCCGCGGCGGGGCCGGGCGGGCAGGTGCTGATGCTCGCCGATCAAGGTGCTTATACCGCGCCGAGCGAGGCGCTGGCGATCGTGGCGGGTGGCTCGGCAAGCGCGCCGGTGACGATCCGGGGTGTCGACAGCGCCGGCAACGCGATGGCGGCGACGATCACCGGCACGCGGGCCGATCCGTTCGATCCGGCGGGCGCGGACGGCGAGGAAGTGTTCCGGCTGCTCGGCGGGGCGAACAACCTGCGGTTCAGCGACATTGCCTTCGAGAATGTCGGGACGGGATTTCGGGTAGGCGGCGATCTCAGCAATCTGGTGATCGAGCATATCGAGGCGCGCAATGTGATGCGCTTCTTCGACAATATCGCCTCGGGCGCGAATGCCGGGGCGAGCATCACCGGGCTGACGATCCGCGACGTGGCGGTGGACGGCTATTCCAAGGGCGCGATCCGGGTCCAGTACAACAGCAGCAATGTGCTTATCGAGGATGTGCGCGGCGACAGCCAGTTCCAGGACGGCGACAATTTCGCGATCGGCGTGCATATCGACGGCACCGCGCATGACGTGGTGATCGACCATGTCGCGATGCGCAACGCGCTCGATACGGTGAACGATTACCGCAACGGCGACGGCTTCGCGACCGAGCGCGGCACCTACAACATCACCCTGCGCGACGTGATCGCCACCGGCAACAGCGATGGCGGGCTCGACCTGAAGAGCGACGGCGTGATCGTCGACGGCGCGATCGTCTCCGGCAATGGCCGCAACATAAGGCTGTGGGGCGACGGGGCGGTGCTGACCAACATCGTCAGCCTCGATGCGGGCGCTTCCACTCCGGGCGGCAATCGCGAGCATATCTGGCTGGCCGAAGGGGCGAGCGCGACGATCGACGGCGCGTTCTTCTCCGACCCCGGATCGCCGACCGTGTTCAACCTGGCCGAGAAGAATGGTGCGCTGACCGTCAGCGACTATGCGCTTGCTACGGGCACCGGCACGGTGGTCTCGAAGAAGGGCACCGGATCGGTGTTGACCCTGAACGGGCAACAGGCGGTGGTGGCCGCGGGCACCGATGGCGATGACCGGATCGGCGGCACGGCGGGCGCGGATGTGCTGCTGGGTGGTGCTGGCGCGGACATGCTGGTCGGCAATGCCGGCGACGATGTGCTGAGCGGCGGCGCGGGTGCGGATATCCTGGTCGGTGGCGCCGGACGCGACCTGCTCAGCTATGCGGGCAGCGCCGCCGGGGTGCAGGTCGATCTCGCGCGGCTGACCGCCAGCGGCGGTGATGCGGCCGGTGACCTGTTCGACGGATTCGAGGATGTCGAAGGCTCGGGCTTTGCCGATGTGCTGGCCGGCGATGCGGGCGCGAACCGGCTGTTCGGCGGCAATGGCGATGACAGGCTTGCGGGCGGCGCGGGCGACGACCTGCTCGACGGCGGCGCGGGCGCGGACCTGCTCGAGGGCGGGGCCGGCATCGATCGGGTCGATTATGGCAGCAGCGCCGCAGGCGTGACGGTCGATCTCGCCAATGGCGCAGCGAGCGGCGGCGAGGCGGCGGGCGACCGGCTGATCGGGATCGAGGCGATCGAAGGCTCGGCCTTTGCCGACACGCTGTCTGGTACCGAAGGTGCGGACTGGTTCGGCGGCGGCGCGGGCAACGACCGGATCGACGGGCGCGGCGGGGACGACCTGCTGGTCGGCGGCGCCGGCGCGGATACGCTGATCGGCGGCGCCGGGTTCGACAGCGCGGATTATTCGGGCAGCGGCGCGGCGGTGACGGTCGATCTGGTCGCGGGCACCGGGCTCGGCGGCGATGCGCAGGGCGATGTGCTGTCGGGGATCGAGCGGCTGGTCGGCTCGGGGTTTGACGATGTGCTGACCGGTGATGCGTTCGACAATGTGCTGGCCGGCGGCGCTGGCGCGGATCGGCTGAGCGGTGGCGGCGGGATCGATACCGCCGATTATTCGACCAGCGGCGGGGCGGTGAACGCGGTGCTGGGCGGCACCGGTAGCGGTGGCGACGCGCAGGGCGATGTGCTGTCGGGCATCGAGAACCTCGTCGGCTCGGGCTTTGGCGATGTGCTGACCGGGGATGGCGCGGCCAATGCGCTTTCAGGCGGCGCCGGCAATGACCGGCTGGTCGGCAATGGCGGAGCGGACCGGCTTGACGGCGGGGCAGGGATCGACGCCGCGGACTTCGCCGGCAGCGCCGGAGCGGTGACGGCGGATCTCGTCGCGGGCACGGCTTCGGGCGGGGTGACGCTGGTCGCGATCGAGGACCTGATCGGCACGGCATTTGACGATGTGCTCTACGGCGATGCCGGGGCCAACCGGCTGACCGGCGGTGCGGGCGCGGACCTGCTCGACGGGCGCGACGGGTTCGATACCGCGGACTATGCCGGCTCGGCGACCGCGGTGCAGGTCGATCTCGCGCTGGCGGTGCAGGCGGATGGCGACCGGCTGGTGAGCATCGAGTCGGTGGTCGGCTCAGGCTTCGACGATGTGCTGGCAGGGACCGGCGCGGCCGAGGCGCTTTATGGTGGGGCAGGCGCGGATCGGCTGGAAGGGCGAGGCGGCGACGATCTGCTCCAGGGTGGCGCCGGCGCCGATATGCTGATCGGCGGCGCGGGCGTCGATAGCGTCGACTACAGCGCCAATGCGAGCGCGATCTCGATCAACCTGCAGACCGGCGTCAGCACCGGTGGCGATGCCGAGGGCGACCGGTTCGACGGAGTCGAGCGCTTTATCGGCACGCGCTTTGCCGACACGCTGATCGGCGATGGCGGCGACCAGATCCTGACCGGCGGCGCGGGTGGCGACCGGATCGATGGGGCGGGCGGGTTCGACACGCTGGTCTATTCGGGCAGCGCCGCGGCGGTGAAGGTCAACCTCGCGACCGGGGCCGTATCGGGCGGCGATGCGCAGGGGGACAGCATCTCGGGGATCGAGGCGGTGGTCGGCAGCGGCTTCGCCGATACGCTGACCGGCGATGCCAATGCCAACCGGCTTGAAGGGGGCGGCGGCAACGATGTGATCGATGGCGGCGCAGGCGCGGACGTGATGATCGGCGGTGCGGGCGACGACTCCTATGTGGTCGATAGTGCCGGCGACCAGATTGTCGAAACGGCGGACGGCGGGACCGATATCGTGCGGACCAGCTTGTCCGCGCTGGCGCTGGCCGATGGCGTCGAGGACCTAAGCTATACCGGCAACGGCGCGTTCACCGGCACCGGCAATGCGCTGGGCAACAGCATCTACGGCAAGGCGCTCGATGATGCGCTCTACGGGCTCGACGGCGACGACAAGCTGGTCGGTGGTGCGGGCGCGGACCTGCTCGATGGCGGGGCTGGGCGCGACCAGGTCGATTATACCAAATCGGCCGCGATCACGGTGAACCTGGCCACCAATATCAACCATGGCGGCGAGGCCGAGGGCGACCGGCTGGTCAGCATCGAGACGGTGATCGGCTCCAACTATGCCGACAGCATCACCGGCAGCGATGACCCGCTGGTCGGCGACATGCTCTATGGGCGCGGCGGCGACGATGTGCTGATCGGCGGCGCGGGCGACGACCAGCTCGACGGTGGTGCCGGCAACGATGTGCTGCGCGGCGGCACCGGCAACGATCTCTACATCGTCTATGAAGCGGGCGACCAGGTGATCGAGGCCGCCGGCGAAGGGCGCGACCGGGTCCGCACCGCTGCGAGCAACTACACGCTCGGCGCCAATATCGAGGAGCTGGTCTATACCGGCACGGTCGGCGCGACGCTGACCGGCAATGCGCTCGACAATTTCCTGGTCGGCGGCGGGGGCGAGGACCGGCTCTCCGGCGGCGGCGGTGCGGACGTGCTGCGTGGCGGCTCGGGCGGCGATGTGCTCGATGGCGGTGCGGGCGCGGACACGGTGGAATATGCCGGGTCGCTTGGCGGGGTGCTGGTCAATTTGCGCACCCAGACCGCGAGCGGCGGCGACGCCACCGGCGACAAGCTGACCAGCATCGAGAATGCGCAAGGCTCGGCCTTTGACGACACGCTGCTCGGCAGCGCCGGAGCCAATACCCTGACCGGCGGCGACGGTGCCGACACGCTATCGGGCGATGACGGCAATGACACGCTCTGGGGCGGACTGGGTGCCGACCGGCTCGATGGCGGCAAGAACGAAGACCTGCTCTATGGCGAGGACGGCGCCGACACGCTGTACGGCGGGCAGCAGACCGACAAGCTCTATGGCGGCGCGGGCAACGATCTGCTGGTCGGCGACAGCGAATGGGTCTCCTCGCTGGCGGCCAAGGACACGCTCGACGGCGGGGACGGCGACGATGTGCTGGTCGGCGACGGGATGAGCATGACCGCGACCGGGATCGGCGGGGCGGATACGCTGATCGGCGGGCTGGGTAATGACATACTCTATGGCGATGCCATGACCATGTCCGCCGGTGCCAAGGGCGGCAACGACAGGCTGACTGGCGGGGGCGGAAGCGACCGCTTCGTCTTCGCGCGCGGTTCGGGGCAGGACGAGATCACCGACTTCACCCGCGGCGGCGCCGAGGCCGACCGGATCGACCTCAGCGCCTTCGACATCGCCTATGAGGCGCTGCGCTTCACCACCAGCAGCGCCGGGGTGACGGTCCAGCTCGGCGGCACCGACACCATCCTGGTGCGCGGCGTCACGTCACTGGATCAGAACGACTTCATCTTCGGCTGATCCTGGATCCAGCCATGCAGCGCGCCTTCGCAGGCGGCGAGCAGTTCGGGCGGGGCCAGGCGGTTGATATAGCCATCCGAGCCCTGGTCCGAGAGCAGCTTCGCGGGGATGCCGCCGACCACGCCGCGATCCGGCACGTCCTTGGTCACCACCGCATTGGCGCCGATCGCGGCTTCCGCGCCGACCTGGATGCCGCCGATCACCTTGGCCCCCGAGCCGAGAAAGGTGCGGTCGCCGATCACCGGGGCACCGCGCTTGGCGCCGCGGTTCATGAAGCCGAGCACCACGCCGTGGGTGATGTTGACGTTGCTGCCGAGCACCGTGTCGCCGTGGAAATAGAAGCCGCCGAACCGGTTGAGGAACAGGCCCGGGCCGATCTCCATATATTCGGGGATGGCGAAGCCGTATTTGTAGCGGGCGCGCAGCAGCAGCCATTTGGCGAGCGGATAGAAGCCGAACGCCTTGGCCGGCTTGAGCTTGAGCCAGCCGGTGGTGCGCATCAGCACGGTGTATTTATAGCCCGGGGTGAAGGCATAGTGCTTGAGGAAGGCGCCCGTGCTGACCCGGCCGGCATAGCGGTACAGATCGGCGGCGAGCAGCGCCTTGAGCTTGGCGAAGCTGACCGGGCAACCGCGCAGATGGGGCTTGCCGGTTTCGGGCAGTGGCTCGGCGTGAGTCAGCTCTGGCGCCGGCTCGGGCGCGAAGCCTGTCGTGGCCATGTCCATCAGAAATAGCGCTCCCCGAAGCGGATCGTGTCGCCGGGCAGCACCGCGAAATCGGCGGTAAGCGGATAGGCGCGCTCGCCGGGTTCGCCGGACCGCTTGAGGAAGACGCGCTTCTCGTTCGCCCGGTAGGTGAAGCCGTCCGCCTTGGCGACGGCGCCGCGGATGGTGAGGCCCTGGGTATAGGGATATTCACCCGGCTTGTTGACTTCGCCCAGGATATAGACCGGGCGGAAGCTGGCGACCTGCACCGAGACCTTGGGCTGGAGCAGATAGCCTTCGCGCAGCTGGGTCTCGATCGCCTTGGAGAGCTGGTCGGGCTCGAGCCCGGCGGCCTTGACCTCGCCGATCAGCGGGAAGGCGATGGTGCCGGCGGGGGTCACTTCGAAATCGCCGCTGAGCGCGACTTCGCCATAGGTGGCGACCTTTACCTTGTCGCCGGGCGAGAGGGTGAAGGCGGCGGCGGCCGGCGGCGGGGCGCCGGTGCCGGCAAGCGGGGCCTGGCCGGCACAGCCGGCGAGCATCGCAAGCGCCCCCGCCAGCGCGATCTGCATGTGCCACTTCATGAGGTTACTCCCGGACGCAGATGTACAGTTTCGTTGCGGCTGGGGGCCGGAGCGGGCGGCGCGGCGAGCGCGGCCTCGATCCGGTCCCAGTAATTGGTGGCGGCGCGCTCGACGCCATAGTCGAGCGAGCGGGCGCGGGCGGCGGCACCGCAAGCGGTGCGGCGCGGCTCGGACAGCACCCGGCGCAGGGCCGCGGCAAAGGCGTTCACGTCATTGGTGGGGACCAATGCCCCGGCCTCGACATCGATCCCGGCATTGATCGCATGCCGGGGGCTGTTCGCCAGAATCTCGGACGGCCCCGAGGCGCAATTGGTGGCGACCACCGGCACGCCGCACGCCATCGCCTCGACCAGGCCGTTGGGGAAACCCTCGGCATTGGAGGGCATCGCATAGGCGCGGGCGCGGGCGAGCAGCGCATAGGGGTTGGCAATGAAGCCCGGCATGTCGACCCGGTCGGCGATGCCGAGCGACGCGGCGAGCGCGGCGAGCGCGGTGCGCTCCGGCCCCTCGCCGAGGATCAGAAGCCGCTCGGGCAGGTCGGCTTTGGCATAGGCGCGCAGCAGCAGGGCGAAATTCTTGTTGGGCACCAGCCGGCCGGCGGCGACGACATAGGGACCGCTCGGCGTGAAGGCCGGTTGCTCGGCGGCGAGCCGGGCGATCGCTTCGTGATCCACCGGATTGGCGATCGCCGACATGCGGGCGCGGCGGACACCGAAATTATCGGCGAGATCGTCGACCACGCCTTCCGACACCGCGATGACATGGGCAGCGCGGGGATAGGAGAAGCGCACCATCGCCCGCGCGGCATGGGCCGAGGCGTTCTTGCCGAGATGCGCGCTGGTGTTGACGCGCTCGCTGATCAGCCAGGGCTTGCCGCGCCCGGCCATCGCCCAGGCATTGGCGACATTGGCGCGGGTGAGGAAGCTGAGCGTCGCATCGGGCTGGAGCCGCCCGAGGAGCCCGCGCAGCTGGGTGAGGCTGGGCAGCAGCTTATGCTGGGCATCGAGCTGATGCACCTGCACCCAATCGGGCACGCCATAGGCGCGCTCTTCATCGTCGAGCAGTGCCAGGTGCATATCGTAACGGTTGCGCCACGGTGCGGAGCCACCGAGCAAAGTAGTCAGCACGCGCTCGGCACCACCACCGGCGAGTGAATTGATCGCGAATACTATTCGCTTGTTGTTCGGCATCGTCCCTCGCTCGCTTTCGCGCGAAATACGGCCCCCTTGAAACAAGGCGTACCACGGCGATTTGTTGCATTGCACCACGCGCGCCACCGTCCTGCCGCCCGGGCGGGGCAACTGGCCGATTAGGGCGCGTGGCGAGGTGGTTTTGGCCCGCCATGCGGGTCATCAGCGGGCATCGACGAACGACACGAAAGGTGCGCGATGGGCCTGGAACAAGGCGGTATCCGCCGGGTCGAATGCCTTGACGGGTTGCGCGGGCTGGCGGCTTTGTGGGTGCTGATCGGGCACATGATGATCCTCACCGGCTTCCGGCTGCCGCTGCTGAGCAAGCCCGATCTGGGCGTGGACCTGTTCATCCTGCTCTCGGGCTTCCTGATGGTGTTCCAGTATCAGCTGCGCCGCGGCAGCGAAGACTGGAACGCGCCGGGCACCTGGGCGAGCTTCTGGGCGCGGCGCTTCTTCCGGCTGGCGCCGCTCTTCTATGTGACACTCGCCGCCGCGCTGATCGCCGGGCCGACCATCTATGCCGACCGGGTGGCGATCGACAGCTTCATGGGGCAGGGGCTCCAGCCCGCCGAGCGTTACACCGATGCCAGCCTGACCAATATCGCCGCGCATCTGAGCTTCGTGTTCGGGCTGCTGCCCGATTACGCCTTCCGCACGCCGCTGCCCGACTGGAGCCTCGGGCTCGAGATGCAGTTCTACGCGGCCTTTCCGTTCCTGGTGCTGCTGGCCCGGCGGACAGGCTGGGTGCCGGCGGCGCTGATCGCGGCGGGCGTGGGCGTCGCGCTGGCATTGGCGGCGGGCGCCGCGGGGCTCGACTGGCCGATGCCGAGCTTCCTGCCGCTCAAGCTGCACCTGTTCCTGTGCGGCATGCTGATCGCCGCCGATCCGGGGCCGGGGCGGCGGATCTGGGTGCACGGCATCGCGGCGGTGCTGCTTGCGGCGATCCCGATCGGCGGCGAGCAGGATGTGCTGCATTTCGTGGTGCGGGAGGGCGTGGTGCTGGGCTTCTTCGCGCTGGTCCATCTGCGCAGCCTTGGTGCGATCGACGCGGTGGCGAAGCTGCTCGGCAGCAAGCCGTTCCACTGGCTGGGCGAGCTCAGCTACGGCACCTATCTGATCCACCTGCTGATTCTCCAGCCGGTCGCGGCGGCGGTGATCGGGCATTTCGGCACCGGGTTGGGCGCGGTCGGGCGGTTCGTGCTGACCGGGGCGGTGGTGGTGCCGGCCACCTATGCGCTGGCCTTCGTCACCTACAAGCTCGTCGAGCTGCCGGGGCAGAAGCTGGGCAAGGCGGTGATTCGGCGGGCGACGGGCAGCGCCGGGCGGGCGCGGCAGACGGTGCCGGAGGAGCTGGCGGCGCCTTGATGCGGTCTTGAGTTTCTCGTCACCCCGGGCTCGCCCGGGGCCCCGATTCCTTGCGACAGGCCGTGAGATAGCGGGACCCCGGCTTAGGGCCGGGGTGACGGAATAGGGGTGCTTACCCGAACACGAAGTCGTTGGGGCTCAGGCTCTGGGCGCCGCGGACGAAGATGGTGTCGGTGCCGATGCCGACGCGGATGCCGTCGGCGCCCGTGGCGAAGCTCAATTGCTCATAGGCGATGTCGAAGGCGCTGAGATCGATATGGTCGCCTTCGCCCGATGCGAAGTCGCCGATCTCGTCGCTGCCCGAGCCGGGGGCGAAGACGAACCAGTCGGCGCCCGTGCCGCCGATGAGCAGGTCGTTGCCGCCGCCACCGATCAGATGGTCGGGGCCGGGGCCGCCATAAAGCTTGTCATTGCCGCCGGTGATGGCGCCGCTCATGTCGCGGCCGTCGCCATAGAGCCAGTCATTGCCGTCGCCGCCCTCCAGCGTGTCGGCCCCGCCCTTGGCATTGTCCTTCATCACATCGCCATCGCCGATGAGGATGTCGTCGCCCGCGCCGCCGACCAGCTTGTCGTTGCCGCCCTTGCCGCTGCCATAGAGGTTGGTCGCATCGCCGATCAGCAGGTCGGCATCGTCGCCGCCGTCGAGCTGGTCGTTGGCGCCCTGGCTGCTCAGCCATTCCTGGTCGCCGACCAGCCGGTCCGCGCCCGCGCCGCCGATCAGCGTATCCGATTGCCAGCCGCCGAGCAGGCTGTCGGCGCCGGCCTGGCCCTGGAGCAGGTCCTCGCCATTGCCGCCGGTGAGGATGTCGGCGCCGGTATTGCCGGCGATCGCGTCATTGCCGTCGAGGCCGGAAAGCGTGTCGCTGCCCGCCCCGCCGATCATCGAATTGGCGAGACCATTGCCGGTGCCGGTGAAGTCGGCGGCGCCGCGGCGGATCAGCTCCTCGATATTGGCGGCGAGCGTATAGCCGGCCAGGCTGGTCTCGACCCGGTCGATGCCGGCGGCCGCCGCCTCGGTGATCCGGTCGCCGCTATTGTCGACGAGGAAGATGTCGTCGCCCGAGCTGCCCGTCATCGCATCCGCGGTCGCCGTCGCGGGGAGCGGGAGCAGGGCGATGTAGCTGGCGGCGCCGGGGGAGGCGCTGCCCTGGTCGACCGTCAGCGTTTCGCGGATCGTGCCAGCGCCGCTCAGCCCGGGCAGGCTGGCCTGGGTGGCGAGGATCGCCAGTTCCGAACGGGTGATCTCGGTGCCGTTGAGGGTGAGCTTGCCGCTCGACGAGATCACCTTGGTGCGCGAGCCGGCATCGTCGAAATGGCCGCCGATCACGGTGACATTGGCGGCGGTATCGAGCCAGAGCTGGTTCTGCTCGGAGATGCCGCCGCGCAGGACGGGGTTGCGGCCGACCGGGTCGATCAACGTCGCCTCGCCCCATAGCCGATAGTTGCGGCCATTCTCCTCGCTGAGCGTGCGGACCAGCACCGTGCCGCTCGACTTGAGGTCATAGCCGCCATCGCTGTTGCCGCGCGCCACCGTATCGATGAAGCGGATGTCATAGGCGCCGCGCTCGCTCGCGAAGCCGTCGCCGTTGAAATAGGCGCCGGCCGTGCTCTGGACGTTCGCCATCACGACCTTGTTGAGCGTGACATTGTGGACGGTGCCGTCGAGGTGCACGCCCTCGGGCAGGTCATCGCCGAGCTGGCCGGCCATGTCTGCGGTGACATTGTCGATCAGCACGTTGTTCGTATCGTATTGGAGGCGGATCGCCGCCTTGGAGAAACCGTCGATATCGATGTTGCGGAGGGTGAGGCCGGTGATCGTCGCGGTGCCCGAGGGCGCGCTGGCATAATCCTCGAAGAAGCGGCGGACATTGTTGGCGTCGACGCCCTCGATCCGCAGGTTGCTCAGATCGGCGGTGACGCGGAAGGCGGTGCCGACATTGTCGATCCGGAGATCGCGGAAGACGAGGTTGCTGGCGCCGGTGCCGAGCTTGAACAGCTCGTTGCCGGCGACGTCGCCCGCTTCCCAATTGGTCGGGCGCGAGCCGGTGAACTGGGCCTGCATCGGGTTGCCGGCGGAATCCACGCCGCGCACCGTCACCGGATTGCCGTCGGTGCCGCCGCGGGTGATGCCGAGGATGCCAGTGACGTTGTAATCGCCCTGATCGGCGATGAGCAGCACTTCGCCACCGGCGCCGGCTTTTCCGATCAGCGTGTTGAGCGAACCGATCGACGCTGCGTTGTTGATGTCCCGGCCGCTTTTGTCTCCGGATCCGGCGGGCGAGATGTACAGGCTAGGCATGGCAGCGATCCCTTGCTGTTTGGCAGCGCTAACATCGATCAACTTCGCTTCTGTGTTGCGTCGCAGCATGGTTAAGCGCGGATTATGCTGATTAGCGGAGAGGTTGTTGCGATGTACCGTCGCGGACTTATCGTTTCGATTGCGGGACTTGCAGCGGGAAGTGCATGTACTGCAC
>JAEXLC010000045.1 GCA_023445495.1 Pseudomonadota bacterium | reverse complement strand
CCCCGGCACAAGGCCGGGGTGACGAGAGTGCTGTTCAGACCTTGTACTCCGCCCGAGAAAGCGTTTAGCCCCTCAGCGCGCCACCACGCTGGCATCCTCCAGCCAGTCCGCCACGCCGGGATCATTCTCCAGCAGCGCCTCGGGATCGCCCTCCGGCGGCGCCAGATCCGGCCCGAGGCCCAGCGAATCGGGGATCACCACCAGGGTCGTCCCCGGCCCGACCACTTCGGCCAGCGCCCGCCGGAACGGATCGCTGCCCTGGAAGCCGTCCGCCTGCGCGGTGAAGCCATTGCCGCCCGCATAGCCTTCGCCGGGCAGCGCCAGCCGCTTCCAGTTGTAGCGCCCGCCCGCCATGTCCTGCAGCACATAGGCCTGGGTGCGCTCGATCACCCCGTTGAACGCCACCGGCGCCGATCCGATCTCCACGCCGCCGCGCAGCACCACCATTCGCCGGTCCGCGCCGCTCACCACGATCGAGACCGGGCCGGAGCGCGACAGCTCGGGCCGCCACACCGCCGGGCCGGCGGGCAGGGCCGGCACATTGGGCTGGGCGCCGATCCGCAGCGCCGGCGCCTGGTTGGTGACGATCACCGTCATCCCCAGCGCGGTCTCGTCGAACAACAGCCGGGCGAATTCGTGCGGCAGGCGGATGCAGCCATGCGAGGCCGGATAGCCGGGCAAATTGCCGGCGTGCAGCGCGATCCCGTACCAGGTCAGCCGCTGCATGAACGGCATCGGCGCGTTCGAATATTTGCTCGATCGGTGCCACTTCGCCTTTTGCAGGATGGTGAACACCCCTGTCGGCGTGCGGTGCCCCGCCTTGCCGGTCGACACGGTCGAGACCGCGATCGGGACCCCGTTGCGGTACGCGACCACGCGCTGGGTCGCGATGTTGACCACCACCAGCATCGGCCCCCTGGGGGCGATCTCGGGCACCCAGAGGAACTGGCCTGGCCGCAGCCGCTCGACCGATGCCATCACCGTGCCGTCGCCGATCGGCTGCATCTGCGCGGCGCCCGCGGTGGCGAGCAATGCGGTGGCGGTGGTGAGGGCAAGCGCGCGGAAGCGCGTCGATCGGAACAAGGCTACCCCCGGGTGCATGACGTCATGACATCCTATCAGCACGGGGGCGTTCCGGAAACCGGGCGGTTGCACGATGGGCGGGACACCCTAATCTGGGCGCATGACTCCGGCGGACGGCATCGCGAACCGGCTGCGCACCGCGCTGATCGGGCAGGTGCGCGCGGTGTTCAACGACCAGGCGCGCGGCGAGAAGCCGGTCCAGCGCAAGCCGGACGAGAGCCTGTTCGGCCCGCGGTCGGTGGTGTGGCGGGTCCATGGCGACGTCACCACGATGATGGTCGGCGGCGTCGCGGCGCTGCTGCTCCAGATGCTCCACCCCGCGGTGCTCGCCGGGGTGTGGGATCACTCCACCTTTCGCGGCGACATGCTCGGCCGGCTGCGCCGCACCGCGCGCTTCATCGCGGTGACCACCTATGGCTCGGCCGCCGAGGCGCAGGAGATGATCGACAAGGTCCGCGACGTCCACACGCGGGTGAAGGGCGTGCTGCCCGACGGCACTCCCTATGCGGCGGACGATCCGCGCCTGCTCGCCTGGGTGCATGTGACCGAGGCGGTAAGCTTCCTCGATGCCTGGATCCGCTATGCCGAGCCGGGCATGAGCCTCGCGGATCAGGATCGCTATTTCGCCGATTTCGCCCGTATCGCCGAAGCGCTGGGCGCCGACGCGATCCCGCGCAGCCGGGCCGAGGCCGATGCGCTGATCGCCGGGATGCGTGCCGAGCTGGTCGTCGATGCGCGCACCCGCGAAGTCGCCCGGATGGTCCTCGATCAGCCGGCGCCGAGCATGGCGGTCAAGCCCTTCCAGGCGCTCACTTTCGGTGCGGCGGTCGATCTGCTGCCCGATTGGGCGCGGACGATGCACGGGCTCTCCAGCGCCGGGCTCGCAACCCCCGCGGTGCGCATCGGCACCCGCGGCGTCGCCAGCACGCTGCGCTGGGCCTTCCGTTAGTCTTCGCTGGTCTCGGCGCCGATCGCGGGCGCTTCTTCGTCCTGGGCCAGCGCGATCGACACGGTACCCCGGCCACGACGGGCCAGCCCGATCTCGTTGGCGGCAGCGCGCGAGATGTCGATCAGCCGGCCCTTGCCCCAGGGGCCGCGGTCGTTGACCCGCACCACCACGCTCCGCCCGGTCTGCACGTCGGTCACCCGCACGCGCGTGCCGAAGGGCAGGCTGCGATGCGCGGCGGTGAAGTCGCTGGGATCATAGGCCTCGCCGCTCGCGGTGCGCTTGCCGGCGAAACGGTCGGCATAATAGCTGGCCTCGCCGGTGGCGATTGCGGCTTCGGGAGCCAGTCCGGGCGCATTTGCATGGGAGATCGCGCAAGGGGAAAGCAGCATTGCCGCAATGGCAATCGCCAGCCCCCGCTCAAACCTTGCCCCCATTACCCACGCCTTGCCGTTGTCCCCGCCGCGGGCCTGCCGCCGATCGGTGAACAAATCCACACCGGCGAGCCGATCCTGCGGCATATGGTGGTTGCGCGGCGACGAACCGCGCAACCACCGCGCTGGTCAGGCCGCGTCGAAGGCGAGCGTATAGGTATAGCTGCGATAGGGCGTCGCCGATCCGGCCGGTGCCTCGGTCCGGTGGCGCACCAGCATCAGATAGATGCCGGCATCGCTGGGGCGCAGGCTGAAATTGCCCTGCGAATCGGAGGTCACCGTGGCGACGATCTTCTTGCCGTCATAATTGCCCGCCGCGCGGAACAGCGTGACTTCGGTGTTCGCCAGCGGCTTGCCGTCGAAGAACAGCCGGAACTTCGCATCGCTGCCCGCGCTGATCTCGCTCGGATGGGTCACCGCCTGCACTTCCAGCGCGGTGCCGATCGGCTTGAGCGCGCCATTGCTCGCCGCGCCCCGCGTCACATAGGCCTCGGCCAGCGTCGTGCTCTGCACCGCGACTTCCTTCGCGCCGGCCGGCGGCGCGCCGTCCTCGCCGGCGATGATCCACTTGCCGCCGACCGAATACATCTTGCCCATCCGGCCGAGCCGCTGCCCGGTGGTCAGGCGATAGGTGCCCTCGGCCGAAAGGTCCGCCTCGAAGATGGTCAGGTCGCGCAGATAGGTCGGCTTGCCGACTTCGCCCCGCGTCCCGTCGGGCTTGATGAAGTGGAAGGGCGCGTCCTTCATCCCGATCTCGGGCACGAACGGATCCTCGCCGAATGCCGAGGTGAGCGTCACATGATCGCCCTTGCCCACGTCGAACAGCGTCGGGAGCAGATAGGGCATGTGCGCCTGGGCGGCGCTGCCCAGCGCGATGGCGCCCAGCGCCCCCAGCAGGATCAGTTTCGGAAATCGCATGATCGGCCCCCGTGAAAGCAGTTGGCGATCGATTATTGCGATTCACTATCAATCGCAAGCGCGGATCGGGAGCAGGGCGGCCTTTCGGGGAAAAGACCGCCCTCCCGTCTCAGTTTCCGGCAGCGTCCTGCATCCGCCGGGATTCCGCCGATCCCTCGTCGAGGAACACATAGAGCGCGGCGATCCTGCCGCCTTCGACCAGGATGAAGTCCCAGCCGGTATAGGCCGGCGCTTCGCCGCGCGGTCCCGATCCCCAGCCGAGCCGCCCGGCATTGTGGAGCATCTGCGGCGTGCCCGGCGCATAGGCAAAGTCGGGATGCATCGCCCGCAACGTGCCGGCGAAGTCGGCGATCGCGGCATGGCCGGTGATCGGGCCGGTCGGGGCATAGAGCACACCGTCCTCGGCCCAGAGTTCCTCGATCGCGGCGCGGCGGCGTGTCGCATCGCCCTCGCCGAAAACCTCCTGGAGATTGCGCAGCAGCAGTTGGCGGATGCGATCGGCGGATTCGCTGTTCGGTACCATTTCGTCCTCCATCAACAGGGTGATCCCCGGAGCCAGGCTCCGGGGATAGGCAAGGGTCAGATCTGGGCCTGGCCGCCGTCGACGAACAGCTCGACGCCGTTGACAAAGCTGGCATCGTCGGAGGCGAGGAACAGCACCGCCTTGGCGATCTCCTCGGGCTGGCCGACGCGCCCGGCCGGGATTAGGCTGGCGAGGTAGTCCTTGGTGCCCTCGGCCTGCTCGCCGCCGCCGAACAGCTCGTTCAGGCCGGCGGTGTCGGTCACGCCGGGGCTCACGGCGTTGACGCGGATGCGACGGTCCTTGAGGTCGAGGATCCAGTTGCGCGCGAAATTGCGGATCGCCGCCTTGGTCGCCGAATAGACGCTGAACGCCGGCGTGCCCGAGATGCTGGTGGTCGAGCTGGTCAGGATCACCGAGGCGCCATCCTTCAGCAGCGGCAGCGCCTTCTGCACGGTGAACAGCACGCCCTTCACATTGGTGGCGAAGGTCTTCTCGTAATGCTCCTCGCTGATCGCGCCCAGCGGGGCCATCTCGCCGCCACCGGCATTGGCGAACACCACGTCGATCTGCGCATGCTGCTGCTGGACCGCGTCATAGAGCCGGTCGATATCGGCGAGCTGCGCCATGTCGCCGCGCACCCCGGTCACCCGCCCACCGATCGCCTTCACCGCGGCATCGAGCGCGTCCTGGCGGCGGCCGGTGACGAACACCGATGCGCCTTCGGCCGCGAATGCCTTTGCCGTGGCCAGGCCGATGCCGCTCGTGCCGCCGGTCACCACCACCACCTTGTCCTGGAACTTGTTCGCCATCGTCTGTCTCCTTGGGTTTCGGCAAAGCGCCGTTGCCCCTCTCAGATGCAGCGTGAACGATGATGCGTGTAGTCGGCGAATATGGCACTTAGCGTTCTACTGGAGGAACGATGATGCGGGTGGATCTCAACGACTATGCCTATTTCGCCGAAGTCGTCGCGCATGGCGGGTTCGCCGCTGCGGGGCGGGCATTGCGCGAGCCCAAGTCGAAGCTCAGCCGCCGCGTCGCCGGGCTGGAGGAGCGGCTCGGCCTGCGCCTGATCGAGCGCTCGAGCCGGCGCTTCCGCGTCACCGATACCGGCCAGGCCTTCTACGAGCGCTGCCGCGCGATGCTGGCAGAGGCCGAGCAGGCCGAGGCGCTGGTGGTGCAGGCCCAGGCCGAGCCGCATGGCCGCATCCGCTTCAGCTGCCCCACCGGCATGCTCGAGCCGATCGCGGGGCTGATCTCGTCCTTCCTGGCGCGCTACCCCAAGGTCCGGCTCCAGCTGGTCGCGACCGATCGCCCGGTCGACCTGATCGCCGAGCGCGTCGATTTGGCACTTCGGGTGCGTGCCAGCCTCACCAGCGATGCCGCGCTGACGATGCGCTCGCTCGGCAGGTCGACCCGCATCGTCGTCGCCAGCCCGCAGCTCGCCAACCGGATCCGGACGATCGAGCAGCTTGCCGAGCTGCCCGCGCTCGCCACCAACGACGCGGCGGACGATCTCGAATGGTATCTTGAGACCGAGACGGGACGCAGCCATGTGGTGCGGGTCGCGCCGCGCCTCGGCTGCGAGGACATGGCGGCGGTGCGCAACGCGGCGATCGAGGGACTGGGCGTCGCGATCCTGCCCGATCATGTCTGCTTCGAAGCGCTGGAGGCTGGCCGCCTGGTCCGCGTGCTCCCCGAATGGCGCGGGGTGCAGGGGATCGTCCACCTCGTCTTCACCACCCGTCGCGGCCTCCCGCCCGCCGTCCGCGCGCTGATCGACCACCTCGCCGCCGGCTTCCCGCGCGACCTGACGACGGGCGCCTAGCCGGGGCCACTGCACCGCCGGAAACCTTGTGTTTCAGGACCGGGCGATGCGACCGGCCCCTGCGCAGCCTATGTTCGACGCGAATGATCCGGGCACAGGCTCCGGGTCGGAGATCGGGGATTTTGCATGAAGAAGATCGGCTTCCTCTCGTTCGGGCATTGGTCGAACGCGCCCTATTCGGCGACACGCTCGGCATCCGACGTGCTGCTCCAGTCGATCGACCTAGCGGTCGCGGCCGAGCAGCTTGGCGCGGACGGCGCCTATTTCCGCGTCCATCATTTCGCCCGCCAGCTGGCCTCGCCCTTCCCGCTGCTCGCGGCCGTCGGCGCGAAGACCAGCCGTATCGAGATCGGCACCGGCGTCATCGACATGCGCTACGAGAACCCCTTCTACATGGCCGAGGATGCCGGCGCGGCCGACCTGATCAGCGGCGGCCGGCTGCAGCTCGGCATCAGCCGGGGATCGCCCGAGCAGGTGATCGAGGGCTGGCGCCATTTCGGCTACGCGCCTGCAGAAGGTGAGGGCGACGCCGAGATGGGCCGCCGCCATGCCCAGGTGTTCCTCGACCTGCTCAAGGGCGAGGGCTTTGCCCGCCCCAATCCGCGCCCGATGTTCCCGAACCCGCCGGGGCTACTCCGCTTGGAGCCGCATTCCGAGGGGCTCCGCAAGCGCATCTGGTGGGGATCGGCGTCCGACGCGACGGCGGTCTGGGCCGCGCAGCAGGGCATGAACCTGCAAAGCTCGACCCTCAAGGCCGACGAGAGCGGCGAGCCTTTCCATGTCCAGCAGGCGAAGCAGATCCGCCTGTACCGCGAGGCGTGGAAGGAAGCCGGGCATGACTGGCAGCCGCGCGTCTCCGTATCGCGCTCGATCTTCGCGCTGATGAACGACGAGGATCGCGGCTATTTCGGCACCGGTGGCGACAGCGACCAGATCGGCGAGATCGACAATATGCGCGCGGTGTTCGGGCGTTCCTACGCGGCCGAGCCCGACAAGCTGATCGAGCAGCTGCGCGCGGACGAGGCGATCGCCGAGGCCGACACGCTGCTGCTGACCGTGCCGAACCAGCTGGGCGTCGATTATAACGCCCATGTCCTGGAATCCATCCTCACCCATGTCGCGCCGGCGCTCGGCTGGCGCTGAAACGATCAGGCCGCCCGGACCCTGGGTCCGGACGGCCTGTAATTGTCGTCGGCGGGTGAACCCGATCAGACGTCCAGGTTCGCCACGCTCAGCGCATTCTCCTGGATGAAGTCGCGGCGCGGCTCGACCACGTCGCCCATCAGCTGGGTGAAGATCTCGTCGGCGACATCGGCTTGGTCGATCTGCACCACCAGCATCGAGCGGTTGGCCGGGTCGAGCGTGGTTTCCCACAGCTGCTCGGCGTTCATCTCGCCAAGGCCCTTGTAGCGCTGGATTGACAGGCCCTTGCGGCCCGCCGCCAGGATCGCGTCGAGCAGCTCGCTCGGCCGCGCCACCAGCGTCTCGCCCTTGGCGGCGGCGACCAGTTCCTCGCCGTCCTCGACCGGGGGCGTCGGCTCCTCGGTCGCGGCGCTCTTGGCCGGCACCAGCTTGGCGAGCACCGCATAGCTGTGCGCCTGCTCGGCGGCGAGCGTGTGGAGCTTGCGGCCCTCGGCCGAAACCAGGAACGCCGCCTCGATGATGTGGTGATCGGTCACGCCGCGCCACAGCCGCTCGAAATGGAAGCCGCCATCCTCGGTCACCCGGGCGCTCCAGCGCGCATCCTCGTCGGTCTGGTCGAGCCGGCGAGTCACCGCGCCCAGCCGCTCGTCGCGCTGCTCGCGGGTCGCTTCCGGATCGAACGCGCCGGCCAGCGCTAGCGCCTCGACGATGTCGGGCGCATAGCGGCGCGGCACATAGCGCATCAGGGTGCGCATGCGCCGGGCATGGTCGACCAGCTTCATCAGCTCCTCGCCGAAGATCGGGCCTTCATGCGTCTCGAGCCGGGTAAGGCCCACGCCGCCTTCGACCAGATACTGGTCGAGCGCGCTGTCGTCCTTCAGATACACTTCGCTGCGGCCCTTGGTCGCCTTGTAGAGCGGCGGCTGGGCGATGTAGAGGTGCCCGGCCTGGATGATCTCGGGCATCTGCCGGTAGAAGAAGGTCAGCAGCAGCGTGCGGATATGCGCGCCGTCCACGTCTGCGTCGGTCATGATGACGATCTTGTGGTAGCGCAGCTTCTCGAGGTTGAAATCGTCGCGGATGCCGGTGCCCAGCGCCGTGATGATCGTGCCGATCTCGCGGCTGGCGAGCATCCGGTCGAAGCGCGCGCGCTCGACGTTCAGGATCTTGCCGCGCAGCGGCAGGATCGCCTGGAACTGGCGGTCGCGGCCCTGCTTGGCAGAGCCCCCTGCCGAGTCACCCTCGACGAAGAACAGTTCGGACTTGGCCGGATCGCGCTCCTGGCAGTCGGCGAGCTTGCCGGGCAGGCTGGCGATGTCGAGCACGCCCTTGCGCCGCGTCAGCTCGCGCGCCTTCTTGGCGGCTTCGCGGGCCGCCGCGGCGTCGATCACCTTCTGGATGATAACCTTGGCATTGGCCGGATTCTCTTCGAGATATTCGGCCAGCTTGTCCGCCATCAGGCTTTCGAGCGGCTGGCGCACTTCGGACGAGACCAGCTTGTCCTTGGTCTGCGAGCTGAACTTCGGGTCCGGCAGCTTGACCGAGACGATCGCGGTAAGCCCCTCGCGCATGTCGTCGCCGGTGAGCGTCACCTTCTCCTTCTTCAGCATGCCGCTCTTGTCGGCATAGCTGTTGATGGTGCGGGTCAGCGCGGCGCGGAACGCCGCCAGATGGGTGCCGCCGTCACGCTGCGGGATGTTGTTGGTGAAGCAGAGGACGTTCTCATAATAGGAGTCGTTCCACTCCAGCGCGACGTCGATGGTCACGTCGTCGCGGGTGCCGGCGATCGCCACGGGATCGGGCATCAGCGGCTGCTTGTTGCGATCGAGCCACTTCACGAACGCCGCGATGCCGCCCTCGTAATAGAGCTCGACTTCCTTCACTTCCTCATGCCGCGCATCGCGCAGGAACAGGCGCACGCCCGAATTGAGGAAGGCCAGCTCGCGATAGCGATGCTCGAGCTTGTCGAAGTCATATTCGATCTGGTTGCGGAAAGTGCCGCCGTCGCCCTGGACCTTCTCGGTCGAGGCGAGGAAGGTCACGCGCGTGCCCTTCTTGCCCTCGGGGGCCTTGCCGATCACCTTGAGCGGCGCGGTCGCGTCGCCATAGGCGAAGCGCATCCAATGCTCCTCGCCGTCGCGCCAGATGTTCAGGTCGAGCCATTCGGACAGCGCGTTCACCACCGAGACGCCCACGCCGTGCAGGCCGCCCGACACCTTATAGGCATTATCGTCGGACGTGTATTCGAACTAACCGCCGGCGTGGAGCTGGGTCATGATGACCTCGGCCGCCGAGACGCCTTCTTCCTTGTGGATGCCGGTCGGAATGCCGCGGCCATTGTCCTCGACCGAGACCGAGCCGTCCGCGTTCAGCTGGATGATGATCTTGTCGCAATGCCCGGCCAGCGCTTCGTCGATCGCGTTGTCCGAGACCTCGAACACCATGTGGTGGAGGCCCGAACCGTCGTCGGTATCGCCGATATACATGCCGGGGCGCTTGCGCACCGCGTCCAGGCCCTTGAGGACCTTGATCGAGTCTGCGCCGTAGCTGTTCTGGTTCGGGGTATTTTCGGGAGTGGTGTCGTCGCTTGCCATGCCCAGCATATAGGTATTGGCGTCACGAAACGGAAGCAAAATGGCGCTTTGCCCGCGCAGGGAATCATGATGAATTGTGGAGGAGATTCCGGGGCGAAAAAGGGGCGGGCGATGAAGCGTTTGGCGGTAGGACTTGCGGCGTTGCTGGCGTCTTTCCCGGCCCAGGCCCAGGACAATGCCGCGCTGCGCGCGCTCTACCAGGAACTGGTCGAGACCGACACGAGCATCACCACCGGCAGCTGCACCGCGCTCGCCGACAAGGTCGAGCTGCGGCTGCGCGCGGCGGGCTATGGCGATGCCGACATCACCCGCTTCGCCGTGCCCGATCATCCCAAGGAGGGCGGGCTGGTCGTCATCCTGCCCGGCAGCTCGAAGACGCTCAAGCCGATCCTGCTGCTCGGCCATATCGACGTGGTCGCCGCCAAGCGCGAGGACTGGACCCGCGATCCCTACAAGCTGGTCGAGGAGAATGGCTATTTCTGGGGCCGCGGCACCGCCGACATGAAGGCGATGGACGCGATCTGGATCGACACGATGCTGCGCCTCAAGACCGGCAAGGCGAAGCTCAAGCGCACGCTCAAGCTGGCGTTGACCTGTGGCGAGGAGACCAGCTGGGCGTTCAACGGCGCCAAATGGTTGTCCGAGAACAAGCCCGATCTGATCGCCGCCGAGTTCGCGCTCAACGAAGGCGGCGGCGGCCGCACCGACGGGAAGGGGAAGATCCTCACCGCCAATCTCCATGTCGGCGAGAAGACCGCGGTCAACTACCGGATCGAAGCGACCAATCCCGGCGGCCACAGTTCGGCGCCGGTCAAGGACAATGCGATCTACGAGCTGTCCGATGCGCTGGTGAAGGTCCGCGCCTTCGAGTTCCCGCTGATGATGACCGATACGACCAAGGCCTATTTCGCCAAGGCCGGCGCGGCGCGCGGCGACGAGATGGGCAAGGCGATGATGGCGCTCGCCACCAATCCCGACGACAAGGCGGCCGAGGCGATCGTCAACACCGACAAGGCCTTCCACTCGATGCTGCGCACCACCTGCGTGGCGACGCTGATCGATGGCGGCCATGCCAACAACGCGCTGCCCCAGCGGGCCGGCGCCAACATCAATTGCCGCATCTTCCCGGGTGTTTCGGCGGAAGCGGTGCGCGACGAGCTGGTCAAGGTGATCGCGGACCCGAAGATGACGGTGACCCTGCCCGAACTGCGCGGCCCGCTCGCCAGGCCGGTGCCGCTCGATCCGAAGATCGTCAAGCCGATCGAGAAGCTGCTGGCCAAGCACCGCCCCGGTGTGCCGCTGGTCCCGATGATGTCGACCGGCGCCACCGACGGCGTGTTCCTCGAGGCGATCGGCATCCCGTCCTACGGCCCGCCGGGCACCTATTCGGACCCGGACGGCAACGGCACCCACGGCCTCAACGAGCGGCTGGCGGTCGACGCCCTCTATTCGGGCCGGGCGTTCCTGTTCGAGCTGGTCACCGTCCTCGCCAATCAGGAATAACCGGAGCTGGTCGTTCCACTTCCCCTCCCTTGCAGGGAGGGGAGAGAAAACGCCTACTCGACCGAAACCGCCCCATCGCTGACCCGGTACCGCGTAGCCCCACCCGGCACCGCTTCGAACAGCCCCGGCTCGGTCCCCGTCATCCACACCTGGCCGCGCCCCTCCAGCCGTTCGAACAGCGCCGCGCGCCGGCCCGGATCGAGATGCGCGGCGACTTCGTCGAGCAGCAGGATCGGCGCGCGGGCGACGCGCTCGGCGACCAGCTCGGCATGGGCGAGGACGAGCCCCAGCAGCAGCGCCTTCTGCTCGCCGGTCGAGCAGAGGTGCGCGG
>JAEXLC010000244.1 GCA_023445495.1 Pseudomonadota bacterium | reverse complement strand
GTGCACCGCCGGCGGCACAGGTCCAGGGCTATTATGGCTCGGGCCAGGCCTATTATGGCGGCAGCTACCAGGCGGGCGCGACCTATTATGGCGCGCCGGTCGGCACGACCGTGATCGTCATCCCCGGAGCGACCACGACCACCACCACGGTGACCGAGGAAGTGATCGAGAGCCGCGCAACCTATGTCCGCTCGGCCCCGCGCCGCGTGGTGCGCAAGGCGCCGGTGCGGCGCTACCGCGCGCCGGTGGTGAAGTGCTGCGTCTGCGGCTGCCGCTGAGGCTCCAACAGCCGGGCTGGACGCGACTCGCGGAAGTTCACGAAGTTCAGGCCAGGAGCGGGTTTTCGGGCCTGCTATTTTCCCTGTTTTCTCGGGAATGCGCTGCATCTCGCAACCTTGTTGCGGGCGCGTGATCCTATTCTTCCTGCCGGGTCAAAGAGCGGCCGGGGGGTGACCCGGCTGCGCCAGCCCAGCAGGCGAAATCCTACATTGCAAGCTGCTAAAGCCCCTCCCCCTCGGGGGAGGGGTTGGGGTGGGGCCTATCCGCGGGCTTCAGTCTCTGTGAGACACATTCCCCACCCCAAACCCCTCCCCTGAAGGGGAGGGGCTTAGAAGACTCAGCGGCGTCCCCCGAACGTAACCAGACTCTCCGCCCCGTCCGCGCCGATCGACGACACGCCGACAAAGCTGTCGTCGACGATCACGCCCTTCAGGCTCGCTTCGGTGCCGGTGACGTCGAGATGGTCGGTCCAGTCGCGGGCATCGGCGCGGCGCCAGTGGATGCGGTATTTCACCGCGCCGGGCACCGCCGCCCATTTCACCGACGTGTCCGAAGCGAGCGCGCCGCCGATCGTCACCTTGTCCGGCGCGGCGGGCGCGGCGGCCAGGCGGCGGATCGTCGCGATGTTCACCGCGGTGACCTTGGCGAGATAGGGGAAGTCCATCTTGTCGACCGTGTCGCCCTTGCCGGGGACAAGGTCCTGATGCTGGGCGTCGTAATTCTCGATCCCCACCGAGAAGCGGATCGCCGGATAGCCGAGCTTGTTGAACGGCGTATGGTCGCCGCCGCGGCCGAACCGGTCCGGGCGGCGGACAAGAAAGGCGTCGAGCCCGCCGGGAATCGTGCCGGCGACCTGGTCGATCGCCTTGGCGAGCGCGCGCGACGGGCCGTCATCCTCGCCGCCGTCCGCCCGCAGCCCCTTCAAGGCCTTGGGCTCGTCATTCTCGCCGAACGTCTCGGAGAAGACGCGCACCCGGTCGGCGACCTTGCGCCCGTCGGTGCCGATAGTGTTGCCGACGATATCGTTGTTGAGCACCGCGGTGACCGTCCAGCCGCGCTCCTTCGCGGTCTCGGCGAGCAGTTGGCCGCCGAACAGCCCCTGCTCCTCGCCCGACAGGGCGGCATAGACGATCGTAGCGCGGAACTTCTGCTTCGACAGGATGCGCGCCGCCTCGAGCACCAGCGCGACGCCCGAGGCATCGTCATTGGCGCCGGGCGCGTCGGCGGTGGCATTCATCACGTCGCTTACCCGGCTGTCGATATGGCCCATCACGATGACGACGCGCTTGGGATCGGTGCCGGCCTGGAAGCCGAGCACATCGACGATCTGGACGCCGTTCGGCGCGCGGTCCCCGGTGAAGCCGCGGGCGATATTGGCCACTTCGATGCAATTGCACTGGTCGCCGAGCCGGGCGAGCTCGGTCGCGAACCAGCGCCGGGCGGCGCCGATGCCGCGGGTGGGATTGTCGGGATCGGAGAGGGTGTGGCGAGTGCCGAAGCTGACGAGCTTCTCGACGGAGGCCTTGAGTTTCGCCGGGTCGGGCTTTTCTTGGGCCTGGGCGGTGGCGGGGAGGAGCAGGGCGAGCGGAGCTAAAGCGAGGATGCGCATGCGGGGAGAGTGGCGGGGGATTTGGGGGTGGTCAACCGACGGAAAATTCCTCCCCCAGCTTGTCTGGGGGAGGGGGACCGCCGCCGAAGGCGGTGGTGGAGGGGCGGCGGTGCAACCGCCGTCTTCGCCGGCGGCCCCTCCACCATTCGCTGCGCGAATGGTCCCCCTCCCCGAGCAAGCTCGGGGAGGAATTAAATTCGCTCAACTCAGCCGATCGATCGCGTCCATGTCGAGCGCGCCCGGGATCACCATCAGCGGCACCGGCAGCTTGCCGGCATCCGATCCGGAGAAGTGCGTCACCATCGGCCCCGGCGGGCCGCTGGCGGCGGCGCCGAGCACCAGCGCGGCGATGTCGCGATTGGCGGCGATCATCTCGTGGACGATCTTCGGCCCGTCGCCTTCGCGCACCGTGATCGAGGGCTGCAGCCCCGATTCGGCGAACAGCGTTCCGGCCGCGCGGGCGACCAAAGCCTCGGCCCTTTCGCGGGCTTCTTCCTCGATCGTGGCCATCACGCCGCCCCATTGGACGAAGTCCGGCTTGGGAATCAGCGCGAGAATTTCGACGTTGCCGTTCGTCTTCACGGCGCGGCGTGCGGCGAAGCGCAGGGCGATTTCCGCCTCCGGGCTCTCGTCGATCACCACCAGATAGGTACGCATGGAAGGTTCCTCTTGGTCGTGCGTTACGTGCCCCGTAGCGTCATTTCCTGCAAGCGCGTCTCTTGACCCGGGGCGGGGGCGGCGCAAAGAGGGCCCGAACCTGTTCAGGGCTCCAACGACGGGAACCTTCATGTCGATCGAAATCAAGATGCCTGCGCTTTCCCCCACAATGGAAGAGGGAACCCTCGCCAAGTGGCTCGTGAAGGAGGGCGATACGGTAAAGTCCGGCGACCTCATGGCCGAGATCGAGACCGACAAGGCCACCATGGAATTCGAAGCGGTGGACGAGGGCGTGATCGCCAAGATCCTCGTTGCCGAGGGCACCGACAATGTGAAGGTCGGCACCGTGATCGCGATCATCGCCGGTGAAGGCGAGGATGCCTCGACCGCTGCTGCGTCGCCGGCGCCGACTCCGGCTGCCGCCCCGGCTCCGGCCGCTGCCGCCGCGCCTGCGCCGACTCCGGCTGCTGCACCCGCGCCGACTCCCGCTCCCGCCCAGGCCCAGGCCGCGTCGGGCGACCGCGTGAAGGCGAGCCCGCTCGCCAAGCGCATCGCCGCCGAGAAGGGTGTCGACCTGTCGGGCGTCGCCGGCTCGGGCCCGAACGGCCGAATCGTCAAGGCCGACGTCGAGGACGCAAAGCCCGGCGCCGCGCCGGCTGCCGCTGCGCCTGCAGCTGCCGCGCCCGCCGCTTCGGCGCCGGCTGCCGCTGCCGCCCCGGCCGAGCACAAGCCGGTCTGGTGGGACGAATCGATCCCGCACGAGGCCGAGAAGCTCTCAAACATCCGCAAGACGATCGCGCGCCGCCTCACCGAGTCGAAGCAGACCGTCCCGCACATCTACCTCACGGTCGATATCCGTCTCGACGCGCTGCTCAAGCTGCGCGGCGACCTCAACAAGGCGCTCGACGCGCGCGGCGTGAAGCTGTCGGTCAACGACCTGCTGATCAAGGCGCTCGGCGTGGCACTGGCGCAGGCGCCGAAGTGCAACGTCACCTACACCGGCGAGCAGCTGATCAAGTACAGCCGTTCGGACGTGTCGGTTGCGGTCTCGACCCCGACCGGCCTCATCACCCCGATCATTCGCGACGCCGCCAACAAGGCGGTCTCGGCGATCTCGGCGGAGATGAAGGACCTTGCCGGCCGTGCCCGCGAAGGCAAGCTGAAGCCGGAAGAATATCAGGGCGGCACCGCGTCGCTCTCGAACATGGGCATGTTCGGCATCAAGCAGTTCGAAGCCGTGATCAATCCGCCCCAGGGCATGATCATGGCGATCGGCGCGGGCGAGAAGCGTCCGTACATCGTCGATGATGCGCTGGGCGTCGCCACCGTGATGTCGGCGACCGGCAGCTTCGATCACCGCGCCATCGACGGGGCCGACGGCGCCGAGATGATGAAGATCTTCAAGGAGCTGGTCGAGAATCCCTTCGGGATGATCGCCTGAACCGGAGGGCTGCGCCGATGCGCGTGCTGATCGAAGTGGTGCATATCGCGATCGGGCTGATCGCCGCGGCGTTGATCTCCGCGGCGGCCGCCTGGTCCTATCCGCGCGCGACCGGGGACATCTGGCTGGTCGGCTATGCCTGCATGATCGCCGTCGTGCTCATGGGCATCGGCCCGGTGCGCAAGGCCTATGCCGTGGACAAGGCGAAGCTGGGCGGAGCGAAGCCCGCCGGCACGGAGCCGCGCGTCGATGGTTGAGCAGGGCGCCGAACAGCCGAAGACCCAGCCGGCGATCCGCGTCAGCACCATGCCCGCCGATGCCAACGCCTATGGCGACATCTTCGGCGGCTGGCTGATGGGCCAGATGGACTTGGCCGCCGGGCTGGTCGCCGCGCGCCATTCGCGCGGGCGGGCGGTCACCGTCGCGGTCGAGGGCATGAAGTTCCACGCGCCGGTGTCGGTCGGCGACGAAGTCTCGGTCTATGCCGAGATCCTCAGGGTCGGCCGTACCTCTATGACCATCGAAGTCCAGTCCTGGCGCCGCGCCCGCCATTCGGAAGAGAGCTGCCTGGTCACCCAGGCGCAGTTCGTCTTCGTCGCGGTCGACGCGAACAAGCGGCCCCGGCCGCTCGATGAAAATGCGGGCTGAGGCCCCTATATCCACACAAACCCAATTGAAGGATTCCTCCCTTGGCTGACACCTATGACGTGATCGTGCTCGGTTCGGGCCCCGGCGGTTATGTGGCGGCGATCCGCGCCGCGCAGCTGGGCCTCAAGACGGCGATCGTCGAGCGCGAGCTGCTGGGCGGCATCTGCCTCAACTGGGGCTGCATCCCCACCAAGGCGCTGCTCCGCTCGTCCGAGATCTTCCACTACATGCAGCACGCCAAGGACTACGGGCTGGTCGCCGAGAAGATCAGCGCCGATCTGGAAGCCGTGGTGAAGCGCTCGCGGGGCGTCGCCAAGCAGCTCAACCAGGGCGTCACGCACCTGATGAAGAAGAACAAGATCGCGGTGCATTTCGGCACCGGCGTGCTGACCGCGCCGGGCAAGCTGACCGTGACCGCCGAGGACGGCAAGAAGACCGATATCGAGGCGAAGAACATCATCGTCGCCACCGGCGCCCGTGCCCGCGACCTGCCCTTCGCCAAGGCCGACGGCAAGCGCATCTGGACGTACCGCACCGCGATGACTCCGCCGGAGATGCCGACCAAGCTGCTCGTCATCGGCTCGGGCGCGATCGGCGTCGAGTTCGCCAGCTTCTACAACGACATGGGCGCCAAGGTGACCATCGTCGAGATGCTCGACCGGATCGTGCCGGTGGAGGACAAGGACGTCTCCGCGCATCTCGAGAAGCAGTTCAAGAAGCAGGGCATGGACATCCGCACCGCGACCGGCGTCGAGAAGATCGATGTTACCGGCTCGGGCGTGAAGGCGTCGATCAAGGGCAAGGACGGCAAGGTCACCGTCGAGGAGTTCAGCCACGTCATCGTCGCGGTCGGCATCGTGCCGAACACCGAGAATATCGGCCTCGAGACGCTGGGCGTGAAGACCGAGCGCGGCCACATCGTCACCGACGCGGCGTGCAAGACCAATGTGCCCGGCCTTTATGCGATCGGCGACGTCACGGCGCCGCCGTTCCTCGCGCACAAGGCGAGCCATGAGGGCGTGATCGCCGTCGAGGCGATCGCCGGCAAGCATCCGCACGCAATGGACGTCCGCAACATCCCGGGCTGCACCTATTGCCACCCGCAGATCGCGTCGGTCGGCCTCACCGAAGCGAAGGCCAAGGAAGCCGGCTATGAAGTGAAGGTCGGCAACTTCCCCTTCATCGGCAACGGCAAGGCGATCGCGCTCGGCGAGGCCGAGGGCTTCGTGAAGACGGTGTTCGACGCCAAGACCGGCGAGCTGCTCGGCGCGCACATGATCGGCGCGGAAGTGACCGAGATGATCCAGGGCTACACCATCGGCAAGACGCTCGAGACCACCGAGGCAGAGCTGATGGAGACGGTGTTCCCGCACCCGACGATCAGCGAGACGATGCACGAAGCCGTGCTCGGCGCCTACGGCCGCGCGCTCCACATCTAAGGGTCTTCACCCTTTGTTGCCGATCTCCTGCCATGTTCCGCGGAACTGGTGGGAGATTCGGCGTGCGCATGTTCAAGCTGGTCCTGTCGCTGCTGCCGCTCGTCTATATCGGCGGGCTGCTCTTCTATTTCACCGGCTTCAGCGGCTGGAACGAGGGGCCGCTGGCATCGGGGCTGGGGCCGACGGTGCTCGGGCTCGGCGCGATCGGGCTGCTGTTCTGCATCCCGCTGGTCTTCCGCCTGCTCAAGCTGGCGATCACGCCGCGCGGGCCCACGCCGGGCAAGGGCATCGATCTGCCCGAGGAGCCGGCCTTCGACGCGGACGCGGCGCTCGCCCGCTATCTGGCGCGCAAGGCGGCAGGGCAGGGCAGCGCCGAGATCCCGCACGCCGAGGACGCGCCGCGCCCGGTATTCGGCCGCAAGCTCAGCTAGGAGCGCTGGTTTGACGCGCGTGTCGCCCGCGACCCGGGCGGCGCTAGCCGCGCTTTTCCTCTGCCTCGCCATGCTCGCGCTGTTCTGGCCGGGCGTCGCGATGTTCGACAGCCTCAACCAGTATCAGCAGCTCCTTTCGGGCAGCTATGACGACTGGCACCCGCCGGCGATGGCCCGGCTCTGGTCGCTGTTCCATGGGCTGGGCTGGGCCGGCCAGGCGCCGATGTTCCTCCTCCAGATGTTGCTCTACTGGGCCGGGCTCGGGCTCATCGCCGCGGCACTGGCGCGCCAAGGCGCGCGGACCGCGGCGGCCGGCGTGCTGCTGCTCGGCATCTGGCCGCCGATCGCGGGCTGGCAGGTCGCGGTGCTCAAGGATGGCCAGATGGCGGGTGCGCTGCTCGCCGCGGTCGGGATCGGCTGCTGGTGGCGGCTGCGGGACCAGCCCCTGCCACGCTTGGCGGCGGCGCTGGTCGTGCTGCTCCTGCTCTACGCCACGCTGGTGCGGATCAACGCGGTGTTCGCCACCGTGCCGCTGGCCTTCGGACTGCTGGGTAGCGGCGCGTGGCGGCCGGTGCGGCACGGCGCGCTGATGCTTGCCGCCATGATCGCGGTGCTGGTGGCGATGCCGGTCGTCAACCACGGCCTGCTGCATGCGCGCGCCAGCGATGTCGGGCGTTCGCTGCCGATCTATGACCTGGCGGGCATCGCGCATCATGCCGGTGCCGGGGCGGTGCCGATCCTGCCCGCGTCGACATGGCAGGAGGCCGAGGCGCAACGCTGCATCCGGCCGCTGCTCTGGGATCCGCTCGGCGATCGCTGCGATTTCGTGGCGGACGGGCTCGCCCATGCCGCGCCCGGCGGCAAGCTGACCGGGGTCTGGGTCGGCACGATCCTGCACCACCCGCTGGCCTATGCCGCGCATCGGCTGGCGCATTGGAACGCGACGATGCGCTGGCTGGTGCCCTGGCGCTATCCGCTTGCCGAGCCGCAGGCCGGCAGCGAGCCCAACACGCTCGGCCTCGGCTCGCCCTCGCCGCGGATCGAGCCGTTCCAGCGCCTGGCGGGCGTGCTGGCCGAAAGCCCGCTCGGCGCGCCGATCCTCTGGCTCGTGGCGGCGCTGGCGGTGGTCGCGCTCGCCTGGCGCCGCGACGATGCGCGCAGCCGGCTGGCGGTGACGCTGGCGTTGTCGGCGGCGCTGACCGAGCTTGCCTTCCTGGCGATCAGCGTCGCGGCCGATTATCGCTATCACCTCTGGGCGATGCTCGCGACCGGGCTGGCACTTGCCCTGATGGCGGGCGCCGGCCTGCCCCGGCGCGGACTGGGCATCGCGCTGGCCGCCCTGTTGCTGGTCGGCGGAAGCGGGCTCGCGGCGCGGCTTCTCCTGCCGCCGGTGGGAGAAACTTACACCGATGCGGCTGGATAAAATCCCCGCCCGACGAAACTCCGCGATAGGGCTGACTGTTACGCATGGGTAACATGACGATAACGGAGAAAAGGGTGGCGGGACGCGACGATCACGAGACAGTGTGGCGCAAGTTCCACGAGGTGGTGAACATGGCGCCGGCCGAGATCGAGGAATGGCTCGAAACGCCCGAGAGCCGGAAGGTTGGCCAGAAGCGCGATGGCGTGGAGAGCATCGGCCATGCTTCGGGGCGGCGCATCGTCGGGATCCTGCGCACCCGCAAGGAAGAGCTCGACGGCGGCGACTATGCCCATATGCGCAAGGTGATCGGCTTCGTCGCCCGCCACCGCGCCCAGGGCCCGCATGAGGATTATCGCATCCCGACCTCGCGCTGGCGCTATTCGCTGATGAACTGGGGGCACGACCCGATGAAGGAATAGGGCGTTCCACGCGCTTTGGTACTAACGTGGTCATATTTATGGTATAGACATGTGCTGTCCCGCGATTAGGGTGCCCGCATGTCCAGCATCGCGATCCGCATCCTCCTCGCCGCCACTGCGCTTGCCCCCACGCTCATCGTTCCCGTGACGCCGGTCGCGGCGCGCAATGGCCCCGTCGCCGCGCCGGTCGCGGCGATCGAGGCCTGGCTGGCGAAGCCCGAAGCCGGGCGCTCGCTGAACGATCCGGCACTGGCGCGCCCGCTGAACCGCGCCGATGCCGACCGCGCGCTGGCGCTGTTGGGCGCCGAGCGCATGCGTGCCGTCGCGGCGCGTGCCGCCGAAGCCGTTGCCGCAAAGCAGATCACCCTGGGCGACAAGACGCTGAAGTGGGAAAGCAAGACCTTCGGCAACGCCCCGGCCGGCAAGCGCAGCCTGTGGATCTCGATGCATGGCGGCGGTAATGCCGAGCCGGCGGTGAACGACCAGCAGTGGCGCAATCAGATCCGCCTCTACGAGCCGGCCGAGGGCATCTACCTTGCCCCGCGCGCGCCCACCGACACCTGGAACCTCTGGCATGAAGGGCATATCGACCCGCTGTTCCAGCAGCTGATCGACGCGCAGGTTGCGATCAACGGGGTCGATCCCAACCGCGTCTATCTGATGGGCTATTCGGCGGGCGGCGACGGCGTGTGGCAGCTCGCCCCGCGCATGGCCGATCGCTTCGCCGCCGCGGCGATGATGGCGGGCCATCCGAACGAATCCTCGGTGCTCGGCCTGCGCAACCTGCCCTTCGCGATCTTCATGGGCGGCGCCGACGCCGCCTATGACCGCAACAGGATCGCCGCCGACAAGACCGCCGAGCTCGACCGGCTGCACGCCGCCGATCCGGACGGCTATGTCCATATGTCGCGCATCTATCCGGGCCTGCCGCACTGGATGAACCGCAAGGATGCCGAGGCGCTGCCCTGGATGGCGGGCTTTACCCGCAATCCCTGGCCCAAGCGCATCGTCTGGCTGCAGGACGATGTGACGCATGACCGCTTCTACTGGCTGCACAGCCCCGATGCGGCGGCGGCCAAGGCCGGCGACACGATCACCGCGTCGGTGGAGGGCCAGACGATCACCCTGACCGGCACCGTCCCGGCGGGCACGACACTGCGCCTGTCCGACCAGCTGCTCAACCTCGACAAGCCGGTGAAGGTGATCGTCAACGGGCGCACCGCCTATTCGGGCAAGGTCGCGCGGACCGGGCTGGCGATCGAGCAGTCGCTCCAGGAGCGTGCGGACCTGCCCTCGGCGGCGACGGCGGTGCTCAAGCTGGGGTGAGTTGGGC
>JAEXLC010000235.1 GCA_023445495.1 Pseudomonadota bacterium | reverse complement strand
GTTCCCAGCGGCGGCAGCAGCACTGCCGCCACGACGGGTCCGGGGCGCGCTGCCATCACTTCGCGGCGGGCGTCGGCGTCGGAGTGGCGCCGGCCTGCTTCACTTCGATGGTGGGCAAGGTGACCGTGGTGTTCTTCATCTCGACCGTCGGGACTGCAACGGTCGTGTTGGTGGTTCCGATCCCCACCGATCCCGTTTCGGCCTTGAACTTGGGCAGCTGGCCGCCCTTTGCGTCGAAAGTGATCGTGGGCATGGTCGCGCCCTGCTGCTGCTCGATCCGCAGCATGCCGACCGACATCAGCACCACGACGGCAAGCGCGATCAAACCGATAAGCACCAGAATTCCACGCATCGCTTCATCTCCCCAATTGAATCGTTTGCGTAATCAACGCCGCATCAACCATGGCGGTTGCATGGGTACAAGGCGTTTCTTCGAGCGAATCGGTTGACGCTCCGTCCCATTACGGTTATTCGCGCCGCCTTTCCGGCCGTGGTTCGCCAGGGCTCAAACCAGGATATCAAGCGATGTCGCGCATTTGCGAGCTGACCGGCAAGGGCCGGCAGGTGGGTAACAACGTTTCCCACGCCAACAACAAGACCAAGCGTACGTTCCTGCCGAACCTGCAGAACGTCACGCTGATCAGCGATTCGCTGGGCCGCAGCGTGCGCCTGCGCGTTTCGACGCACGGCCTGCGTTCGGTCGAGCACAATGGCGGCCTCGACAACTGGCTGCTCAAGACCAGCGACGACGATCTGTCGCTGCGCGCCCGTCGCCTGAAGCGCGAAGTGCGCAAGGCGTCGGCCGAGAAGACCGCGGCCTAACAGCCCGTTCCTTCGACGGCTCAATGCGAGCCCGTTCTCCATGCGGAGGGCGGGCTTTTCGCATGTGCGGATTCTGCCGGCGTGACGGAATTGGTAGCCGTATCGCTACAGCGGTCCCGGGAGACCGGGTGCGGGTTCGATCTCCTGCCGCCGGCAACCCTGCTCAGCGCTTCGCGAACTCGATCCGGAACTTGAGCAGCAGCGACCATTCCCAGAATTGCTGGTTGTCGTCCGACGCGATCCACAGGATCGTGTCGTCGCCTTCGCAGGTCACCGCCAGCGCCTCGTAATTGTCGTGGAGCAGCGGCGGCGCCAGCGTCGCGATCTCTGTGCCGCGCACCACCGCGCCGGGGCGGATCGCGCGCGGATCGATCAGGGTGAGCTTCGCGGTGAACAGCCCGGGCACCGAGAAGCGCCGGTTGAGCACGATCAGCCGGCCGTCGGGCAGCTGCACTGCGTCGCTGGGATCGTACAGCTCGTTCGGCGGCATATAGACGAAGCGGATCGGCCTGATGCCCGGCGCGGTCGGGTCGCCGGGGAACAACAGGCCTTCGCGACCGATCCGGCTGCCCTTGGGCCGGCTGGTCTCGCCGATCGTCAGGAACCGCCCGTCGTGCAGCCGCACGAGCGATTCGGGGCCGCCATTGTCGGACCAGTTCCGCATCGCCACCGGCCGGGCGCTGCGCTCGGCCCGGCGCAGGTCCGCGTCATAGCGCCAGATCGCATTATACTGCTCGAAGCCGACCCAGACCTGGCCGGCGGCCGGATCGCTGGCCAGCGATTCCGAATCGCGATCCTCCTTCAGCCATCCGCTCCCCGGGCCATCCGGCAGATCGCCGAACCGCACGTCGCGCGGCATCCAGTCGCCGCCCATGCGGAAGCGGATGAAGGTCCCGCCGTCGCTGAGCAGAGTGAAGTCGTCGCCCGCGATCCGCATCGAGGAGAAGCCGCCGAACGCCCGGTCGGTGCTCCTGAGCCGGACCCCGCCCAGATAGGTGAGCGCCCCGACCCGGGTGCGCGCGGGATCGCTCGGGTCGAGCAGCACGCGCTCGGCCGTCATCCGCGGCGCCTTGCCGAACAGGTCGCGGCCCTCGCGCCCCGAGGCCGACAGTTGCAGAACGAGAGCCAGCAGGAACAGGCCGATTGCGGAACGGAGCAGCATCGCTTCCGCTCATAGCGGCTGGGCGCGCGGGAACCAGTGCCCGAAAGATGAACGCCAGATGACCGACGCGTTCAGGAGAAAATAAAGGGAACTGCGCTAGGACAAGCGTGTTGTTACGGCAGAACCGTTTTTTCCCTCGCGTAGCGTATCGAGGGCTGAGGGCCGCCCCAAGGGGCGGCCCTCGTCATTTCAGTACATGTGCTGGCCGCCGTTGATCGACAGGGTCGATCCGGTGACGAAGCCGGCCTCGTCCGAGCAGAGGAACGCCACGCCGCGCGCGATCTCATGCGCCTGGCCCAGGCGGCCGACCGGGATCTTGGCGACGATCTTCTCGAGCACTTCGGGCGGCACCGCGGCGACCATGTCGGTATCGATATAGCCCGGCGCGATCGCGTTGACCGTCACGCCGAAGCGCGCGCCTTCCTGCGACAGCGCCTTGGTGAAGCCGTGGATGCCCGACTTGGCGGCGGCATAATTGACCTGGCCGTACTGACCCGCCTGGCCGTTGATCGAGCCGATATTGACGATGCGGCCCCATTTCCGGTCGCGCATGCCGGGGAACACCGCATGCGCCATGTTGAAGCAGCCGCCCAGGTTGATGCGGATCACGTCTTCCCACATGTCGCGGCTCATCTTGAGGATGGTGCCGTCGCGGGTGATGCCGGCATTGTTGACCACGACATCGACCGGGCCGAGCTCGGCCGCGACCTTGGCCACACCCTCGTGGCAGGCGTCGTAATCGCCCACATCCCATTTGTACGAAGCGATGCCGGTGCGCTCGGTGAAGGCCTTGGCCTTCTCCTCATTGCCCGCATAGTTGGCGGCGACGACCATCCCGGCTTCCTTGAGGGCAAGGCTGATCGCCTCGCCAATGCCGCGGGTGCCGCCCGTCACGATCGCTACGCGTGCCATGCCTTTTCCTCTCCAATTACCGGGGTTTCGCGAAACGCTAGGCAGGCTGGCTCCAGCCCGCAAGCTCCTCGCTCAAAATTGTACGCAACATCGCCATGCCGCCTTCGCTGTCGTTGAGACAGGGGAGATAGGCGAAATGGGTGCCGCCCGCGCCGAGGAACGTCTCGCGCCCGCGGATCGCCAGCTCCTCCAGCGTTTCCAGACAGTCCGCCGAAAAGCCGGGCGCGACGATCGCGACCCGCTTCACGCCCTTGCCCGGCAGCGCCGCCAGCGTCGCATCGGTCGCCGGCTCGAGCCATTTCGCCCGGCCGAAACGCGACTGGAAGGTGATGACCAGCTCGCGCCCAAGCGCCTCGCCCAGCAGCCGCGCGGTCTTCTGGCAGTGGCAATGATAGGGATCGCCGAGCGCCAGCGTGCGCGCCGGCATGCCGTGGAAGCTGGCAAGGATCGCATCGGGCGCGAAATCGAGCTGGGCCAGGCTCGCCTCCACCGACGCCCTGAGCGCGGCGATATAGGCGGGATGGTCGTGATAGGGCGGCAGCGTGCGGAGCGCCGGCTGCCAGCGCATCGCGGCCAGCGCATCGAACGCCTTGTCACTGGCGGTCGCCGTCGTCGCCGCGCAATATTGCGGATAGAGCGGCGCGACCAGGATGCGCTCGGCGCCCTGCGCCTTGAGCGCCGCGATCCGATCGCCAATCGCAGGCGCGCCGTAGCGCATGGCATGGTCGACCAGCACCCGCTCGCCCCACGCGCCCTGGAGCGCATTGGCCTGCGCCCTGGTGATCGCGGCAAGCGGCGAGCCGTCCGCGCGCCACACCTGGCTATAGGCATGCGCGGATTTCTTCGGCCGGGTACGCAGGATGATCCCGCGCAGGATCGGCTGCCAGACAAGCGGCGGGATCTCGACGACGCGGCGATCGGACAGGAACTCAGCCAGATAGCGCCGCACCGACGGTGCGTCGGGCGCATCGGGCGTGCCGAGATTGACCAGCAGCACGCCGATCTTGCCGGTCGAAACGGGGGGATGGTCGGGCGGCAACATCACAATTCCCTTACCCCGGCAGAGCTAAAGCGGATCATTCGGCGTCCGAGAGCAAAGGCAGCACGCGGAAGCGCACGCCGCTTGCCGATTGCAGCGCATTGGCGATCGCCGGCGCCACCGGCGGCACCGCCAGCTCGCTCACCCCGCCCGGATCGGCGCCGTTGCGCAAGATCTCGACGGTGATGTCCGGCGCATCGGCCAGCGTCGGCAGGCCGAGCTCGGACAGGTCGCGCACATCGGCGACATTCTCGGTAAAGCTGGTCGATCCGGCGAGCGCCGCCGCCATGCCGAACAGCAGCCCGCCCTCGATCTGCTGGGTGACCAGGTCCGGATTGACCACCCGCCCGCAATCGACCGCCGCGACCAGTCGCTCGACCTTGACCTTGCGCCCCTCCAGCCGCGCTTCGGCCATCACCGCGATATAGGAGCCGCGAAACGCATGGCAGGCGATGCCCTGGCCGCTGCCGGGCTGCCCGCCCTGCCAGCCGCCGAGCTGCGCCGCGGTCTGCAGGCAGCGGGCAAGCCGCGTCTCGCCGCCGAGCATCGCCATGCGGAACGACACCGCATCCTGCTCGGCGACATGCGCCAGCTCGTCCATGAAGCTCTCGGTGAAGAAGCAGGTGTAGCTGTGCGCGCCCGATCGCCAATAGCCGGTCGGCACCCCGATCACCGCCGGGTGATGGTCCACCGCATAATTGACGATGCCATAGCTGGGCTGCGCGCCCGCCACCGCCGAGGGATCGCCCTTGCCCGGCAATGCCAGCGAGGCCTGCACCACCGGATCCCCGCCGAGCAGCCGCGTCGCCAGCTCGCGCCCGGTCTCGGGCGTCGAGATCTTGGCAAGCAGGCCGGTTACCTGCCCCTGCGCGTTGAGCTTGCCGGTCATCCGCCCGATCGCCGGCGGGCGATAGCGGTCGTGCCGCATGTCCTCGCCGCGCGGCCAGGTCAGCTGCACGGGCCGGCCGACGCTCTGGCTGAGCAGCGCCGCCTGCGCCGCGACCTCATGCTCCAGCTTGGCGCCGAACGAGCCGCCGGCCATCGTCGCATGCACCGTCACCGCGCCTTCGGAGAGACCGACCGCCCGCGCCGCCGCCGCCCGCGCCAGCCCCGGCGCCTGGGTCGGCAGCCAGATCGAGAGCAGCCCGTCATGGAAGTGCGCCGTGCAGGTCATCGGCTCGAGCGCGGCATGCAGCGCGACATCGACGCGATATTCGGCCGACACCACCTTGGCCCCGCGGAAATCGCCGGCGAGATCGCCCGCTTCATGGATGCGCGCGCCATCGGCATCGAGCGCGGCGTTCAGCGCATCGGCGATGCTGTCATTGTTGATGACGTCCTCGGGCGTCTTGAAGCGCGGCCGCATCGCATCGATCGCCTTCTCCGCCGCCCAGCCATTATTGGCGATCGTCGCGACCCAGTCCCTGGTGGTCACGACCGAGAGCATGCCGGGCACCTTGTTGGCCGCCGCGCGATCGAGCTTCACCAGCTCGGTCTCGCCGATCGGGCCCATCCGGATCGACGCGAAAACCATGTTCGGCAGGCGCACATCGGCGGCATAGACCAGGCTGCCATCGACCTTGGCCGGCACGTCGAGCCGGGGCAGCGGCTGGCCGAACAGCCGGTTGGTCTCGCCGGTGCGCAGCGGCACGTCGCCGGGCACGCTCTCCTCCGCCGCGTCTGCCGCCAGCGCGCCGAAGCCGAGCTTCGAATTGCCGTGGATCACCTGGCCGCCGGCGGTGTCGCAGCTCTGCCATTCCGCGCCCCAGCGCCGCGCCGCCGCCTTGCACAGCAGCACCCGCGCGGTGGCGCCGGCATGGCGCAGCTGGTCCTCGAAGCTGCGGATCGACGTCGAGCAGCCGGTGAGCATCAGCCCGGTGCGCGCGGCATGGGTGCGGCGCAGCTGCTCGGGCAGGCCGCCCAGCGCCAGCTCGAACAGTTCCTCGGCAGCCAGCGGATTGGCGTAGAGCGGGTTGAGCGGCGCCGGCTCGACCCCCACCAGCTTCCAGTCCGCGCCCAGCTCGTCGGCGATGATCTGCGGCATGGCGGTGAACACGCCCTGCCCTTCCTCGCATTGCGGCACCGCGACCGAGACATGCCCGTCGGTTCCGATCTTGATCCACGCCCCGAACAGGCTCTCGCCCGGTGCCGCGGTCAGATTGGGGAGATAGGTGCGCGGCCATACCGCCCAGGCGACCACCAGCCCTACGCCCACGCCGCCGCCGATCAGCAGCGTGCGCCGATCCAGCTTCTGGAGCTTGCCGAAATCGACCTTCATCCCGCCCGCTCTATCCTGTGGCCCCTGATGTGTCATCCCCGCCCCAGTTGAAGATGCACTTGGGTTTGCACCAAGCCTGTTCTATCGGGGCGCTACACCCGGAGGGACCGACAGTGCTGCTTTCCACCCTGGCCGCCGCGGCGGCCGACCATATCCAGTTCCAGGATCTCGGCCTGAACAAGGTCGCGCTCGATCTCGGCTTCTTCCAGATCAAATGGTATTCGCTCGCCTATATCGCCGGCATCCTGATCGGCTGGTGGTATCTGCTCCGCCTCATCCGCCAGCCGGGCGCCCCGATGAGCAAGAAGCACGCCGACGACCTCGTCTTCTACGCGACGCTCGGCATCATCCTGGGCGGGCGCCTGGGCTATGTGATCTTCTACGCGCCGGAGATGTTCCTCAATCCGCTGCGCATCCTGCGGCTGTGGGACGGCGGCATGTCCTTCCATGGCGGCGTGATCGGTACCACGCTGGCGATCATCCTGATGTGCCGCCAGCAGGGGCTGAACTGGCTGCGCGTCCATGACTATGTCGCGTGCTGCGCGCCCTTCGGCCTGTTCTTCGGCCGCCTCGCCAACTTCGTGAACGGCGAGCTGTGGGGCAAGCCCGCGGACCTGCCCTGGGCGATCGTCTTCCCCGGCGCCGGCCCGCTCGCCCGCCATCCGAGCCAGCTCTACGAGGCGCTGCTCGAGGGCGCGCTGCTGTTCGCCATCCTGGCCTATGCCTTCTGGCGCACCAAGGCGCGCTACGAGCCGGGCAGGCTCGTCGGCATCTTCCTGCTCGGCTATGGCAGCTTCCGCTTCTTCGTGGAGTATTTCCGCGAGCCGGACGCCCAGTTCGCCGGCACGATCTTCGAGCATGTCATCCATATGGGCCAGGTGCTGTGCCTGCCGATGATCGCCGGCGGCATCTATCTGATCGTCACCGCCAAGGGCCGCCGCCAGCGCGTCGAGCCCACCCTCGGCACGGAGAGCGTAGCCTGAGCGAGAACCCTCTCGACGCGCCCGCCGGGGAACGCGCGGCCAACGCCGCCGAGCCCCTGCTCGCCGAGCGGCTGGCCCGTGCCATCACCATGGCCGGGCCGATCCCGCTGTCGCAGTTCATGGGCGCCGCCAACGCGCATTACTACGCCACCCGCGATCCGCTGGGCGCGCGCGGCGACTTCACCACCGCGCCCGAGGTGAGCCAGATGTTCGGCGAGCTGATCGGCCTGTGGATCGCCGACATCTGGCAGCGCGCCGGGCAGCCGCCGATCCGCTATGTCGAGCTGGGCCCGGGCCGCGGCACGCTGGCGGCCGACGCGCTGCGCGCCATGGCCAAGGTCGGACTCGCGCCACCGGTCGATCTCGTCGAGACCAGCCCGACGCTGCGCGCCGCTCAGGCCGAGCGCGTGGCCGGCGCCGAATTCCATATCGATCTGGTCGGCCTGCCCGACGACGCGCCGCTGGTCTTCGTCGCCAACGAGTTCTTCGACGCGCTGCCGATCCGCCAGCTGATCGCCACCCAGGAAGGCTGGCGCGAGCGGCTGGTCGCCTGCCAGGACACTTTGTTCCTGCCGATCCCCGGCGACCGCGGCTTCGACATGATTATCCCGCGCGATTACAAGGATGCCGCGCCCGGCTCGATCATGGAGACCTCGCCCGCCAGCGTCGCGGTGCTGCGCCAGCTCGCCAGGCGGCTCAACGACCAGGGCGGCGCGGCGCTGGTCATCGACTATGGCTATATGGGCCCGGCGCTCGGCGACACGCTGCAGGCGGTGAAGGGCCATGCCTATGCCAATCCGTTCGACGAACCCGGCGAGGCGGACCTGACCGCGCATGTCGACTTCGCCACGCTGGGCGAAGCCGCGCGCGCCGAGGGACTGGTCGTCCACGGCCCGGTCACCCAGGGCGAGTTCCTCACCCGCCTCGGCATCACCGAACGCACCGCCAGCCTGTCACTCGCCGCGCCCGATCGCGCCGGCCAGCTCGCCATGGATCGCGAGCGGCTGACCGATCCCGAGCAGATGGGCGAACTGTTCAAGGTGATCGCCTTCACCGCACCGGGCTGGCCGGTGCCCGCAGGGTTCAGCGAATGAGCTTCAGCCACCCTCACCCTTCCGCGGCTTCGCCGCTCCCTCCCTCTCCCACCGGGAGAGGGAAGGGGCCCGCCGCCGCTGGCGGTGGGAAGGGTGAGGGTGAGATGCAATGATCTACCGCGATGCCACTCCCGCCGACCTGCCCGCGATCGACGCGCTGTTCCGGGTCAGCTTCGCCGCGACCTTCGGCCATCTCTACACGCCGGAGAATCTCGCCGCTTTCTTCGCCGGATTCACGCCCGAGGCCTGGGCGGAGGAGTTCGCCCAGCCCGACCTGCGCTTCCACATCGCCGAGGACGAACAGGGACTGGCCGGCTTCGCCAAGACCAGCGCGCTCACCCTGCCGGCGACGGTGACCTCGCGCCCGCACGAGCTCCGCCAGCTCTATCTCGACGAGCGCGCCAAGGGCAGCGGCGCCGCCCAGGCACTGCTCGACTGGGCAGTGGAAGAAGGCCGCGCGCGCGGCGCCGACGAGCTCTGGCTGTCGGTCTATATCGACAACCACCGGGCCAGGCGTTTCTACGAGAAGAACGGGTTCGAGGATCGCGGCCCCTATATCTTCCTGGTCGGCGAGCATGAGGATGAAGACCGGCTGATGCGCCGCGCATTGTGAGTGACGAGATGACGAGTGAAGTCGAAGTTTTCCGCGCCCGCGCGCTGGACGGGATCGCGCACGGCTTTCTCGGCCGCACGGGCGGCGTCTCCACCGGCGCGATGGCCAGCCTCAATGTCGGGCTCGGCTCCACCGACGAACCCGCGCTGATCGCCGAGAATCGCCGCCGCGCGACCGAAGCGGTGCTGCCCGGCGGCCGGCTGGTCTCGCTCTTCCAGATCCATTCGGCCGACTGCGTCACCGTCGCCGAGCCCTGGGAAGAGCGGGTGCGCCCGCATGCCGATGCGCTGGTCACCGATCGCCCGGGCCTCGCGCTCGGCATCCTCACCGCCGATTGCGCGCCGGTGCTGTTCGCCGACAAGCAGGCCGGCGTGATCGGCGCCGCCCATGCCGGGTGGAAGGGTGCGGTCGGCGGCGTCACCGATTCGACCATCGCCGCGATGGAAGCGCTCGGCGCCAGCCGCGATCGCATCGTCGCCGCGATCGGCCCGTGCATCGCCCGCGCCTCCTACGAAGTCGATCTCGGCTTCCTCCAGCGCTTCGCCGATGCCGATCCCGACAATGAGCGCTTCTTCACCGAAGGCCGGCGCGAGGATCACTGGCAGTTCGATCTCGAAGCCTATGTCGCCTCGCGCCTCGCCGCCGCCGGGCTGCGCACGATCGAGATGCTGGGGCAGGACACCTATGCGCGGGAAGCGCATTTCTACAGCTTCCGCCGCGCGACCCACCGGCAGGAGCGGGACTACGGCCGGCAGATCAGCCTGATCGGCTTGCGCTAACACCGTCACCCCGGCCTTGGGCCGGGGTGCCGCGTCCGGTGCCGGGGAAAGAAGAAGCGGGAT
>JAEXLC010000198.1 GCA_023445495.1 Pseudomonadota bacterium | reverse complement strand
CATTAGTGCTTCCCCAGGATGATGAAGGCCCAGAAGGCGATGGTGGCGAGGATCGACACGGCGAAGGTGAGGTTCGCGGTCGCCTTGTTGGCCTTGAGCTCGAAATTGGCGCCCTGGTCCAGGAAGAAGTGGCGCACGCCCGAGCTGAGATGCTGGAAGAACGACAGCGTCAGGCCGATGCCGAAGACATAGCCGATAATGTTGAGCGCGCCGGACTTCACCGTGAACACGTCGAGGAAGCAGGCATAGGCCGCCGGGCCGGAGGCGAGGGCGACGAGCCACCAGACGAACAGGAGGGTACCCACGGTCGCCAGCCCGCTGCCGGTGACGCGGTGGATGATCGAGGCCGTCATCGACGGGCCCCATTTCCAGATCGACAGATGCGGCGACAAGGGTCGCGCCGTGTTGCGCACATTGGCCAAGATTGAAGTCCTTCCTCGGTCGGTGCCCGTCTCCTTAGTCCGCATGTCGCGGGATGCAAGCTGGCATGCGCAACATGGGGGCTTGGCTAACCCGGTCTTAACCAGTTCGCCCGCATATCGCGGAGCAAGTGGCCGATCGTCCCGCGGCCGCACAGGGGACTGTTCCGTGACCAACGCCGTTTCGTCCGAAGACCTGCCCAAGCCGGGTACCGTGGCCGCCCGCATCGACGTGCGCGCGCGCCTGCGCATCTTCGACATCGAAGGATCGCTCGCCGCTTCGGGCCGCGCCGCCTGGGAAGCGCTGGAGCCCGAGATTCGCGCGGTCTCCGAAGCCTATTGGCAGCAATGGCTGCGCTGCTTCGCCGACGAGCGCAACTGGGCGCCCGACGATACGCAGAAGATGATCGATGTCGGCGTGGTCTTCCTCAAGAACCGATTCCTCGATCCCGAGGGCCGGGCCTGGATCGAGTCGATCGAGCGTTCGGTGGCGGCTGCCTATGCGGCCGATGTGCCGCCGATGGCGCTGCTTTCGATGATCAGCGCGAGCGACCGGGCGGCGCTCGAGATCCTGATCCGCCGCGTCGGCGCCGAGAATGCGCGACTCGCCGGGCTGATCGACACGCTGATGCGCCTCTCGGCGCTCGAGGGCGACATCACGGTCGAGATCTACAACATGTATCGCGAGCACAGCGCCCAGGCGGCGCGCGACCGGCTTGCCGAGGATTTCCGCGATTCGATCGGCGGCACCGTCCAGCGGGCCTCGCGCGAAGGCGAGCAGCTTCGGGTCCAGGCCAGCCACACCTCCGCTTCGGCGCGCGGGATGCTGGGCAAGGCAAGCGAAGTCGCGGCGGCCGCCGAGCAGTCGGCGGTGGCGATGCGCGAGGCGGCGCAGACTGCCGCTGGCCTGATCCGCGCGATCGAGGACGCCCGCATGGAAGTCGAGGCGGCGGCGGGTATCGCTACCCGTGCTTCTTCGCAGGCGACCGATGCGGTCGGCATGAGCGAAGCGCTCAGCGACCACGCCAAGTCGATCGAATCGATCCTCGGCCTGATCCGCGACATCGCCGGCCAGACCAACCTGCTCGCGCTCAATGCGACGATCGAGGCAGCCCGCGCGGGTGACGCCGGCCGCGGCTTCGCGGTGGTCGCGCAGGAAGTGAAGAGCCTGGCCAACCAGACCGCCCGCGCCACCGACGACATCGCCGCCAAGATCGCGGCGATCCAGTCGGCGACGAAGAGCACGGTCGAGACCAATGCCTCGATCCGCTCGACGGTGACCGAGGTCCAGGAAAGCGCGAACCGGATCCGCGTCGCGATGGAAGTCCAGGCGCAGACCGTCACCGCGATTACCGCGGCGGTCGACGAGACCGCGCTTGCCGCCGACTCGATGTCGGCCACGATCGGCGCGATTCGCGAGGATACCGAAGCCGTGGCGAGCGAGATCGACCGGGTCGGCCAGGGCTTTGCCGCGCTCGAGGGGCAGCTCGGCAGCCTGAAGGGCAGCGCCAGCGATTTCATCGCCAAGGTCGCGGCCTGAGGGGGAGGACAGGATGGTAGTTGCACGCGAACCCGGCCGCTGGAGCGGCGGCATGCGGACGGTGGAAGAGCATCGCCGCGAATATGACTGGGACGGTGCGATCGAGGCGGGCTGCCGCGAGATCGTCACGCTGATCGGTCACCGCCAGCGCGAGATCGCCGAGGGCTTCTGGGTCCATTTCAAGGCGATGCCGGCCAGCCAGGCGATGCGCGACGTGTTCGACGATCCCGCGCTCTACGAAGCGCAGGTCGCCAACGGCACGCGCTACGGCACGGTCAAGTTCGAGAAGCCGTTCAGCGAGGAATGGGTCGAGATGGTGTGCGCCTATGCCACCCAGACCTATGCCGCGGGCATCCCGCTGCCGGCGGTGGTCGCTGCCTTCTCCTATGCCCATAGCGCGACGATGCGCGCGCTGCGCGAGGCGCTGCCCGGCGATGCCGACAAGCTCGGGCGTCTCTGCGACATCGTCCAGCGCATGGCGATGGCCGAGGCCGACCTGATGGCGGGCCATCTCGGCGCGCGCGACGCGGCCTATGCCGACCAGGCGCGCCGCGACCGGTCGCAGAAGTTCAAGGCGAGCATCGCCGAGTCGATCGAAGGGGCTACCGGCCTCGCCAACCGCATCCGGGTGCAGGCGCAGGGCGCTTCGGGCTCGGCGCGCGGGATGCTGGGCAAGGCAAGCGAAGTCGCCGCGGCCGCCGAGCAGTCGGCGGTGGCGATGCGCGAGGCGGCGCAGACCGCCGCAGGCCTGATCCGCGCGATCGAGGATGCCCGCATGGAAGTCGAGGCTGCGGCCGGGATCGCTACCCGCGCTTCTTCGCAGGCGACCGATGCGGTCGGCATGAGCGAAGCGCTTTCGGACCATGCCAAGTCGATCGAATCGATCCTCGGCCTGATCCGCGACATTGCCGGTCAGACCAACCTGCTCGCGCTCAACGCGACGATCGAGGCGGCCCGCGCGGGTGACGCCGGCCGCGGCTTCGCGGTGGTCGCGCAGGAAGTGAAGAGCCTCGCCAACCAGACGGCGCGCGCCACCGACGACATCGCCGCCAAGATCGCGGCGATCCAGTCGGCGACGAAGAGCACGGTGGAAACCAACGCCTCGATCCGCTCGACGGTCAGTGAAGTGCAGGCCAGCGCCAACCGCATCCGCGGGGCGATGGAAGTGCAGGCGCAGACCGTCACCGCGATCACCGCGGCGGTGGACGAGACCGCGCTTGCCGCCGACTCGATGTCCGCCACGATCGGTGCGATCCGCGAGGACACCAAGTCGGTGACGCATGAGATCGACACGCTCCAGAAGGACGTGGCCGAAGTCGACGACCGCCTCCACAAGCTGCGCACCGCCGCGGAGAGCTTCTCCAGCAGCGTCGCAGCCTGACGAACTTCGTCATTCCCGCGAAGGCAGGGATCCAGGGGCAAGCAGGACAGCACTTGCTACTCTGGACCTCCGCCTCCGCGGGGATGACGGGGACGGGGGGACGCGCTACGCAGGCGCATGGCCACCCATATCCTCCTCACCGGCGCGAGCCGTGGCATCGGCGCCGCGATCGCCGAGAGCTTCAAGAACGATGATGTCCGCCTGATCGGCCAGGGCACGCGAAGCGGGATGCCCGCCGATTTCGCCGATCCTTCCGCGCCCAAGGCGCTGTGGAGCAAGGCGCTCGATGCGCTGGACGGCCGGATCGACGTGGTCATCAACAATGCCGGCGTGTTCGAGAGCAACCCGCTCGACATCGATCATGACGACTGGGTGGCGAACTGGGAGCGGACGATGCGGGTGAACCTCACCGCCGCCGCCGAGCTCTGCCGCCTCGCCATCTGCCACTGGCAGGCCGAGGGCCGCCCCGGGCGCATCGTCAACATGGCGAGCCGCGCCGCCTATCGCGGCGACAGCCCGGCGCACTGGCATTATGCCGCGTCCAAGGCCGGCATGGTCGGCATGACCAAGAGCATCGCGCGCGGCTATGCGCGCCAGGGCATCCTCGCCTTCGCGATCTGCCCCGGCTTCACCATGACCGGCATGGCCGACGAGTATCTCGCCAGCCGCGGCGGCGAGAAATTGCTCGCCGACATCCCGCTCGGCCGGGTGGCGGATACCGACGAGGTGGCGGTGCTCGCCCGCTTCTGCGCGCTGTCCGCGCCGCCTTCGATGACCGGGTCGGTGCTCGACATCAACGGCGCCAGCTATGTCCGATAGCCCGCCGGCCGAAGCCGCCAGGCCCGGGCGTCCGTTGTTCGGCGGCCAGTTCGGCGCACTGGTGATCGGCGCACTGGCGATGATCGGGGCGATCGTCGGGCTGGTCGCGATCGTGATGGCCGTGGCGATGTTCTATGATGGCCGCCGCCACCGGGAAGCACCGGCGCAGGTCGAGGCCAAGGCCGCCAACGAAGTGTTCGCGGTCTCGGAAGTCACGCCGCTGCGCGGCCTCAATCTCACCGAGATCGTGATCGCGACCGAGAATTCGATCGGACGGGGCGGCGGCAGCTATTCGGTCGGAGAACCCGCGGACGAGCGCAACGTGATCCTGCTCGACAAGGCCAGCGGTGCGAGCCGCAAGCTCCTGCCCGACAACAGCCGGCGGATCATCGAGCGTCAGTATCTTGCGGGCGCCATCGGCGATGACGCGGCGGTCAAGGCAGACACATATGAAGTGGACGGTGCCGCGGCCCAGAAGAAGCCCGAGCCGCCCTTCGCTTACTATCTGTTCCGCGTCCGCGCCCAGGGCGGCAAGGAGGATGTGCTGGTCGGCGATCTCGCCACCGGGCGCCAGGCCTTCCTGCTCACCGGTATTGACGGGGTGGACAAGGTCTGGATGCAGAGCCCGACGCGCGTCGCCCTGCTGATGCGCCAGGGCCGCAAGTTGCAATATCGCGCGATCGAGATTCCTGCCCTGAAGGTGGTCGTCGCGCGTCCTGTGGAGATTGATTGATGTCGAGCTGGAAGCTCATCCTGCCCTGTACCCGCGCCGAGGCCGAGGCGATCGACGCCGATGACGAGGCGGTGTTCGAGATCGAGCCGTCGCCGGTGCTGCTCACCAGCGAAGTGATCGCCGACGATCCGCTCGCCTGGCAGCTCGAGGCCTATTTCGACAGCAAGCCGAACAGCGCGGCGCTGGCGGCGGTGCAGGCGCTGGCGCCGAGCTCGAACGGGGTGAAGGCCGTCGCCGAGAAGATCCGCGATGCCGATTGGGTGACGCTGAGCCAGGCGGGGATCGAGCCGGTCCATGCCGGTCGCTTCTATGTCCACACCGCCACCAACAAGGGCCGGGTGCCGGCAGGGGCAAAGGCGTTCCGCATCGATGCCGGCCTCGCCTTCGGCACCGGCACGCACGAGACGACCTCGGGCTGCCTGATCGCGCTCGACCGGCTCAAGGCCGAGGGCAAGCGCTTCGAGAATGTCCTCGACGTCGGCACCGGCACCGGGCTGCTCGCCTTTGCCGCGCTGCACCTGTGGCCGCGCGCCTATGCCACCGCTTCGGACATCGATCCCCGCGCGGTCGAAGTCACCGCCGACAATGCCGATATCAATCGCGTCAAGCTTGGCGGCGGGCAGGGCGCGCTGGCGCTTGCCGCGGCCGCCGGCGTCGAGCATCCGCTGCTGCTCGGCCGCGCGCCCTATGACCTTGTCATCGCCAATATCCTTGCCGGCCCGCTGGTCGAGCTGGCGCCGAGCCTGGGCGCGGTGCTGGCGGAGGGCGGGACGCTGATCCTGGCGGGGCTGCTGGGTACCCAGGCCGAGACGGTGGCCCAGGCCTATCGCCGCCAGGGGCTGCGCCTGGTCAGCCGCGCCGATCGCGGCGACTGGCCGACGCTGACGCTCACCAAGCGCGTGCGCTACGGCACCGAGCGGGTGACCCGTCTCAGCCGCGGCAAGGGCGAGGCGCCCGGCTTCGGCAGCTGGTAACTGGCTTCCCCTCCCTCCCAGGAGGGGAGCTCACGCCTCTTCCGGCTTGCGGATCGAGACGGTGCCATAGGTCATGAACACATGCGTGCTGCCCGCCGGCCCGCGATAGCCGCCCTGCGCGCCGGCCAGGTGGCAGGCGAGCGCGGTGAAGGTCCAGGCATCGGTCTCGTCGGTCTGGATCTTGCGCGTGGTCAGCGCGGCCAGCCCATATTGCTCGCCGAATTCGAGCACGCGCCGCGCGTCGTGCGACGCCGATTCGGGCACCGAGGGATGATCCCAGCCCCATAGCCAGCTGCCGTCGAGCGTGTTGAACGTGCCGATCACCTGCACCGGTGCGGTGATTTCCCATCCCTTGTCATTGGTGAAGCTGATCGTGCCGGCATCGAGATCCGCTTCCCAGGTACCGCCATCGCCCAGACCCCAGGTCGCCATCGCGAACTCGGTCTTGAGCTTCAGCTCCTCCTCGGCCCGGGTGAGGGTCAGGTCGGGTTCGGAAAGCGTCTCCGCTTCCGACGCCGGCGTGCCGCCGCCGAACAGCTTCTTCAGGAAACCGACCATCAGGCAGCCTTGCCCTTTGCATATTCCTGGGTGCCGCGGGTGATGACGTCGTCCCCCGGCAGGATCTCTGCGATCGGGATGTCCGGCTTGCCGACGATCTCGTCATAGAGCGGTGCGAAATCGGTCTCGACCGTCTGGCGCAGCAATTCCCCGAAGCTCGGGATGACGAAGTAGTTCTGCTGGAAATCGTCGATCCGATAGTCGGTCTGCATCACCCGCTTCATGTCGAAGCCGATGCGGTTGGGGCTGCCGCTCTCGAGCGAGAAGATGCTCTCGGCCGAGGAGGAGACGATGCCGGCGCCGTAGATGCGCAGCTCATCGTCCTCGCGGATCAGCCCGAATTCCACCGTATACCAGTAGAGCCGGCCGAGCTGCTTCAATGCGCCGAGCTCGAGCGCGCGGTTGCCGCCGCGGCCATAGGCTTCGAGATAGTCGGCGAACACGGGGTCCGCGAGCATCGGCACATGGCCGAACACGTCGTGGAAGACGTCCGGCTCCTGGATATAGTCGAGCTGGTCGGGCCGGCGGATGAAATTGCCGGCGACGAAGCGGCGATTGGCCATGTGATCGAAGAACACATTGTCGGGCACCAGGCCCGGCACCGCCACCACCTGCCAGCCGGTCAGCTTCATCAGCCGCTCGGACAGCTCCTCGAAATTCGGGATGCCCGATTCGGACAGGCGCAGCGCGTCGAGGCCGTTGAGATAGGCCTGGCTCGCGCGGCCGGGCAGCAGCTTGACCTGGCGCTCATAGAGCTTGTCCCAGGTTGCGTGTTCCTCGGCCGTATAGGCCTGCCAGTTCTGCGGGATCGTCCAGTCGGCCGACGCGCCTTCGGGCGGACGGTCGAGTACATGCGTGTCTTGCGCCATGGATCTGACATAGCATGGTGCGGGGCGGACGCGAAATGGGGAGGGCGATGTTGCGGATATTGCTGCGGCTGGCGGGGGCGCTGGTGCTGATGGTCGTGCTCTATCTCTCGGCGGCCGGGCTCGGTGCCGGGCTGGCGGTGAATGGCGGGCGCGAACCGGTGGCGACCGGCATCCGAATCTATGTCGCCGATAATGGCGCGCATACCGATCTGATCCTGCCCGCCGCCGCCTTTCGCGACGTCGCCCGGCCCGAGCATCTCGCCGATCCGCGCTACGGCGCCGAGCCGTACATGGCGTTCGGCTGGGGCAATCGCGATTTCTACCTCCACACCGCGCAGTGGCGCGACCTCGATCCGTGGCGCACCGCCAAGGCGCTGGCCGGGGTCGGATCGACTGTGCTCCATGTCGCGCACATCCCCGAGCCGCGTGCCGGCGGATCGGTCCGTGCGGTGGTGCTCGACAAGGAGGAATATCGCCGGCTGGTCGAATATGTCCGCGGCACCTTCGCCGCCGGGCCAGTGGTGCGCGGCTATGGCGCGCGCGACGCCTTCTACAGCGCGAAGGGCGGCTACAGCGCGATCAACACCTGCAACGAATGGACCGGACGGGGCCTGCGCAAGGCGGGGGTGCGCATGGGGGTCTGGACGCCGCTGCCCTGGGGCGTGATGCTGTGGCTATGATACCGAGGACCGCCGCCGATCCGCCGCCCCGGCTCACGCTCGCGATCGAGCCGGCGCGCGCCGCGCTCAACATCGCCGAGCTTGCGGGCTTCCGCCTCGCCGGACTCCCGCGCGGGGATGGCCGCCCGGTGCTGGTCTCGCCGGGGCTGTGCAACACCGATCGCTCGAACTTCGTGCTGCGCACGATGCTGCGCCGGCTCGGCTACCGCGCCTATCCCTGGAAGCTCGGGCGCAATTTCGGCGTGCGCACCGTCGGCCCCGAATGCGAGCGGCTGATCGCGCGAGTGGAGGAGATCCAGCGCGAGACCGGGCAGAAGGTCACGCTGGTCGGCGTATCGCTGGGCGGGGTGATGAGCCGGATCGTCGCGCATCGCCACCCCGAACTGGTGCGCGCGGTGCTGACGATCAGTTCGCCCTTTGCCGGCCTGCCCAGCGCCACCAACGTCTGGCGCCCATTCCAGCTGTTCACCGGCGAGAACATCACCGATCCGGTGGTTGTCCGGCGGCTGGCGGAAGCGGCGCGCCCGCTACCCGTGCCCTCGGCGGCGATCTGGAGCCGCAGCGACGGGTTCGTGAACGGCCTGATCTGCCGCGAAGCCGAAGGCGCCGCCTGCCGCGCGATCGAAGTGCGCAGCAGCCATCTCTTCGTCCAGATGAAGCCGAAGGTGCTGCGCGCCGTGGCGGAGACGCTGGGCAGCTGGGCCTAGTCCGCCACGACGCGCCGGCTGGTCGCGCGCACGGTGGCGCAGGCCGGGGTGCCGTCCTTGCCGGTACCGTTGACGGTGATCTCGAGGACGCCGCCGCCCGCCGCCCGCTCCAGCAGCGCCGGTTCGATATCGTGGATGTCGATCTTCATCCGGCGCGACCAGGGCGCGCCATGGTCCCCGGCCGACTGGCCGATCCGGATATAGACGAAGCGCCGCTCGGGCCCTTCGCGGCGCACTTGGTCGCCGAAGAACTTGGGGCCCGGCCCCACGCGCACCGGAAAGTCGAAGTGCAGCGCTTCGCCGGCCAGCGACGTCTTCGGGTCGAGCGGCAGGTCGTCCTTCGCCTGCAGGCTGTGCCGCACCCCGGGCACCGGCTGCTCGATGACGATCCGGAAGCGGACGGGGATCTGATCTGCCCTGGCCATGGGGGCACAGCCTAGCAGGGCGCGCCGGCGTCCGTCTCGAACAATGTCAGGTCGCGTTCACCGATGCCGAGCCCGGGCCAGGCTGCGCGCCAGGCCTGGATATGCGGGCTCGCCCAGTGCGCCTCGAGCACGCTGCGGTCGGTCCATTGCTCGATGACGTGGATCAGCCCGGGATCGAGCACATCCTCGCCATAGCTGTAATGGATGCATCCCGCCTCGGCGCGGCTGCCCTCGACCATCGCTGCCATCACCGGCCGCGCTGCTTCCATGCTGGCCGGCGGCACGCGGAAGGTGCCGGTGATGACCAGCATCAGCGGCGTTCGGGGCGCAGCGAATTCCCCGCGCGATTGCCGCGCAGCGACGTGACATAGCTCAGCGGGTTCAGCCACGAGCCTTCGCCTGAATAGCTGTGGGTGATGATCTCGGCGCGCCCACCCAGGCTCTCGATCGGGACCGGGCCGCCCAGGCCCTTCTCGGCAAGCGAGAAGCGGCTGTCGGCCGACTGGTCGCGATTGTCGCCCATCAGGAAGACGTGGCCGGCTGGCACCCGGATCGGCCCGTAATTGTCGCGCGGGCTGATATAGCCGCCGGGCAGATAGGTATCGCCCAGGTCGATCACGTCGTAGCTTGCGCCGTTCGGCAGCGTCTCGCGAAACAGCGGCAGCGCGCAGACCAAAGTGCCGTCCTTCGCCACCTTGCGGAACGGCGCCAGTTCGGCCTCGTCGCAGGGGATGTTCGCATCGACCGGAATGTCGGCAGTGCCATCGGCCACGCGCGGCACCGGCTTGCCGTTGAGGATCACCACGCCGTGGCTGACCGCGATCGTGTCGCCCGGCAGGCCGATCACCCGCTTGATCAGGTCCGATCCATCCTCGCGGCGCGCCACGGTGACGATGTCGCCGCGCTCGGGCAGCCTGGCCAGCAGTCGTCCCGGCACCACGGCGCTGCCATGGATCGAGAGCGAGGCATAGGACCAGCCATAGGGATATTTGGAGACGATCAGCCGGTCGCCGGTCCGCAGCACCGGCATCATCGAGCTGGAGGGAATGTAGAAGGGCTTGGCCGCCACGCTCTGGAAGGCGAAGACGCCGCCGAAGAGCAGGCCCCAGGCCAGCGCGGTCCGCGCCCAGCCCTGCTTCTGTGGCACGGCGGCCGCTGGATCGACCACCGTCATCGCTCAGGCCGTTTCGCGGTCGAGCAGCTCGTGCACGTCGAGGCCGAGCAGGGCGATATGGTCCTTCACGCGCGGCCAGTAGCCGGTGAGGAAGCGCTCGCGCTCGGCGATGCGCAGCTTCTCCACCGCACCCGGCAGCACGAACATGCCGACGCCGCGGCGGACTTCGACATAGCCGTCATCCTGGAAGCTCTGATAGGCCTTGGCCACCGTCAGCGGATTGGCGCCATGCTCGGCGGCAAGCGCACGCACCGACGGAAGCTGATCCCCTGCCCGGTATTGCCCGCGCAGGATCGCCGCGGCGATGCTGGCGCGCAGCTTGAGGTAGACCGGGCTGTCCTCGTGCTCTAGCGCTGTCATGGTGCTATAATACACCAATTAGGCGTCAGGTCCATACCCGGGATTCCACCTATGTGCGATTTCGGACAATTCGGGGCGCGGGCGCTCCTCGAGCGGCCGTTCCGGGGTGCCGAGGAAGACGAAGCCGGCGATCTTCTGGCCTTCGCCGCCGAACAGGTCGCGCACCGCGTCCGAATAGGCGGCCCAGCCGGTCAGCCAGCCGCCGGCAAAGCCCATGGCGTGCGCGGCATGCAGCAGGTTCATGCACGCGGCGCCCGCTGACAGCTCCTGTTCCCACACGGGGATCTTGTGCGGCACCACCGGCGCGGAAAGCACCACCACCAATGCCGGCGCCTGGGTGGCGAACTGGATCGCGGCTTCCTCGTCGCGCTCGGTGCAGTCCTGCTTTTCGCTGCGCAATATCGCGGCGAGCTTGTCGCCCAGCGCGGCGCGGGCTTCGTCCGGCACCACCACAAAGCGCCAGGGGAAGAGCTTGCCATGATCGGGCGTGCGCGCGGCGATCGCGATCATCGCGTCGATCTGCTCGGGACTGGGCCCGGGCGCGCCCAGGTCGCGCGGCTTGCCCGAGCGGCGGGTGCGGAGCAGCGAGAGCGGGGAGGTGGTGTCGTTGAAGGTCATGCGGGGCATCTAGGGTGCGTGCCCTTCCGCGCCAAGTTCCGGGCGTTCGCAACATTCTCTCCGTATCCTCATCTCTCCCCGTCATCCCCGCGCAGGCGGGGATCCAGGGTCACAAGCGAGACGGCAGAGAAACCCTGGATCCCCGCCTTCGCGGGGATGACGGTCAGGTGGCGGCAATGCGCACAAATGCACATGCTTTACAGCCGCTTCATTCCGTCTAGTTTGGCCGCCCATGCGCCGGGCCCAAGACCCGGAACCGAATTCAAAGGGCATTACACCGCATGGTAGACACTCCAACCGCCGATAGTCCGGCAGAGCCGGACATCACCCACGTCAATCCCGCGAGGGAAGCGACGTGGTTCGGGCATCCCCGCCAGCTGGCGCGCCTGTTCACCACCGAGATGTGGGAACGCTTCGGCTATTACGGCATGCGCGCGCTGCTCACGCTCTACCTGACGCAGCATTTCATGTTCGGCGACCGCGAGGCGACGGGCATCTATGGCGGGTTCACCGCGCTGGTCTACCTCACCCCGCTGATCGGCGGCTATCTGGCCGACCAGTATCTCGGCTCGAAGCGCGCGGTGAAGTTCGGCGCGATCATCATGTCGCTCGGCTATGCGATCCTCTGCTTCGGCGGCCCGACCGCGACGCCGCACGCGACGATCGACGGCCAGCGCTACGAAGTCTCGATCGAGAAACAGGCGGACAAGGAAGTCCGCTATGTCGTGGTAGGCAACGGCGCCGAGGTGAAGAAGCTCGAGATCAAGGGCAATGACGACGGCAGCGTCGACCTGCTCAACGCCGGCACCGTCGAGCGGAAGATCGAGAAGGGCAAGTTCGAATCCGGCGCGGACCGCAGCCCGCTCTATGTGATGGTGCTGCTGATCGCGCTGTCGATGGTTTCGGTCGGCAACGGCTTCTTCAAGCCGAACATCTCGACCATGGTCGGCGAGCTCTACGAGCAGGGCGACCGTCGCCGCGACGCCGGCTTCACCATCTTCTACATGGGCATCAACCTCGGCTCGTTCTTCTCGCAGCTGATCTGCCCCTGGCTGGCCGTGGCCTATGGCTGGAGCTGGGGCTTTGCCCTCGCCGCGATCGGCATGATGGTTTCCTGGGCGCTGATCCAGTTCAACGGCGGCAAGCTCGATGGCTATGGCGAGCCGCCCGCCAAGCCCAAGGTCAACAGCCAGCAATGGATCATCTATGCGGTTGCGCTCTGCGTCGTGCCGCTGTTCTACCTGCTCTACGTCAACCTGATGCAGGCAAGTGCGCCGGCCGCGGGCTCGGGCTTCATCGGCTATGTCGCGTCGCTGCCGCTGATGGGCAAGCTGCTGTTCGGCTCGTTCCTGCTCGGCGTGCCGGCGATCCTGGTCTGGTCGTTCGTCGCGGGCAGCAAGACCGAGTTCCAGATGATGCTCGCCGCGATGGTGCTGATCGTCTTCAACGTCGTGTTCTGGACGCTGTTCGAGCAGGCGGGCTCTTCGCTCACGCTGTTCGCCGATCGCAACACCGATCTCTCGGTGTTCGGCTTGTTCACGATCACCGCCGGCCAGACCCAGTTCTTCAACGCGGCCTTTATCATCCTGCTCGCGCCGTTCATGTCGCTGATGTGGACTGCGCTGGCGAAGCGCGGGCTCGAGCCGTCGATCCCGGTCAAGTTCGGTCTTGCGCTGATCGGCGTGGCGGCGGGCTTCCTGCTGCTCGTCTGGGGCGCGCACTATGCCGATGCCGGGTTCAAGGTGAGCATCTGGTGGCTGGCCGGCCTCTACTTCATCCACTCGGCGGCCGAGCTGTGCATTTCGCCGGTGGGCCTCAGCATGATTACCAAGCTCTCGATCGCGCGTATCGTCGGCCTGATGATGGGCGTGTGGTTCCTGTCGATCTCGGTGGCGCAGTATGTCGCCGGCGTGATCGCGCAGTTCGCCAGCGTCGAGACGGTCGGTGGCCAGGTGACCAACCTCAAGGTCAGCCTCGACACCTATGTCGGCGTGTTCACGACGATCTCGATCGCCGCGATCATCCTCGGCGTGCTGCTGCTCCTGCTGAGCTGGCCGCTGAAATACTGGATGCACGGCGTGAAGTAAGCGCCGCCGCATTGCAGAGAACGGAAAGGCCGGCCGCGAAAGCGCCGGCCTTTTTGTTGGGCGCGTGCTCCGCGGACGACAGACATAAAAAAGGGGAGCGCGACGGCTCCCCCTCTTTCGGTCATGCGCGGCGCCGGATCAGGCGGCGAGGCGCAGCTCGACCGTTTCCTCAGCCGGAGCGGCGGCAACCGGTGCCGGCACCGCAAACATCACCGGGCGACGCGCGGCGAGGAAGAGCGAGATAAGCGAGAACATCGGAAAACCCTTCTACGTGCAATTGCTTGCTGCAATGCAACATAGACGGAAATGGTTGGGACATGCGCTTTCTGCAACTGCAATGAATCGGGGTGTGGATTGCAGTTTGTGCAATCAGCCCTTGCGCCCGAACCAGATCACGTGGCGCGGACCCTTGCCGTTGCTGCGCGCCCGCACGCCGACTTCCTCGACCTGGAAGCCGGTTTCCTTCATCCGCCGGGCAAAGGCGTTGTCGGGTGCCGCCGACCATACGGCCAGCACCCCGCCGGGCTTGAGCGCTTCCCACTGCTTCTGCAGCCCGCGTGGCGAATAGAGCCGGTCGTTGGCGTCGCGGGTCAGCCCGTCCGGGCCATTGTCGACATCGAGCAGGATCGCGTCATAGGTCGCGCGCGCCCGGCCGATCACGGCGGCGACGTCGTCCAGGATCACCTCGACGCGCGGATCGTCGAGGCAGCCGGCGGCCAGCTCGGCCATCGGGCCCTTAGCCCATGCGATGATCTCCGGCACCAGCTCGGCGATCGTCAGCCTGGCGTCCGACCCCAGCACCTTCTGCGCCGCGCGCAGCGTGAAGCCCATGCCATAGCCGCCGATCAGCAGATGCGGTGCCTGGGTCTTGAGCCGCTCGCAGGTCATCGTCGCGAGCGCTTCTTCCGAGCCGCTCATCCGGCTCGACATCAGCTCGTTGCGGTCGAGCACGATCATGAAGTCGCCGCCGCGGCGGAACAGGCGCAGCGCCTCGCCCCCGCCGGGGACGATCGCGGTATCGATGAGTTCGCGTGGAGTCATGCGCCCCTTTGGCGCTTGCCGGGCCCGGCTGGCAATGCAGGATTTCTCGTGTTCCGCCGGGCGAACCCATGTTCCGTCATGCTGAACTTGTTTCAGCATCCAACGCGCTACGGGCCGAAGCGCTCGCGCATCTGGTCCGTCGCCTGCGGACAATTGGACCCTGAAACAAGTTCACGGTGACGGACAGGACTGTTGTTTGACGCTGTTGGAAAAATTGGTGCCGGACGGGAAAACGAAAACGGCCCGGCATCGCTGCCGGGCCGCTTCGTGTCGGTGAAGCTAGAGGCTTACCAGATATGCACGCGCTGCTCGGGCGCGAGATAGAGCGCGTCGCTCGGCTGGATGTTGAACGCCTTGTACCAGGCATCGACATTGCGGACGATGCCGTTGACGCGGAACTTGGCCGGCGAGTGCGGATCGATCAGCGCATATTGGCGGGCGGTGTCCTCGCGCAGCTTGGTCTGCCAGGCCTGGGCATAGGACAGGAAGAAGCGCTGGTCGCCGGTCAGCCCGCCGATCACCGGGGCCTTGCCGTGCTCGGCCTGGTACTTCTGGAACGCGCCATAGGCTGCCTCGACGCCGCCAAGGTCGCCGATATTCTCGCCGAGCGTCAGCTTGCCCTGGATCTTGGTGCCGGGGACCGCTTCATAGCCGTCATACTGGGCGACGAGGGCAGCGGTGCGCTCGCCGAACGCCTTCTTGGCGCTGTCGGTCCACCAGTTCTCGAACTTGCCGGTCGGGCCGAACTGGCTGCCCTGGTCGTCGAAGCCGTGACCCATCTCATGGCCGATGATCGCGCCGATCGCGCCATAGTTCACCGCCGGATCGGCATTGGGATCGAAGAAGGGCGGCTGCAGGATCGCGGCCGGGAAGGTGATCTGGTTCGACAGCGGGTTATAGTAGGCGTTCACCGTCTGCGGGGTCATGTCCCACAGCGTGCGGTCGACCGGCTTGCCGAAGCGCGACAGCTCGAGCTGGTGCTGGAACTCGCCCGAGCGCATCGCATTGCCGAGCAGGTCGCCGCGGACGACCTTGAACGACGAATAGTCGATATACTTGTCGGGGTGGCCGATGCGCGGCTCGAAGGCGGCGAGCTTGGCCAGCGCCTTCTGCTTGGTGGCGTCGTCCATCCAGGTCGAGGCGGTGATGCGATCCTTGTAGGCGCCGCGCAGATTCTCGATCAGCTCGGCCATCTGCTTCTCGGCCGCCGGCGGGAAGTATTTGGCGACATAGATCGCGCCGACCGCTTCGCCGAGCGCGCCATTGACCAGCTGGATGCCGCGCTTCCAGCGCTCGCGCTGCACCTTCACGCCCGACAGGGTCTGCGAATAGAAGCCGAAGCGCGTGTCGTCGAAGGCCTTGGGCAGGAACTGCGCATGATCGCTGACGAAGCGATAGGCGAGATAGTCCTTCCAGGTGGCGAGCGGCGTCGCGGTCATCAGCTTGCCGAGCGCGGTGACGGCGGTGTTCTGCGTCATCAGCACCGACGGCGAGCTTTCGAGCCCGGCGGTCTTGAGCATCAGCGCCCAGTTGAAGTCGGGCGCCTTGGCCTTGAGCCCGGCCAGCGTCTGCGGGTCGTTGAGCTTGGCGATGTCGCGGCTTTCGGCCGGCGACCACTGGACCTTGGCCATCGCGGTCTCGAGCGCGACGATCGCATCGGCCTTGGCCGCGGCGTTCGGGATGCCGGCCAGCTCCTGGATCTTCTGGACATAGGCGCGATAGGCGGTGCGGAACGCGTCATACTTGGCGCCTTCCAGCAGGTAATAGTCGCGCGGCATGCCCAGGCCGCCCTGGCCGGTGACGGCCGTATAGTGCGTCGGATCGGCAAGGTCGGGGATGATGCCGAGCTCGACCGGCGAGGCATAGCCGGTGGTGGCGAACAGCACCTGCAGCGCGTTCAGGTCCTTCACCCCGGCGATCGTGGCGAGATAGGGCTTGAGCGGCGCGGTGCCGGCCTTCTCGATCGCGGCTTCGTCCATCCAGCTGGCATAGAAGTCGCCGACCTGCTTGCCGCCGGCGCCATAGGCCGACGGATTCTTCGCCATGTCGTCGAGGATCGCGCGGACGTTCGCCTCGGCCTCGATCGAGAGCTGGGTGCCGAAGCCTGCCGAAGCGCGATCGGCGGCGATCTCGGTGCGGTCGTTCCAGCCGCCGTTGGCGAAGCTCCAGAAATCGTCGCCCGGCTTCACGCTCGGCTTCTGCGCGGTCAGGTCGACGCCGAAGCTGCCATAGCGCGGCGCGTCCTTGGCGGTCTGCGCCATGGCCGGCGAAACCGCCACAAGCGCCACGCCGGCGGCGAGACGCACCCAATTGCTCATCTTCATTCTGCGGATACCCCCGAAAGACTGTGTTAGGTGAGTGTAACGCCGGGTAGTAACGCCCGCAACGGGATTCGGGTTACAATTCTTGTCTGTACGCGGCGGTGATATCCCCGCCGAAGGTCGCGAAGATCACCTGTAGCCCTGGGTCCTCGGCCAGCGCCTTGCGCGTCTCGGCCACCGCGATCTTGGTCGCCGCGTCGACCGGATAGCCATAGACGCCGCAGCTGATCGCCGGGAAGGCGAGGGTCTTGAAGCCCTGCGCCCGGGCGATCTCGAAGCAGCGGCGATAGCAGCTGGCGAGCAGCTCGGGCTCGCCCTTGGCGCCGCCCTGCCAGACCGGCCCGACGGTGTGGATGATGTGCCCGGCGGGCAGGCGATAGCCTTTGGTCAGCTTGGCATCGCCGGTCTTGCATCCGCCGAGCGAGCGCAGCTTGCGGCACTCGTCGAGCAGTTCCGGCCCCGCGGCGCGGTGGATCGCGCCATCCACTCCGCCGCCGCCGAGCAGCGACGAGTTGGCGGCATTGACGATCGCATCCACTTCGAGCCGGGTGATGTCCCCCTCGATCACGCGGATGCGATCCTCGCTCATCCCACCCGGTTCTTCACCAGGTCGTCGACCACGCTCGGATCGGCGAGCGTCGAGGTGTCGCCCAGCGACGAGACGTCGCCCTCGGCGATCTTGCGCAGGATGCGGCGCATGATCTTGCCCGAGCGGGTCTTGGGCAGGCCCGGCGCGAACTGGAGCGCGTCTGGCGTCGCGATCGGACCAATCTCGGTGCGCACCCATTTGATCAGCTCGGCGCGCAGCGCGTCGTCGGCCTGGCAGTTCGCGTTGAGGGTGACATAGGCATAGATGCCCTGGCCCTTGATGTCGTGCGGCATGCCGACCACCGCGGCCTCGGCGACCTTGGGGTGGAGCACCAGCGCGCTTTCCACCTCGGCGGTGCCCATGCGGTGGCCCGAGACGTTGATCACGTCGTCGACGCGGCCGGTGATCCAGTAATAGCCATCCTCGTCGCGGCGGCAGCCGTCGCCGGTGAAATACTTGCCGCGATAGGTGGTGAAATAGGTCTGGAAGAAGCGCTCATGATCGCCCCAGACGGTGCGCATCTGGCCGGGCCAGCTGCGCGCGATGACCAGATTGCCCTCGGTCGCGCCGTGCAGCACCTTGCCGTCGGCATCGACCACCTGGGGATCGACGCCGGGGAAAGGCTTGGTCGCCGATCCGGGCTTGAGCGGGGTGGCGCCGGGCAGCGGGGTAATCATCTGGCCGCCGGTCTCGGTCTGCCACCAGGTGTCGACGATCGGGCAGCGGCCCTCCCCGACCACGTCATAATACCAGCGCCACGCTTCCGGATTGATCGGCTCGCCGACCGAGCCGAGCAGCCGCAGCGATTGGCGCGAGGTGCTGGTGACGTAGCTGTCGCCCTCCTTCATCAGCGCGCGCAGCGCGGTGGGAGCGGTGTAGAGGATCTCGACCTTGTGGCGGTCGACCACCTGCCAGATGCGGCTGGCGTCGGGCCAGTTGGGCACGCCCTCATACATCAGGGTGGTACCGCCGTTCGCCAGCGGGCCGTAGACGATATAGCTATGGCCCGTGACCCAGCCGATATCCGCCGCGCACCAGTAGATCTGGCCGGGCCGGTAATCGAACACCAGCTCGTGGGTCAGGCTTGCCCAGAGCAGATAGCCGCCCGACGAATGGAGCACGCCCTTGGGCTTGCCGGTCGATCCCGAGGTATAGAGGATGAACAGCGGGTCCTCGGCACCCATCGGCTCGGCCGGGCACTCGGCGGGAACTTCGGCAGCAGCCTCGTGGTACCAGAGGTCGCGGCCTTCCTGCATCGGGATGTCGCCGCCGGTGGCCTTCACCACGATGATCTTCTCGAGGCAGCTGACATGTGCCGCGGCCGCATCGACATTGGTCTTGAGCGGGACCTTCTTGCCGCCGCGCCGGCCCTCGTCGGCGGTGATGACCACCGAGGAATCGCAATCGGTGATGCGCCCCGCCAGTGCTTCCGGAGAGAAGCCGCCGAACACCACCGAATGGATCGCGCCGATCCGCGCGCAGGCGAGCAGCGCGAACGCGGCCTCGGGGATCATCGGCATGTAGATGGTGACACGGTCGCCCTTGCGGACGCCCTGCGCCTTCAGCACGTTGGCGAAGCGGCAGACCTCGGCATGGAGCTGGCGATAGGTGAAGCGCTTGGGCTCCTCGTCCGGCGCGTCCGGTTCCCAGATGATCGCGATCGTGTCGCCGCGCTTGGCGAGGTGGCGGTCGACGCAATTGGCGGCGACGTTGAGCTTGCCGTCGGCGAACCAGTTGATCCGGAAATCGGCCTCGTCGAACGACCAGTCGCCGGCGATCTCGGGGCGCTTGATCCAGTCGAGCCGGCGCGCCTGCTCGAGCCAGAAGCTGCCCGGATCGGCCAGGCTCATGCCATAGAGCTTCTCATAGCCGGCAGCATCCACCCGAGCGGTGCGCGCCCAGCTCTCGGGCACGGGGTGTACGCTGACGGTATCGCTCATCGTTGCGGCTCCTCTATGTTTGGCGCCTCTCTGCCCAAGCGAAGCCGCCACGCCAAGCGCAGAATCTCTTGTCGCGCACGATCCGGGATGACCCGCGACATATTGCGACAATATTCTTCTGGAACCGAAACGGCTTCGGAAACATCTAGAGTGCCATGGCAAACCGTCCGCTGACCCTGAGCCTGTTGCTCGCCCTGCCGCTCGCCGCCTGCGCGGTGGGCCCGGACTATCATCCGCGCGCGGCGTCCGAGCTGGGCGTGCCCGATGCCTGGTCGGTCTCCGCCGAGCAGAAGGCGGAGGAGGATCTTAGCCAGTGGTGGACGCGCTTCGACGATCCGATGCTCGGCAGCCTCGTCCAGCGCGCCCAGGCGGCGAACCTCGATGTCGCGCAGGCCGTCGTGCGCCTGCGCCAGGCACGCGAGGGGCTGATCCAGCAGCGCGCGAACCTGCTTCCAAGCCTCAGCGCCTCAGGCGGCGTCTCGCACAGCGAGTCGCTGCGTGGTGGCACCCGCACGACCACCCTGCCGGACGGTACCGTCACCAGCATCTCCCAAGGCGGCAGCACCAGCTACACGATCGGCGGCGACGCGAGTTATCAGGTCGATCTGTTCGGCGGGGTGCGCCGCGGCGTCGAGAATGCGCGCGCCTCCTATGAAGCCAGCGGCTTCGACTATGCGGCGGTGCTGATCTCGGTCGAGGCGGAGACCGCGCGCAACTATGTGCTCGCCCGGGTGGCGCAGGCGCAGATCGCCAACGCGCGCGAGAGCCTTGGCATATCCGACGACAATCTCGAGATCGCCGGCTGGCGCGTCCAGGCCGGGCTGGTCTCCTCGGTCGACCAGGAACAGGCGCGCGCCAGCCGCGCCCAGCTCGCCGCGACGATCCCGACGCTGGAGGCGAGCTACAACAGCGCGGTCTCGCGGCTCGGCGTGCTCACCGGCCAGGCGCCCGGCGCGCTCAAGGCCGAGATGGAAGCGGTGAAGCCGATCCCCAAGGGGCCGGCGGAAGTCGCGGCCGGCATTCCCGCCGATACGCTGCGCCAGCGCCCGGACGTGCGCGCGGCCGAGCGCAACCTTGCCGCCGCCAGCGCCAATATCGGCGTCGCCACCGCCCAGCTCTATCCCTCGCTGTCGATCGGCGGCAGCATCGATTCGGGCAGCAGCGCGCTGTCCTCGCTGTTCGACGTGATCACCGGCCGGCTGTTCGGCAACATCGCTCAGACCATCTTCGACGGCGGCGCGCGGCGCAGCCAGGTCCGCTCGGCCAAGGCGGCGGCGGACGGCGCCTTCCTTGCCTACAAGTCGACCGTGCTGACCAGCCTCGAGGATATCGAGAACGCGATCGTCGCGATGCAGACGGCGCAGCGCCGCGAGAAGGAATTCGCCGTCGCGCTCGATGCGGCGAACAACCAGGCGCTGCTCGCCCGCATGCAATATCGCACGGGCCTCACCGATTTCACCACGCTCAACCAGGCGGAATCCTCGCTGATATCGGCGAAGAACGGCCTGGTCTCGGCCCGGTCGGATGAATCGACTGCGCTGATCCAGCTCTATCAGGCGCTCGGCGGCGGCTGGGATGCCAGCACCACCCCCAGCGTCTCCACGACTTCCACGACAGGCGGCACGACGAATGGCAACTGATCCCAACCAGAATCTCGACGCCTTTCTCGGCACGCCCCCGCGCCCGTGGTGGCGGCGCTGGCTCAAATGGGGGCTGATCGGCCTTGGCGCGCTGCTTGTCGTGCTGCTGCTGTGGCACTTCCTCGGCGGCAAGGAAGAGGTGAAGTACGCGACCGATGATGTCGCGCGCGGCAACCTGACCGTCACGGTCTCGGCCACCGGCAAGCTGGCGCCGACCAATCAGGTGACGGTCGGCTCGCAGCTTTCGGGCCAGGTCATCAAGGTGCTGGCCGACGTGAACGACCGCGTCACCGCCGGCCAGCCGCTCGCGCTGATCGATCCCTCGCAGTTCGACGACCAGGTCAAGCAGGCCGAGGCGACGCTGGCGGCGAACATCGCCGCGGTCGGCCAGGCCAGGGCGACGCTGCAGCAGAACACCGCCACGCTGGCGCGCTATCAGGAAGTCAGCCGGCTGTCGGGCGGCAAGGTGCCGGCCAAGACCGAGATGGACAGCGCGATCGGCGACCGCAATCGCGCGCTCGCCAATCTCAACGCCGCCAATGCCAATGTCACCTCGGCCCGCGCGCAGCTGTCTTCGGCGCAGACCCAGCGGACGCGGGCGATCATCCGCTCGCCCGTCACCGGCGTGATCCTCGCGCGTCAGGTCGATCCGGGCCAGACCGTCGCTGCCTCGTTCAACACGCCGACCCTGTTCGTGATCGCGCAGGACCTGTCGCAGATGAAGCTCGAAGTCGCGATCGACGAGGCCGATGTCGGCCAGGTCCGCGAAGGGCAGCTCGCCAGCTTCACCGTCGATGCGTTCCCGGGCAAGACCTTCCCGGCCAAGATCACGCGGGTGGAGGTCGGCTCGAACCTGTCGGTGCAGGATGCCAGCTCGTCCTCGTCGACCAGCACCAGCACGACCGCGAACCAGGTCGTGTCCTATGCCGCCGATCTCTCGGTCTCGAACGCCGATGAGCAGCTCCGCCCGGGCATGACCGCGACGGCGGACATCGTCACCATGGCGCGCCAGAATGTGCTGCTGGTGCCCAATGCGGCGCTCCGCTTCACGCCGACCGCGGCGGGGCAGGGCGCGAGCGGCAGTGGCTCCAACAGCGGCATTGCCGGCGCGCTGGTTCCGGGCCGGCCGCGGCGCGGCAATAGCGGCCAGCAGAAGACCGCGACCGGCGGTGATCGAGGCGGCCAGAAGACCGTCTATATCCTCGGCGCCGACGGCAAGCCGCAGCCGGTGGACGTGACCACGGGCAGCACCGACGGCACCGTCACCGAAATCACCGGCGGCAATCTCAAGCCGGGCGACAAGGTGATCACCGGCCAGCTCGCCAATGGGGCGTCGGCGACGCGCCGCTCGGGTGGGCAGCGCCGTCAGGGCGGTGGCCAGGGCGGCTCGGGTGCCGGAGGCCAGCGTGGCGGACAGTGATGCGCCGCTGATCCGGCTGCGCGGGATCGTCAAGACCTTCGGCGAGGGCGCGACGGCGTTCCAGGCGCTGAAGGGCGTGGATCTCGACATCAATGCCGGGGATTTCATCGCGGTGATGGGCCCGTCGGGTTCGGGCAAGTCGACGACGATGAACATCCTCGGCTGCCTCGACGTGCCGACCGCGGGCGCGTTCCTGTTCAAGGGCGTGCATGTCGAGAAGCTGGAGCGCGACCAGCGCGCGCTGCTGCGCCGGAAATATCTCGGTTTCGTGTTCCAGGGCTTCAACCTGCTCGCGCGCACCTCGGCGCTGGAGAATGTCGAGCTGCCTTTGCTCTATCGCGGCGATCCCAAGGCGCAGCGCCGCGAGATGGCGATGGCGGCGCTCGACAAGGTCGGCCTCAAGGACTGGTGGGACCATACCCCCGCCGAGCTTTCCGGCGGCCAGCAGCAGCGCGTCGCGATCGCCCGCGCGATCGTCACCAATCCGGACGTGCTGCTCGCCGACGAGCCGACCGGCAACCTCGATTCCGAACGTTCGGTGGAGATCATGCAGTTGCTCACCGATCTCAACAAGACCAGCGGCATCACCGTGCTGATGGTCACCCACGAGCCGGACATGGCGGCGTTCGCGCACACCATCGTCCATTTCAAGGACGGGCTGGTCGAGCGGATCGACAGCAATCACCGCGCGGGCCAGGCGGTGGCGGAATGAAGCATTCCTCCTTCTTGTTCCCCTTCCGCGTGGGGGGGGGGGGAGGGGGGGGGCGGGGGGTCGGGCGCTTGGTG
>JAEXLC010000188.1 GCA_023445495.1 Pseudomonadota bacterium | reverse complement strand
GCACGGTGCTGCGATGAAGCGGGACCCCGGGTCGAGCCCGGGGTGACGGGTATTGAGGTGCGCTGAACCTATGGGTCCTTCCCGGATCAATCCGGGATGTAGAAGCTCCACAGGTCGCTCTGCAGCTTGTGCGCGGCGAAGCGGACCGGGCGGGTCTTCGGGCCGATCTCGCAGATCATGTGCGAGAGGATGTCGACCGGGACCATCGGATCGGGCAGGCGGACGGTCTCCGCGTTGATCCAGCGCCATTCTTCCTTCCAGACCTGACGGTTCTGGATGGTCAGATTGTCGCCCTTGCGCCCGACGTGCAGGTGCCGCCAGCCCATATCATGCCTCTTCGATTGAATCCCTGTTTACGCATTATAGCGGACAGGGACCCGTCGAGCCGGCACCGGGCCGGCTTTATTTGCTCCGCAGGCCCGAGACGGTGAGCCCCGGGGTGATGAACTCGATATCGGTCTTGAGGTGGAGCAGGCGCAGGCCGTCGCGCTCCAGCACCCGGGCGAGCGCGGGCGCGAACTGCTCGGTCGTCTCCACCGTCTCGGCCCAGCCGCCATAGGCGCGGGCGAGCGCGGCGAAATCGGGGTTCTTCAGCGTCGTGCCCGAAAGGCGCGTGGGATATTCGCGCTCCTGGTGCATGCGGATCGTGCCGTAGGTGGAATTGTCGATCAGCAGCACGATCAGATTGGCGTCATGCTGGACGGCGGTGGCGAGTTCCTGGCCGTTCATCATGAAGTCGCCGTCGCCGGCGAGCGCGACCGCGGTCCGGTCCGGGAAGCGGATCGCCGCCGCCACGGCCGCCGGCACGCCATAGCCCATCGCTCCGGCGGTGGGGGCGAGCTGCGAGGGGTGGGCGGCATAGGGCCAGTAGCGGTGCCACCAGCTCGAGAAATTGCCGGCGCCGTTGCAGATGATCGTGTCCGCCGGCATCGCCGCGCGCATCGCCGCGACGCACTGGCCGAGATCGAGCGCCACGCCGTCGCGCGGCTTCGGGGTGGACCATTCGATCCACTCGGCATGCGCCTGCTCGGCGTCGAAGCGGGGAAGCTCGACTTCCTCGTCCGCCGCCAGCGTCGCCGCGAATTCGAACGGCTTGGCGCAGATCGGCAGGTCGGCGAGATAGACGCGGTTGAGCTCGTTCGGGTCCGGATGGACGTGCACGATCGTCTGGCCCGGATGATCGGGGGTGACGAGCGTGTAGCCGTCGGTGGTCGCCTCGCCGAGGCGGGCGCCGACCACCAGCAGCAGGTCGGCATCCTTGATCCGCTGGACCAGCTTCGGGTTCGGGCCATAGCCGAGATTGCCGGCCCAGACCGGCGAGACATTGGGGATCGCGTCCTGGCGGCGGAAGGCGCCGGCGACGGGCAGGGCGATCCGCTTGGCGAACTTGAGGAAGGCCTCGCCGGTCTCGGCATCCCAGCCGGCGCCGCCGACGATCGCGACCGGGCGCTTGGCCTGCTCGAGCAGCGCGTACATCTGGTCGAGGTCATAGCCGTCGGGCGCCTGGAGCGGCGGAGCGAGCTCGGGCCGGTCGATCGCCTCGACGGCGTCGCACAGCATGTCCTCGGGCAGCGCGATCACCACCGGGCCGGGGCGGCCGGACATGGCGACTGCATAGGCGCGGGCGACATATTCGGGGATGCGGCGCGCGTCCTCGATCTTGGTCGCCCATTTCGCCAGCGGGGCGAACATCGCGGGGAAATCGACTTCCTGGAAGCCTTCGCGGTCGCGCATGCCGCGGTCGACATCGCCGATGAACAGGATCATCGGCTGCGAATCCTGCATCGCGACATGGACGCCGATCGAGGCATTGGTCGCGCCCGGGCCGCGAGTGACGAAGGCGACGCCCGGCTTGCCGGTCATCGCGCCGTCGGCGCAGGCCATGAAGCCGACCCCGCCTTCCTGGCGACAGGTGACGACGTCGATCTCCGGCGTGTCGTGCAGCGCATCGAGCACGGCGAGGAAGCTCTCGCCCGGCACGTGGAAGATACGGTCGCAGCCCTGCGCAACCAGATTGTCGACGAGGATCCGGCCCCCGGTACGTTTCGCGGTCATGGCGCCTTGTCTAGCGAGGCCGCGCGGCCAGACCAACCCGTGCGATCGTTACCGGCATATAGGCGGAGGCAATGGCGCGCCCGGCCGCGAACTATGTCCGATCCGGAGTCTTCTGCCCCGTCCGATGCTGTTCGGCGTCCCCGTCCCACGATAGAAACCGGTACGAAAGGGGAACAAGAATGGCTGAGGATTTCAAGTCGGCGTTCGATGCGTGGCTCGTTTTTCTGAACGATCTCGGCTTCGCCGCCGAGGCGCAGCTCAATCCGCCGGCGACGAAGGCGGCGATCATGGCGGTGGAAGCGGAGATCGGCTTCCGCCTGCCCGACGACCTTCGGGAGCTTTACCTGCGGGCGGACGGGCAGAAGAGCCTCTATGATCCGATCGATCCCGGGGCCGGCACGATCGTCACGCCCCTGTTCGGCGGCTATGAATTCGTCCCGCTTTCGAAAGCGCTCGGTGACTATCGTAACTGGGTGGACGTCATCGATGAATGGGGCGACGAGGGCGACCCCAATGAATGGATCACGCTGCGGGCGGGCGATGCGCCGGTCGCGTGCGAATATTTCCGACGCGGCTGGTTTCCGTTCGCGATCGATGGCGGGGGGAATGCCTATGCGGTCGATCTCGCGCCGGTGCCGGGCGGCACCTATGGGCAGATCATCCTGATCGGCAGCGACGAGGACGAGCGCCAGGTGCTGGCACCGGGTCTCACGGCATTCCTGCTCGCGGCGGCCGGGTGCGAGCCGGTCTGGGAGGAGGGCGATGGCCCGCTGCGCTTTTTCGAGATAGAGCTCTGACCGGGAACGGGGACAGGTCGGAGGCCCAATGCTCATCATCGGCAATCATGTCTCGCCCTATGCGCGCAAGGTGTTCGTCGCGCTCGATCACAAGGGCGTCGACTATGAAATCGACCCGATCGTGCCCTTCTACGGCACCGAGGAATTCACGCGCGTAAGCCCGCTGCGCCGCATCCCGGTGCTGATCGACGGCGCGCTGGTGCTCAATGACTCGACCGTGATCGCCGAATATGTCGACGAGCGCTGGCCCGAGCCGCCGCTGATGCCGCGCGCGGCCGCCGATCGGGCGAAGGCGCGCTGGATGGAGGAATTCGCCGACAGCCGGCTCGGCGACCTGATTATCTGGCGGCTGTTCTACCAGAAGACGATCGTGCCCTATGTGTGGAAGCGCGAGATCGACCATGCGCTGGTCGCGAAGACGGTGGACGAGGATCTGCCCGAGGCGCTCGACTGGATCGAGGCGCGGGCGCCGGGCGAGGGCTTCCTGTTCGACCATGTCTGCACCGCGGACTTCACCTATGCCTGCTTCTTCCGCAACGCCTCGCTCGCCGGATTCGAGGTGGACGCCGGGCGCTGGCCGCGCACCGCCGCTTGGCTTGAGCGGGTGCGCGGGGTGCCGGCGTTCGCGGGGACGATGCCGCTCGAGGCAGCGATCTTTGGGGTGCGCTCGGCGGACCGGGCGGAGGCGCTGCGGGCGGCGGGCGCGAGAGTGGCCGAGCACAGCTATGGCGACCGGACGGCGCAGCGCTCGATCATGCTGGAGGACGGGCCGGAGGTCGGCGGAGTTTAGACTATCACGCTCTGGATCGGGGCCGGATAATGTCTGACAAACTCCCATTCCTTGCCGTTCTTTTGCAGAACGATCGTATCGCGCCAGTTTTTATCGGCCACTTCGACGAAAGCGAAGCTCCCGGAAAAAGCCGGCGTCGAAAGCGTGGCCCTGGTCCTGCAATCCAGTTTCAGCGCATTGTCGACGAGGCTTTCCAGGTCGAGCGCGAGGCTCACGTCCCTGGATTGGGCAAGCTCGTCCGCGCGGATGATCGCGGCGTCCCTCACCTTGTCACGCCAGGGGATATGATAGCCTGAGGGCCGCCTGGTCTTGAGCGCCAGGCAGGTCGTTACGGGCTGCGCCTTCGCCACCTTCTCGAGGACTGCCCGCTCATCCGCGGTTGCCGGCGGCAGCAAAAGCCAGGCGGCGCCGAGGGATCCCGCCAGAGCGAGTGCCAGGAGGGTGAACCGGAAAAGGGTGGGCCGGCGCAGGTGCACGGCCGGAGCGTGCCTGAAGCGCGCGGGACGGGCAATGCCGACATGCGGCCGTTATGGGGCTTGTCCCTGCCGCGTCTCCCGAACGGAAAAGGGCCACGCGGTTGCCCGCGCGGCCCTCCTTGCTGTCCGGATTTGATCGGTTCGCTTAGAAGCGAACGCCGAGGCCGGCGACGACCTGGTCGCGGTTCAGGTCGATCTTCTCGTAGCGCGAGTAGCGATACTCGACCTTGCCGAAGAAGCGGCCGAAGTTCTTCTCGACGCCGGCGCCCAGACGGTAGCCGTCGTTGTTGAGACCGTCGTTGCCGACGCTGATGCGGGCGTTGGTGTAGCCGGCCTTGCCGTAGATCAGCGTCGAACCGCCGACGACGAAGCCTGCACGGCCGCCGACATAGAGGTCACGGCCGGCTTCCACGCCACCTTCCTTGGTGGTCGCGCCGGTGATCTCGGCGTCGGCGCCGATCACGATGTTGTTGAACTGCTTGTCGTAGCCGATGGCGCCGCCATAGACGAAGCCCGAACGGCCATCACCCTCGGAGCCGACGTGATCCCAGCCGCCCTCGGCTTCGATGCGCGGGCCGTTGAACGGCGCGGCGCTGTCCTGCGCGAAAGCGGGAGTTGCGGTGGCTGCCACGAGGGCGAACGCGGACACTGCGAGAATTCGCATTATATTTCCTAACTTTGGACTTATTTACTCAGGTTCGGATGGCCATCCGGGGCTCTACGTAGGCCTCCGATTCCGCAGTGCAATATGGCAATTTAATTACAATTTGGCCGTGTTGCGTTTGTGCCACACCGGCATTTTCGATCATGTTCTGTTCAGGTTGGCCGGGAAGCCGCCGGGTTCCGCTTGCGAGGCGCCGCGGGGTTGCTAGCATGCCGCCATGGGGGAACAGCTGACAGCGCTTGCCGGGGTGGCCATCGTCTTTGGCATCACCTTCCTGTTGATGCGGGCGATATGGCGCCAGATGCGCAAGGTTAACGCGCACACCGCGGCCGAAAGCCGGCGCCGCGCCGAGGCGGAGGAGGAGCGCCGCGGCCGCGCCCCGACCGAGCGCTGGGACGAAGGGCAGGGGCGCTATGTCCCCACCGAAGGCGATCCCAATGAGGAGCTGATCCGCCAGGGCTCGCGCGCGCGTTCGAACCCCTGGCCCTACGACCCCTGAGCGCCGGCCGCAAAGTTGAAAGTCGGTTCAGGTTTGCTTGACCGGCAGGCTGCGCCCGGATTATCGCCCCGGCGAAGTCAGGAGAGAATCGCCGATGAAGAAGCTCTATCCCAACGCAGAAGCAGCGCTGGAAGGGCTGCTGTTCGACGGCATGACGATCTGCGCGGGCGGGTTCGGCCTGTGCGGCATTCCCGAGCGGCTGATCGACGCGATCCGCGACGCGGGCACCAGGGACCTGACGATCGCCTCGAACAATGCCGGCATCGATGGCGAAGGCCTCGGCAAGCTGCTGCGCACCCGCCAGGTGAAGAAGATGATCTCGTCCTATGTCGGCGAGAACAAGGAATTCGAGCGCCAGTATCTGTCGGGCGAGCTCGAGGTGGAATTCTGCCCGCAGGGCACGCTGGCCGAGCGCTGCCGCGCCGGCGGGGCGGGCATCCCCGGCTTCTACACCAAGACCGGCGTCGGCACGCTGGTGGCCGAGGGCAAGGAAGTGAAGGTCTTCGACGGCGAGGAATATATCCTCGAGCGCGGCATTCGCAGCGACCTGTCGATCATCAAGGGCTGGAAGGCCGACGAGGCCGGCAACCTGATCTTCCGCAAGACCGCGCGCAACTTCAACCAGCCGATGGCGACCGCGGGCCGGATCTGCGTCGCCGAGGTGGAGGAAGTGGTGCCGGTCGGCACGCTCGATCATGACGCGATCCATCTGCCCGGCATCTATGTGAAGCGGCTGATCGTGGGCGCGCCTTACGACAAGAAGATCGAGTTCCGCACCACCCGTCCGCGCCCCGAGGCGCAGCAGGCGTGAGCCGCCGGCTTGCGATAGCGGGCCTGGCGCTGGCCGCGACGGGCCTGTCGGGCTGCGTGGCGGCGGTGGCCGCGGTGCCGCTGATGGCCGGCGCGCAGGTGGTCAAGACCACGCAGGACGGCAAGGCGCGCAAGAAGGGCAAGCGCGAGAAGCAGCCCGAAGCGCCGCGCGCCGGCGATGTCTATGTGACCGAGGATGGCAGGAAGGTGCAGGTCACCGGCCTGACCGCGCTGCCCTCGCCGGGCGGGGCGCCCGCCACGGCCGCGGAGACCGGGGCGGCTGCCGTCCCCGGCAAGGTGCCGCCGGAGATGCAGTTCCTCTATGGCTCGGGCGAAGCATCGGCGCTCAGCCTCCAGGCCTATGCGGGGCTGTGGAATTATATCCATAATGACCTGCGCTTCCGCCGCGACAAGAGCCAGATCAGCTCGGTGGTGATGACGCGCGATTCCACCCTGACCTCGCCCAAGTTCGACATGTGCGGCAAGCGCCCGCTCGCCGCGGTGTTCGACGTGGACGAGACGGTGCTGCTCAACCTCGGCTTCGAGAGCGACGCGGCACGGCGGGGGCCCGGCTATGACCAGGGCCGCTGGACGCGCTGGGAGGAAACCGGTGCCGACAAGGTCGAGGCGGTGCCCGGTGCCGCCGAGACGATCGCGGCGCTGCGCAGTGACGGCATCACCGTGATCTTCAACACCAATCGCTCGGCCAGCACCGCGGCCTTCACGATCGAGGCGCTCAACAAGGCCGGGCTCGGCCCGGTGACCCTGGGCGACACGCTGATCCTGCGCGACGACAACGCGCCGAGCGGCAAGGACGAGCGCCGCTGGAAGATCGCCGAGCGCTATTGCATCGTCGCGATGGGCGGCGACCAGCTGGGCGATTTCAGCGACCTGTTCAACGTGAAGGACCTGTCGACGCCGGCGCGGCGCAACACCACGGGCAACACGCTGATCGCGCCGCTCTGGGGCCGCGGCTGGTTCATCCTGCCCAATCCGGTCTACGGCTCCGGCCTGAAGGGCTCGATGGACGAGGTGTTCCCCAAGGACAAGCAATGGGCCGATCCGGCCGAGGCGCCGAAGCCATGAGCGAGCACCCCAACGCGATCGATCTCGACAAGAATGGTCAGCAGGCCGCTTTGCTCGGCGAGCAATCGCATGAGATCATGCGGGTGTGGGTTACCAACGGTGAGGGTAGCTCGGTATGGATCGACGCTCGCGCGCTCGAGGACCCGGTCGTGTTCGGTTACCTGATGTCGGATACGATCCGTCATGCCGCCAAGGCCTATGCCACGACCTGGGGGCGTGACGAGAGCGCGATGCTGGAGGCGATCGTAGGCGGTCTGAGCGAGGAGCTTCGCCACCAGGTCGGCTCAATCACCACAATTCAAGAAGGAAGCCTGGACTGATGCCCTGGACTCGCGATGAAATGGCGGCGCGTGCCGCGAAGGAGCTGCAGGACGGCTTCTACGTCAATCTGGGCATCGGCATCCCGACGCTGGTGGCGAACCATATCCCGGAAGGGGTCGAGGTGACGCTCCAGTCGGAGAACGGCATGCTCGGCATCGGCCCGTTTCCCTATGACGACGAAGTCGATCCCGATCTGATCAATGCCGGCAAGCAGACGATCAGCGAGCTGCCCCAGTCGGTCTATTTCGGCTCGGAGCAGAGCTTCGCGATGATCCGCGGCGGGCATATCGACCTGACCGTGCTCGGCGCGATGGAGATCAGCGAGACCGGCGACATCGCCAACTGGATGATCCCGGGCAAGATGATCAAGGGCATGGGCGGCGCGATGGACCTGGTCGCCGGCGTCAAGAAGATCATCGTGGTGATGGAGCACAATTCCAAGGACGGCTCGCCGAAGTTCGTGCCGGCCTGCGACCTGCCGCTCACCGGCAAGAATGTGGTCGACATGATCATCACCGACCTCGCCGTGTTCCAGCGCCCCGATCACAGCTCGCCCTTCCGCCTGATCGAGCTGGCGCCGGGCGTGAGCGAGGAAGACGTCGCGGCGAAGACCACCGCGACGTACGAAGTGGCGCTGGCGACCGCCTGAGTTGCTGCAGCGCCGCATGGACGCGAATTAATTGGCCGGGGGCTGCGTAAGGGCGTAGCCTCCGTCAATGATCGACTGGTTCCGCCGCCGCTACCTCGACCTGCTCGGTTCGATCTACATCTATAACGAGCATCGGGGCTATACGAGCATCGACCGGGTGCTGGAGGCCGTGAAGGCGCGCGCGCCCGACGATCATGCCCTGATCGCCGCGATCGAGAAGCACCGCGCCGACGAGCGCAAGCACTATGTCATGTTCAAGCGCTGGTTCGAGCTGCAGGGCAAGATGCCGCTCGAGGTCGATCGCACCTGCGGCCATATCGATCGCTTCGTCGAGATCATGTTCCGCCGGACGATCGACGAGCTCGATACCGGGCGGATCATCGCCGAGGACGAGCAGTTCGAGAAGCTCTGCCGGGTGATCTCGCTCACCGAGCAGCGCGGGCACAAGCAGGTGGAGATCCTGCTCCGGCATCCGCTGGTGACCGGCGACAAGGTGCTGATGAAGATCTTCCGGATCATCGAGAAGGACGAGCCGAGCCACTGGGCGCCCTATGACGGCTGGCTCAGGGCGAACGGCAAGCGCGAACCCAAATGGTGGGAGCGGGGAATCGACACCTTCATCCACTCCGAGCTGCTGTTCCTCAAGCTGCCGGTGCTGTTCCTGAACTTCCGGGTGAAGCGGCGGACCGAATGGCAGGACGCGCGCGAGCCGGCCGAGGCCAAGGCTTCGCCGGTGCCGGCGCTGGGATAGCGGATTCCGCATTTCCTATCCCCGGGCGAA
>JAEXLC010000187.1 GCA_023445495.1 Pseudomonadota bacterium | reverse complement strand
GGGGTGGGCTTGAAAGCTGGCCCTGCCCTTTGTTGCTTCCCCTCCCCTAACCCCTCCCGCAAGCGGAAGGGGAACCAGTGAAGCGCAAGCTCGGTATTCTCATCTCGGGCCGAGGCTCCAACATGGCTGCGCTGGTCGAAGCCGCGAAGGCGCCCGACTGTCCCTATGAAGTCGCGCTCGTCGCCAGCGACAAGCCGGCGGCCGAGGGCCTTGCCTGGGCCGCCGAGCAGGGCGTCGCTACCTTCGCGCAGAGCCCCAAGGGCATGCCCAAGGCCGAATATGAAGCGAAGATCGACGCGGCGCTGCGCGCGGCAGGCGTCGAGGCGATCGCGCTTGCCGGCTATATGCGCCTGCTGACCGACGACTTCGTCCAGGCGTGGCGCGGGCGGATCGTCAACATCCACCCCTCGCTGCTGCCCAAGTACAAGGGGCTCGACACCCACCAGCGCGCCATCGACGCCGGCGACAGCCATGGCGGCGCGTCGGTGCACATCGTCACCGAGGAGCTGGATGCCGGCGAAGTGCTCGGCCAGGCCGAAGTCGCGATCCTGCCCGGCGACACCGCGGAAAGCCTTGCGCTGCGCGTGTTGAAGGAGGAACATCGGCTCTACCCAAGGGTAGTCGCCGAGTTCCTATGCCCCAAGAACCTTCAAGACTGAACCCAGACCAAGACGCCGTCCTCGCCCAGGTCCGCGCGATCGCGCTCGAGCTTCCCGAAAGCGAGGAGCGCCCGAGCCATGGCCAGCCGACCTTCTTCGTCGCCGGCAAGCAGTTCGCCCAGTTCCGCCACGATCATCACGGCGACGGCCGCACCATTGTCGCGGTGAAGACTGCCGATGACGAGGAAGGGCCGAACCTGATCGGGATCGCGCCCGAGACCTATTCGAAGGTCGCCTATTTCGGGGGCGGCTGGGTCGGCATCGCGCTGGGCGGGCCGGACATCGACTGGGACTTTGTCGGCGACCGGATCGCACGGAGCTGGGAGCTCGCCGCCCCGCGCCGGCTGCTCGAGGCGGGCGGCCGCTGAAATCTCCCGGAAATCTTGGATATTTTCCCGTTCACCCGAGTTACTTCCCCATTCATCGCTCCTGTGCCGGGAACGGCGGACAAGGAAGAAACATGGGACAGAAGATCTCGCCCGCAGAGCCGGAAGAAGTGGCCGGCGTAGCCACCGCGGAGCAAGGCGTGGTGCTGCTCGACGGGCCGAACGGCGTCGCCATCGCGATGACGCCCCGGGCGGCGGAGGAAACCGGCCGCCGGCTGGTCGCGGCGGCACAGGAAGCCGCCAGCCAGGGCAGCGCAGAGGCGCATCCGAGCTGAGCCCATGTCGCCGTCCATGTTGACCCCCTGCCCTCGCCCCCGCGATAAGGGGCGCCGATGATCAAGGTCGCCAGCTACAATATGCGCAAGTCGATCGGCACCGACCGCCGCCGGCGGCCCGAGCGCACGCTGCAGGTGCTTTGCGAGATCGGTGCCGACATCGTCGCGCTCCAGGAAGCCGATCGCCGCTTCGGCGAGCGGTCGGCGGTGCTGACCCAGCATCTCCTCGCCGAGCATAGCGACTACAAGCCCGTGCCCTTCGGCACCAAGGCGCACTCGATGGGCTGGCACGGCAATGCGCTGCTGGTCCGCAAGGATGCGACGATCCTCGATTGCGAGGCGATCCATTTGCCCGCGCTGGAGCCGCGCGGCGCGGTGATGGCCGATGTGCGGCTCGCCAGCGGGACAGTGGTGCGCGTGGTCGGCATGCATCTCGACCTGTCCGGCCTGTGGCGGCGGCGCCAGGCGCATGCGATCATCACCCACCTCCAGGCGAGCACGCACCAGCACCCGACGATCCTGATGGGCGACCTGAACGAGTGGAGCGCCCAGTCCGGCTGCCTGCGCGATTTCTCCAGCCACTATGCGTTCGCCAGCACCGGTAAGAGCTTCCACGCCCGCCGCCCGATGGCGCGGCTCGACCGGATCATGGCCAGTCCGGAGTTGACCATCACCGATGCCGGGGTGCACGACAGCCTGCAGGCGCGCACCGCGTCCGACCACCTGCCCATCTGGGCGACTATAAAGGTCTAATGGCCGAAACGCGCGACAAGGAACTGCGGCTCGCACTGGTCTGCTACGGCGGGATCAGTCTTGCCGTGTACATGCACGGCATCACCAAGGAGATCTGGCGCCTCGCCCGGGCGAGCTGCGCCGAGCGCGACGGCGCCAATGGTGGGCCGGATGTCTATCGCGAGCTGATCGAGGAGATCCGCGAGAGCTGCGGCGTCAATCTGCGCGTGCTGGTCGATATCCTTGCCGGCGCCAGCGCGGGCGGGATCAACACGGTGTTCCTGGCGCAGGCGATCGCCACCGGCCAGTCGCTCGATCCGCTGACCGACCTGTGGATGGACAATGCGGATGTCGAGGCGCTGCTTGAGCCGCGCCAGCGCCCCTCGCATCGCTTCGCCAAGCTGTGGGCGGTTCCGATCGCCTGGCTGGTCGCCAATCGCTCGAAGACCGTGGACGAGACGGTGGAAGCCGGCGCGCGCGACGAGGTGCGCACCAAGCTCGAGCATTTCGTCCGCTCACGCTGGTTCGAGCCGCCCTTTGGCGGCAAGCGCCTCGCCAACACGATCCTCGATGCTTTTGCCGCGATGGCCAAGGGGCCGAAGGAGAAGCGCCTGCTGCCCGAGGGGCAGCCGCTCGACCTGTTCGTCACCGTCACCGATTTCCGCGGCCATCCCGAGGCGCTGCGGCTCAATTCGCCGGCGAGCGTGATGGAGAATGAGCACCGGCTGGTCTTCTCCTTCACCGATCGCGGCTATCCGGACGAGAAGTTCGCCGATGCGCCGAGCCTGACCTTCGCCGCGCGGGCCACGTCGAGCTTTCCCGGCGCCTTCCCGCCGATGACGCTGGCCGAGATGGATGACCTGCTCGCCGAGCGGAAACAGGCCTGGCCGCAGCGCGATGCGTTCCTCGAGCGCGTGCTGCCGCGCCAATGGGCGGAGAACAAGGCCGAGAAGGCCGTGCTGATCGACGGATCGGTGCTCGCCAACGCGCCCTTCCGCCCGGCGATGGAAGCACTGAAGGAACGCCCCGCCCGTCGCCAGGTCGATCGGCGCTTCGTCTTCGTCGATCCCTTCCCCAATTTCCGCTTCGATTTCTATGGCGGGGACGAGGGGACTCCGGGCTTCTTCGCGACGATCATTGGCGCGCTTTCGGAGCTGCCGCGCGAGCAGCCGATCCGCGACAACCTGGATGAAATCGCGCGGCGCTCGCACCGGATCGAGCGGATGCTCGGCATCCTCACCGAGATCCGCGCCGATGTCGAAACCCAGGTCGAGGCGCTGTTCGGCTATACCTTGTGGCTCGATTATCCGAACCCCAAGCGCCTCGCCGCCTGGCGCAAGCGCGCCCAGGTCTCGGCGGCGGCTAAGGCGGGCTATGGCCATACGGCATACGGCCTGCTCAAGGTCGAGGGCGCGATCGATCGCACCGCCCGGCTGCTCTACACGGTCGGCGAGCAGCATGGCCCCGAGCGGCTGCACGAGATCCGCGAGGCGCTGGCCGCTGCGGTCCAGTCGCGCGGGGCCGACCAGTTCGGCGCGATGCACTCCAATGGCGCCTCGCCCGAGACGCTGGAGTTCCTGCGCGCGCACGACCTGGGCTTCCGCATCCGCCGGCTCCGGCTGCTCGCGCGCCGCCTGACCGAGATCGACCTGCCGACCAGCCATGGCGAGCTCAAGCCGATGCGCGAGGCGATCTATGATTCGCTGGCCGCCTATCTCGAGCTCAAGCGCGCCGACACCTATGCCGATCTGCGCGACGAGATACGGATGATGACCGACGACGCCGGCCCGATCCTCGATCGGCTGGCGGAGCGGATGCAGCTCAAGAAGCTCGACGGCGAAACCGATGCGCGGCTGGCCGAGGGGCTGAGCACGCTGTCGAAGGAGCTGCGCCGCCCGATGCTGCTCGCGCATCTCGGCTTTCCCTTCTACGACATCGCCACCCTGCCGCTGCTCCAGGGCGAGGGCGTCGACGAGTTCGACCCGATCCGGGTGGATCGCATCGCCCCCGACGACGCCACCGCGATCCGCACCGGCGGGGCCGAGGCGACGCTCAAGGGGATCCAGTTCAACAGCTTCGGCGCGTTCTTCAGCCGCGCATACCGCGAGAACGACTATCTCTGGGGCCGGCTGCACGGCGCGGACCGGCTGATCGATATCGTCCTCTCCACGCTCGACCCCGGCGTGCGCCTGTCGGAGGAGCGGACGGCGGCGATCAAGCGCCGGATGTTCCACGCGATCCTCGACGAGGAGGAACCGAGGCTGACCAAGGTACCCGGGCTGTTCGCGGAGCTGCGGGCGGAGATCGATAGTCCCTCTCCCATTGGGAGAGGGAGGGAGCCGACGCAGTCGGCGGAAGGGTGAGGGTCGAGAGGCAAGGCCGCCCTCACCCTTCCCACTCGCTACGCTCGCGGGCCCCTTCCCGCTCCCAGTGGGAGCGGGAGAGACTGGCCAAATCCCCGTCCCCGCCCTAAAGTCCCCGCCACCTAACGCGGGAAGGGAGACGGATGCGGTTTCTGAAGGTGCTGTTCTGGCTGTTGCTGGGCGGCCTTGTCGCAGGCTTCGTGATCTATAATGGCGACGAGCGCGTGAACGTGCACCTGTGGAGCGGGTTGATCGCCGATTTCAGCCTGCCGCTGCTCCTGATCCTCGTCTTCCTCGCCGGGCTGCTGCCCGTGCTGCTCGCCTATCACGCGCTGCGCTGGCGGATGCGCCAGCGGATCACCGGGCTGGAGCGCGCGCTCAACGATGTGCGTGCGATCAATGCGATGCCCGAGCCGGCACCCGCTTCGCCCGAGCCTGCGCCTGCCCTCCCCGCTTCGCCCCAGGGCGGCCTGCCGCTGGGAGACGCATGATGAGCCCGATCTATGTCGCGATCGACACGCCCGACCTGGAGCGCGCCAAGACCATCGCCCAGCGGGTGAAGGCGCATGTCGGCGGCATCAAGCTCGGCCTCGAATTCTTCATGGCCAATGGCCGCGCCGGCGTGCACGAGATGCATGACATCGGCCTGCCGATCTTCCTCGACCTCAAGTTCCACGACATCCCCAACACCGTCGCCAAGGCGATCCAGGCGCTGCGCCCGCTCGAGCCGGCGATCCTGACCGTGCACGCCGCCGGCGGCCGCGCGATGCTGGAAGACGCCAAGGCCGCGGCGCCGACCGGCACCAAGGTGGTCGCGGTGACGATGCTCACCAGCCTCGACGACAGCGACCTGACCTCGATCGGCCTTAAGCCCGATCCGCATGAGCAGGTGATGCGGCTGACCGAGCTGGCCAAGACCGCGGGCGTGGACGGCATCGTCTGTTCGGGCAACGAAGTCGCCGCCGCCAAGAAGATCTGGCACGATGGCTTCTTCGTGATCCCCGGCGTGCGCCCGGCGAACGGCGTGATCGGCGACCAGAAGCGCGTGGTCACCCCGCGCGCCGCGCTCGACGCCGGCGCCTCGATCCTGGTGGTCGGCCGTCCGATAACCCAGGCCGCCGACCCCGACCTCGCCGCCCGCGAGATCGAGGCGACGCTCTGAGCCGATGGGCAGCGCCGCACTCCTGCTGGCGCTGCTGGTAGGAGCGGCCCCGCCGCAATCCGAAGACTATACGATCCTGTCGCCGGACAAGGCGGCCGGGCTGCTGAAGCAATGCTCCCGCGCCACACCCAAGCCCGGCGAGAGCGGCTGGACGCCCGGCAAGGACGACATCGCCCGGCTGGAGGCGCGGATCCCGGGGTTCCTGGCGCTCGCCGCGGAGCTGTCGAGCTGGGACGCCACGTCGCGCAGCGAGCTCAAGGACGCGCCCAGGGGCTGGATCCGCCAATATGTCGGCATCGTGCGCGGCGGGAGGCGCTTCATCTACGGCAATTTCCTGCCCGCGAAGCAGGGCGACTGGGGCGCGTGGCGGAGCGAGCCGATGATCGTCTGCGATGGCGGCCCGGTCTTCTTCGGACTGGAATATGATGTCGAGAAGGATCGGATCACCGATCTCGCCTTCAACGGCAGCATCGCCTGAGCGCGCGATGCATTCGGGAGCAAGACCAGGATCATAGACGCGGGAGGCAGTGATGATGCGGATTGCGGCTTTCGGACTCTTCGCCCTTTTCCTCGCTTTCTTCGGCCTTCACGCCGCCGCGCCACCACCGCCGCAACAGGCCAGCTTCGACTGCGCCAAGGCCAGCCACCCACTGGAGAAGACGATCTGCGCCAGCGCGAAGCTGCGTGCGCTCGATGGCGAGGTTGCAGCGCTCTACAAGGCGAAGCTCGCGCTGCTGTTCGACAAGCAGGGCTTCAAGGGCCAGCAGCGCGACTGGCAGCAGATCCTGCGCACCCGCTGCGCCAGGAAATGCGACGCCGCCTCGGTGGAGGCGGACTATACCACCCAGCGCAATTCGCTGCGCAGCTTCAACGCGGAGCTGTGGGAAGCGAGCTACAAGACCGCCGATGTCGAGCAGCTCGCGATCACCCATCTCGATGCCGGGCAGTTCGATTTCACGCTGAGCCGCGATCTCGACGGCCGGAACCTGTGCAAGCTGCCCGCCAGCGACGGCGAGGCGGGCGCGATCGCCCGCTTCGCCACGCCGGACAAGGCGAGCTGGAGCGCGGGCACCTGCCGGATCGACTTCACGCTGGAGCGCGACAAGACCGGCCATGTCACCGAGATCGCGGCCGTCGCCTTCGTCTGGCTGCAAGCGCTACTGCAAGGCGAACCAGGTGCTGAGCGACAATTTCACGCCGGCCAACAACTGGGTCGCGAGCAATCAATAGTCCCTTTCTCTGTCACCCCGGCCTTGCGCCGGGGTCC
>JAEXLC010000137.1 GCA_023445495.1 Pseudomonadota bacterium | reverse complement strand
CGGTCCCCCTCCCCCTCCGGGGGAGGATTTGAATGGCGACACGCCCCTAGTTCGACATCCGGGCCATCGACATCAGCAGCTTGGGCAGCAGCGTCGCGCCGGCGTGGAGCCGGATCGGGTGCGGGGTGCGCGGCACGACCGATAGCTGCTCGCGGCTGTTGGTGGCGATCGCGGTGGCGACTTCGATGCCGAGCTGGGTGTTGATGCCGATGCCGCGGCCATTATCGGCCTGGATCGCCAGCGCGCCGTCGCCGAGATCGTACAGCTCGGGCAGGAAGGTCGAGTTCACCTGCGCCAGACCATGCCAGATATAGTCGATCCGCGGATCAGGCATCGCGGCGAAATGCTGCTTCAGCCGGCGCTCCGCCTCGCGCAGATGCGCCTTGCCGCCGGTGACGAGGAACGACATCGGGAAGGCCGAGATCAGATGCCCCTGCGCATCGAGCCGCGCAGTGAAGAGATAGGGCACCTTGTCGGTAAAGGCGCCCCCTTCAGGCAGGATCGTCTCGCGTTGGCTGGCGCTGAGCGGCGCGGTCGCGAACTGGATGACGTTGAGCGGCAGCACCGTGCGCTTGAGCGCAGGATGCAGCGCCGCATTGCCGCCATTAGCCGCCAGCACCACGCGCCGGGCCGAGACCGCGCCGGTGGGCGTGCGGGCGATCCAGCGGCCGCCCTCGAACGCCAGCGCCTCGACCGGGCTCTCGGCAAACAGGCAGGCGCCCTGCTTCAATGCGGCGCGGGCGATGCCGCGGACATAGCCGAGCGGATTGATGCTGCCGCCCTCACCGAAGCGCAAAGCCCCGCAATAGCGATCGACCCCGAAGACATGCCGGGCCTCGCGCGCCTCGACAAAGCTGACGTCATAGCCGCGCGACTGCCATTGATTGGCGTAGCTGCGCTGGTTCTGGGCAAGATGCTCGGTATGGGCGGGCGTGTAGAAACCGTCCTGCCGGGCGTCGCAGTCGATACCGTGGCTGGCGATCAGGTCGAACACCGCGCGCGCCGAGCCGCCGATCATCCGGGTCAGCCGCTCGCCGCGCAGCCGGCCGAGCACCGGGCCGATCGTCTCGGGCGTGTGGCGGATATAATCGGGGGCGACGAGGCCGCCGCTCCAGCCGGTCGCCTGGTCGCCGGGCTGGCCGGCTTCGAGCAGCACCGTGTCGACGCCGGCCTCGGCGAGGTGGAGCGCGGTGGTCATGCCGGCGATGCCGCCGCCGATGACCAGCACCTCCGCCTCGACCTCCACCGCCAGCGGGGCGAGATCGGGGCCGGGCGCCGCGGTGGCGACCCAGACCGGCGCCCGCGACGGCCGCTCGCCTTCGCGACGGGAAATGGGCTGATGCTCCATCACCGCGCCTTTCCAGGGGCGAAGCCGGGGGCCGGCGCGAAGGGCAAAGGCTCCCCCGCGACGTCCGTGATACGGGACGTTTGCATGTAATCCTGAACTCTCTGTTCGCTCCGGCAAGGGAGCGGTGTCTCTCTGCCCCTCAAAGGGGCGGTGTTGTTTGATGCGGGTCAGGCGATGGCGGGCTCTGCCCTCCCCACCCGCTCGGTGCGGCGGGCGATGGCGACGAAGGCGAGCACGAAGCAGAGCGCGACCGGCGTGTTCATGATCATCGGCAGCGACATCTGGTTGTTGCCGACGATGCTGACCGCGATGAAGATCGCCGTGCCTTCCTGGCGCATCAGATGCTCGATCCCGATCGCGATATTCTCCCGCCGGGTGAAGCCGGCGAAGCGCACGATCGTCATCACCACGCAGACCATGATGAGGTTGAGCGCGACGGTGATCCAGAACAGCGCGCCGAGATTTTCGCGCAGCACCGGCACCTGATCGAACAGGATCAGGCCGAAGGCGCTGAACAGCACGATCATCGCGATGTTCTTGAGGTATTTCTTGAAGGCGATCGCGAAGGCCGGGCGCAGCGCGCGCAGGGTGAAGCCGGCGGCGGCGGGCAGCACGGTGATCGAGAAGATATCCCAGAAGAAGGAGGCCAGCGGCACCTTCACGTCCGCCTCCAGCCCCATGAAATGGGCGAGCGCGAAATGCGCATAGAAGGGCACGGCGAAGATGTAGATCATGCTGAGCAGCAAGGTCATCGACATCGAGAGAGCGAGGTCGCCCTTGGCCATGTCCGTGAACAGATTGGAGAGCATGCCGCCGGGCGTGGTGGCGAGCAGCACGAAGCCGACCGCCAGCGCCGGCGTGGGCGCGACGGTGAGCGCCAGCGTCAGCCCGATCGCGGGCGGGACAATCAGCATCGAGCAGACGCCGAAGATCAGCGCGCGCTTGTTGCGGAATACCTGGCGGAAATCCTCGGCGGTGAGCGACAGGCCCATCGAGGCCATGATCGCGATCAGCGAGCCGGGAAGCACCCAGTGCCCGAGGAAGGACATCAGATCGGCATAGGTCATGTCCCGCTCCCCTCAGGCCGGTTCGACAGTGATGGTGCAGGCGCCGCCCCGGCGGATCGTGCGGCAGTCGGCCACGGCCTTTTCGAGATCCTCGTCGAGGATGCGGGCGCAGACATTGGCCTGGATCCAGCCGAACGGCATCAGCAGCCGCCCGCCGGCACCGTAGAAGATGCCGATGTCATAGAAGGGCCCGGGCGGCAGGCCCTGGGTGCTGCCCGGCGCGAGATAGGCGAGCACGATATCGCCGGCGCTGGGATAAGACGTGGCGTTCTCGGGCGGGATTGGCGGCTGGGCCATGCCTTCGGGCAAGCTTGCCGAAGGCATCGGCACCGAGATTTCCGGGCCGGTCCAGATCGCGTGCATCGCCTCGAACGAAGCGCGGCGATTGGCGAGATCGCGCAGGAAATCGCAGGAGGAAGGCGCCGCCTGGGGCAGCAGCCGGCAGCGCGCCGACAGCCCCGATTTCGGCTCCGTGAACTTTACCAGATCCATCGAAAGCATGCCCCTTAGTTGCCCGTCGCCATCGACAGATATTCTTCCCGTTGCAGCGCGATCGGCACATTGCCGTTGGTCCAGAGATAATCGTGGAAGCGCTTGAGATCGAAGGACTTGCCTTCGCGTATCCGGGCTTCCGCGAGGAACTCGGTCGTCTGCATCTTGCCGATCTGGTAGCTGATCGCCTGGCCCGGCGCGGCAGCGAAGAAGGTCGCTTCCTCGTGCGCGGTGGCCGGGTCCATCGGGACCATCTTTTCCAGATAGTCGGCGGCCTGGGCGATGGTGAACTCGCCCAGCGCCAGCTTCACGTCCACTTCGACCCGAAGGGCACGCAATCTCGCAAAATTGTAGATGATCTCGCGCGTCTTGGGCGCATCGGCCCAGAAGCCGGCCTGGAGCATCATCTCCTCGGCATAGAAGCCGGTGCCTTCGTTGGCGCCGCTATCGTAATAGCGGCGGCGCAGCGGATCGGGGTTCCGCCAGCTCAGGCTGAGCTGGAAGAAATGGCCGGGCACGCCTTCATGGACGATGATCGGCCGCGGATCGCGCGCGATCGAGAGGTTGAAATAGCCGAGCCTGGGCGAGGGATCGGGGAGATAGACGGTCGCGTCGTCCCCCGTCCGGTCGATGCTGGTGAAATCGAAGGTACGCCCGAGCCAGCCGATCGGCGCGAGATAAGCGGGGAAAGGCTGGGCCTTGTAATGCCCTACCCAGTCCGGGACGGTCAGCAGCTTCTTTTCGGTGAGGAATTTGCGGACCTTCAGCTCATCGGCATCGAGCTGGGCGGTGACTGCCCCGATCGAAGCGCCGATCGGCAGCTCGGGGAGCCCGGCATTGCGGTTGCGCTCGAGCGTTTCGAACAGCACCGAGCGCGCCCATTCCTGGCGGCCCATCGCGACGAGCTGCTCGGGCGAATAGGGATAGATGCCGACATTGCCGAGGAAATAGAGGTAGCTCTCACGGCCCACCGCAGTCTGCTCGGACAGGCCGGCGCGCTTCGATTTCAGGAACTCGGCATAGCCGGCAAAGGCCGTGATCGCCTTTTCGACCGTGGCATTGAGGCGCTTCTTCTGCGCGGCATCGGCATAGGGGGCGAGGCCGGCGGCCATGCCGCGCAGGCTCTCTGGCACTTCGGCGATCTGGCTGAGCGCGACATCGACGAACGGCCCGCGCATGTCATCGAGATTGGCACGGCCGGCGGCGAGGATCGCGGGCGCGTTGCCGAGCAGGTGGATCACTTCGTCCAGCCGCGCATGCGAGACCGGCGGCTTGGGCAGCAGCAGCTCGAACACCGGGTTGAGCGCCTGTGCGGTGTAGAAATGCGGCTGGCGGCGCCAGGCGGCGACATGGTCCATTTCCCAATGGACGCGGGCCAGCGCCGAGCCGACCAGCCGGTAATCGACCTTCTCGCTCACGTTTTGCGGGGTGCTCTCCAGCGCCTTCCAGCGCGCCTCGAATGCGGCGAGCTGCCTGCGCTGGGCGGCGACGGCGGCGGGCGACCAGTCGGGCAGCCAGCCGGCGGGGCGGACGATACGCGGAATGTCGTCGCTGCTCGCGGGTTGGGTGGTGCCGCGCCACGCCCAGAAATCGGCGCCGAGCTGCTGGACGGCCGGCTGGGCCGCCGCCGCTTGTGCGACCAGCAGCGTGGCGCCTCCGATCAGACCTGCGATGCCCCGACGCAGCATGTTATTTCCGGTTCTTCACGTTGCGATCGAAGAACTCGACCATCTTCTTGAACGAGAAGCGGGTCTGCGGGATGTTCTCATTGTCCCAGGGATGGTTGGCGCCCGGCAGCGTCACCAGCTCGAACATCTGCTCGCGCTGGATCATCTGCTCGGCCAGCGCCATCGTGTCCGAATAGAGCACGACGGAATCGCGGGTACCGTGAATGATCATCAGCGGATCCTTGATCCCCTTGGCCTGATAGAGCGCCGACTGCGCTTCGTAGCGCTTGGGCATGTCGGGACCGTCGGGCGGGCCCATGATCCACATCTGCGCCGGGAAGGCGTGCCAGACATTGGTGGCCGGCGCACCGGCGATGCCCGCGGCATAGAGGCCGGGCTTCTTCGACAGCGACATGATCGTCATGAGGCCGCCATAGCTCGAGCCCCAGATGCCGATGCGCTTCGGATCGGCATAGCCCTGGGCGATCAGATAGCGGACGCCGCTCTCGAGATCGTTGATGTCGGTCTCGCCATAGCTCTCATACTGCGTCTGGTTGTGGTCGCGGCCCTGCCCCCAGGAACCGCGGATGTTGACGGTCAGGACGATATAGCCCTGCGCGACGAAATACTGGTCGAGCCCCCAGGTCGGGTGGGCGCGGCGGCCGCCCCACTGGTTATGGACCGCGTCCGAATAGACCGAGCCGACGATGACCGGATATTTCTTCGACGGATCGAAATTGGCGGGGACGCTCACCCGGCCAAGCAGGTTGAGCCCGTCGACATGGCTGGGGAACTGGACGTAGCGCGTCTTCGCCCAGGTCTGGCCGTAGAACTCCGGCTGGGGCGATTTGGTGACCTGCGCCGCCTTGCCGGGCTTCGCCGTGTCGATGACGAACAGCTCGGGCGGCAGGTCGTCATTGCTGTACCAGTCGGCGATGCGGCTGAAATCGGGGGAATAGACCGGCTCGTGCGTGCCGCCCGCGGGGCCGCTGAGCTGCTCGATCTTTCCGCCCGCTACGGCCACACGGTAGAGCTGGCGGTCCTGCAGGGCGGACTTGTTGGCAGTGAAATAGAGCTGCTTGTTCTTCGCATCGACCTCGAACGAGGCGATTTCCCATTTGCCGCTGGTGATCTGGCGCGGGGCCTCGCCGGCCTTTTTCTGGTGGTAGAGCTGGAGCCAGCCGTCGCGATCGGTGAGGATAATCAGGCCGTCATCGCCGGGTGCCCAGGCGACTTCCCAGTCGGGGCGCAGATGCTTGGGCTCGCGCAACTGGTAGAAGGTCTCGCGGGCGCCGGTGGCGGCGTCGTAGAGATAGATGGTGTGTTCCTTGGCCTCCATGTCGGCGCTGCTGACGAACAGCCGCTTGCCGTCATGCGACAGGCCATAGCCCCAGACATCGTGCTTGGCGTCGGGGCGCTCGAACAGGCGCGGCTGGCCACCGCTCAGGCTGACCAGGCCGATGGTCGTCTTGCTGGTCTCCTCGCCCGGGAAGGCGCGGATCACGCGGTTGTTCTGGAGCTTGCCCTTAGCGTCATAATAGATGTCGCGCTCGGGCATGGCGCGGTCGTCGGCCTGCTGGAAGGCGATCGCCTTGCCGTTATCGGCCCATTTGAAGTCTTCGATGTAGAGCTTGGGGTCGTCGCTGCCCGCAAGGCGCGTGGCGGTGGCGCCCTCCCCCGCACTCGCGTCGCGAACCCAGAGCTGGCCGCCGCCCGCGACGGGCGTGCCGGCGGGTGCCGCAGCGAGGAAGGCCAGCCTGGAGCCGTCGGGCGAGACGGTGAGCTTGCGGATGCCGCGCTTGTCGGCCTCGGCCTTGACCACCGTACCATCCGCCTCGCGGATGTTGAGCTGGCCGCCGAGCGTGAAGGCGATGCGGCCGTTGGAGAGGAACACCGCCTGGGCGATGCCCTTCGCCTCGGCTTCGGGCTTGCTGTCCTTGCCGAGGAAGGTCAGGCGGGTCTTCTGGCCGGTCTTCGGCGAATAGGACCAGATGTCGCGGAACGAATAGCCTTCGTCGTTCCACAGGAAGAGCACCGCGCTGCTGTCCGCCGCCCAGCTATAGCCCAACGGCTCGAGGCCGACGAGGCTCTTGTAGCGATAGAGCTCGTCGAGCGAGAGACTGGTGCCCGCGACCTGGGACTGGTGCTGCTGGGCCGATGCGGAAGGCGCCGCACTCAGCGATGCGATCGCCAGGGCCACCGACATCGCATGAACGGAAACGCGGAACTTCATCATCTTCCCAGCACCTTCACTCATATTCGTCACGCCGGCCCGAAAGCCGGTTGCCGGCGACGACGGCCCGCCCGCCGCCGCCGGTCCAAGGACCTCAGAACCGCTTGCGGAAACCGACCGTGAAGCGGCGGCCGATCGCGTCATAGGTATCCCGCTCGTAGAGCTGGAACGGCGGGTTGTGGTCGCCGAGATTGTCGATCGTGCCATAGATGCTGAGCGACTTGTCGATGTCGTAGGACGCGCTCAGATCGAAATAGCTGATCTGGCCGGTCTCCGGCACCGCGAGCAGCGGCATCGCGGCGCCCGAAGCCTTGGCCGCCGCGATGCGCCCGTCCTTCACCGAGCCGATGAAGCGGTGGCGCAGCGAGACCTGGAAGGCATCGCTCACGTCCCAGGTCAGGCGCTGAGTGAAGCGCCACTTGGGGTTGGCGTTGCCGCAGCTGCCGCCGCCGATATAGCCCGCGCAATCGACCGCCGCGACGATCGGGCTGCTCTGGACCACGCTCTTGATGAGGTAGCTGCCGGCCAGATAGTAGCTGAGGCTGCCGAACGAGCCGGTGTCGTACTTGTAGTCGAGCCGGAAATCGACGCCCGAGGTCTCCATCGACGCGATGTTCGCGTTGAGCAGCGGCACGTCATAGAGCTGGCCGTCCGACGAGCGGTGGTTGAGCGGCTGGCAGAAGATGTTGCTCATCGACAGGTTGGCGCGGCAGGCGGTGATCACCGACTGGAGGCCGCCACCAAAAGCCGCGATCGCGCCGTCGATCTTGATGTTGTAATAGTCGACGGTGAGCTGGAGGTTGGGCACCACCGCCGGACGCAGCACCGCGCCGAGCGACCAGGTGTCCGAGGTTTCCTCCTGCAGGTTCGGATTGCCGCCGGTGATCGCGCGGATCTGGACATTCTCCTGCTGGAACACGTCGATCACGCTCGACGGCACGCCCAGCGAGCTGACGCAGAAGGTCCGCTCGGCCGCGGTGCGGTTGGCCCCGGTAGCGTTGCAGAAGTCGGTCGCCTGGGGCGCAGTGTTGGTGGCGCCCGAATAGAGCTCGATCACGTTCGGCGCACGCACCGCGCGCTGATAGAGGCCGCGGATCTTGAGGCCCTTGACCGGCGAATATTCACCGCCCGCCTTCCACGAGGTCACGCCGCCCGCGGTCGAATAGTCCGAATAGCGGATGCCGCCTTCGAACGAGAGCATATGGACCAGCGGCATGTCGGCCAGGATCGGCACGACGAGCTCGCCATAGACTTCCTTGACGTCGAAGCTGCCGCCGGTCGCCTGGATGCCCGCCGAGCGCGAGAGCGCCTTGCCCTGGATGTAGAGCTGGTCGGGGGTGAAGGTGGAGCCTTCCTTGCGATATTCGGCGCCGACCGAGATGCCGACATTGCCCGCCGGCAGCTTGAACAGCGTGCCGGTGATGCTGGCGCCGGCCTGCTTCTGATCGAGGACGGTGATGTTGGTGAGGTTGGTGTAGATATAGTCGATCATCGGCTTGGTCATCGACATCAGCCCGAACGGGTTGATCGTGACGCAGCGCGCATCGGTGGTGAGGCAATCATAGGGATTGCTGGGGTTGGTCAGGAACGCGTTGGCGAAATTGTCGATCAGCACGCCGCCGCCCTGGACCTCGGTGATCCGGACATGGCCCTGGTTGTAGAAGGCTTCCCAGTTCAGCTTGTCGGTGAGCGCGCCGCGCAGGCCGACGACATAGCGCGAGAATTCGCGGGTCTGGTCATCGGTACGCGAGCCGAAATCGAGCAGGCGGCGATTGATGTTGAGCGTGACGAGGTTGTCGCCATCGGCATCGAGGTTGGTGCGCAGGAACTCGCGCAGCGACGAGGACAGATATGGATTGCGCAGGTCGAACTGGAAGTTCGGCAGGAAGCCCGAGCTGCTCATCGGCACCGCGCCCAGCGTCGAGTTGATCTCGCTGCGGACGTAATTGCCCTCCCAGAACGCGGTGATGTTGTCGGTCACGTCATAATGACCGGTCAGCGCGCCCGACCAGCGCTTCATCGGCATCTGGAGATTGGTGTAGGGGCGATCGTTGAAGCCGTCGCTGGTCTTGTAGGCGCGCCAGCCTTCGGGCGCGAAGAAGATGCCGGCGGTGCCGATCGTGTTGCCGTACGGATCGAGCTTGCCGACCAGCGCCGGGGTGAAGATCGTGCCCTGCGGGGTAACGCCGTTGCCGCCGGGGACGAGCACGCCCTTCCCGCCCTGCACCGCGTCGACCAGGTAGAGCGAGGCATGTGCGCGGGCCGAGCCCTTGACGATGCCGCGATCATAATAGCTTCCGTTGAACACGATGTTGCCGCGGCCATCGTCGAAATTGCCGCCGACGGTGAAGTCGATATTGTAGCGATCGGCATCGCCGCGATCGGTGAGGCCGTACTGGCCGCTGACCTCAAGGCCGTGGAAATCGGTCTTGGTGACGAAGTTGACCACGCCGGCCATCGCGTCCGAACCATAGACGGCCGAGGCGCCGCCGGTGACGACTTCGATCCGCTCGATCATCGAGGGCGGGATCATGTTGATGTCGACGACGCCGTCCTGGCTGGCGCCGACGATGCGGCGGCCGTTCTGCAGGACCAGCGTGCGCGCGGCGCCGAGGTTGCGCAGGTTGACCGTGGCCGAGCCGTTGCCGGCGTTCGACTGCGAGCCCGAGCCGGCGACGGCCTGGGGCAGCGCGTTGAGCAGCTGCTCGGTCTCGGCGGTGGCGGTCTGCTTGATTTCCTCGCTGCCGATCACGTTGACCGGGCTGTTCGAGTCCACGTCCGGACGCGGAATGCGCGAACCGGTGACGACGATCGCCTCGCTGGTTTCACCTTCCGGCTCGGCGGTCTGCGCGAACGCCGTGCCCATCATCATCATCGTGGCGAGCAGCGCGGAACCGCCCCGCAATCCCGCCCGCATCACCGCTACCCGCTTACTGCCCATGGTCGTGTCTCCCCGAATGGATATGCCCGCCTGCCTCGTTACGTCCGGACGTCGTTGGCCGCGTCCATTTCTGTGAACAAGTGCGTGATTTTGAGCATATCGATCGATTGGGGTCAATTCGGGGTAGCGAAAAAATGTGAAAAGTGTCGCTTTCTGGTAACAAAGCTGCCGCGAAGCCCGCGATTGCGCACGGTTTTTTCTCGGCCCCGGGATGCGACCTCGCGCCCCGGTCCGCATTGGAGACGTCGCGGAAAAGCGCGGGATGCGGACGGGAAATCCGCAGATTTCCGCCGATTCGCACCAGTTCGGATCGGTTCATGACGCCCCCATGACCGCGAGATAACACCGATTCGGTGTCTCTTGACCAGTGCGCAATCGCCGCACATCATATTACAAATCACGTGTTTTTAGTTTTATCTTCAAACGAGGCGCGGCCGCACGGGCACCGCGCGGCGGACCATCGCGAGGGAGATCGACATGCGCGCAAAGGGACTGGTGACCGCTCTGCTCCTGGCCGGGAGCGCCGTGCCGGCGGGGCTCGGCATCGCCCCGGCGATCGCCCAGCAGGCAGCGCCCCAGCCGGACGGGCCACCCCGGGGCAAGGGCAGCCATGCCGATCTCGTCGCGCTGTTCACGGCCTTCGATGCGTGGAGCAAGCCGAGGGCGGTGAACGGCGTGGTCGATTACAGCCCCGCCGCGGTGGAGAAGCGCCGGGCCGAGCTGCGCGACTTCCAGGCGAAGCTGCCCGATTTCGCTGTGGCCAGTTGGGACCGGCACCAGCAGGTCGATTATCTCGCGGTGCGCGCGCAGATGGATCTGCAGGATTTCGGCCTGAACATCCTCAAGCCCTGGGCGCGCGATCCGGGCATGTATGTCGATGAGCTGCAGCGGCTGGCCTATACCGAGCTGCCGGTGAAGGGCGAGGCGCTGGCGAGCTTCCAGGCGCGGCTCAAGGCGATCCCGGCCTATCTGGCGCAAGCGAAGGTCAATCTCGACTCGGTCGCCGCCGATTATGCCGATCTCGCGCTGCACAGCCTGTCGCATGGCGACGGCGTGGGGCACGGCATGCCCTATCGCGCGGTCGAGCCCGAGGGGCTGATCGGCTGGTTCGCCGATCTGCGCGGGCGGGCGGCGAAGCAGCAGCCGGCGCTGCTCGGCGACATCAAGGCGGCCGAGACGGCGATCAAGGGCTTCCGCGACTGGCTGGCGGCCGCGCGCCCGGCGATGACCGCGCATGCCGGGGTGGGCAAGCAGGCCTATGACTGGTTCCTCACCAATGTGCGGCTGATGCCCTATAGCTCGGACGAAGTGGTGACGCTGGCGGAGCGCGAGCTCACCCGCTTCTGGGCCGACTACACCACCGAGCGGCACCGCAACCGTAAGCTGCCCGAGCTGGCGCTGCCCAAGTCCGGCGCGGAATATGAGATGCAGCTTGCCGGCACCGACGCCAAGATCCGCAAATGGCTGAAGGACGAGGAGATCGTCACGATCCCCGATTATATCCCGGGCACCTATCAGGAGGTCGGCTTCAACGCGCCGTGGATCGTGCGGCCGACGGGGCCGATGTTCTGGGAGCAGATCCAGTTCCGCGACGCCTCGCCCGATCACCTCCACGCCACCTTCCCCGGCCATCGCTTCGACGGGATGACCGGCAAGCGGGTGACCGATCCGATCCGCGGCAAGGTGAGCGACAGCGGGCGTACCGAGGGCTGGGGCTTCTATCTGGAGGAAAGCGCGCTGCAGCTCGGCCTGTTCGACGACCGGCCACGCACGCGCGAGCTGATCTACATCTTCGGCCTGTTCCGCGCCGCCCGGACGATCGGCGACGTGAAGATGCAGCGCAACGAGATGACCGTGCCGCAGACCATGGCCTTCTGGAAGGAATGGACGCCCTATCTCGACGACAATGTCGCGCGCACCGATGCCGGCATCTATATCCGCCGCCCGCCGGGCTATGGCATGACCTATACGATCGGGGCGATGCAGCTGCAAAAGCTGCTGGTCGACCGCCGCCGCCAGCTGGGCGACAAATTCTCGCTGCGCGACTATCACGATTATCTGATGAACACCGGGCGGCTGCCGGTGTCGCTGCTGCGCTACGACCTGACCGGCTATGACGACGAGGTGCGGGGATTTTGGCGGCACGTGCCGCTGTCGGCGGTGGCGCGCTGAGCAAGGGAAACGCCCTTCTACCGTCACCCCGGCCTTGTGCCGGGG
>JAEXLC010000126.1 GCA_023445495.1 Pseudomonadota bacterium | reverse complement strand
GTTCAGGGACGGATCAACTCAATGCACCGGCTCGCCGGCGCTCGAATTGCGGTCGACCTTCGAGGTCATGCCGGTGGCGTCGGCGTCGTCCTGGGTCTGCTCGTCGGGCGCCAGGCTCGGTGCCGTCGGGGCGGTGTCCGCGGTGGTGGCGTTGGTGACCGCCGGCGTCGCGACCGGTTCGTCGATCGTGACGTTGGAGAAGCTCTCCGGCTCGCCGATGTTCGCGACGATGGTCTCGTTCGCGGTCTCGTCGGGCTTGCCGCCCGAGCAGGCGGCGAGCGCCAGGCCGGCGGTGGCGATCAGGGCGAGGGTGCGGATCTTCATCTGGTTCATTCCCCTTGTTATCAACGTGCGGAAACGGCGGCGGCGGTGATCGCCGAGCGCTTCTCGATCTTTGCCGCGAGATCCTTGTCCCAGCCATAGGGATCGCCGCGGAAGTTCATCGTGCCGTTCGCGTTGGCGAAGGCGGTCCAGTAGAGCAGATAGACCGAGACCTGGTCCTGGTCCTGCAGGCTCACGCGCAGCGTGTCGCCCTTGGCGAGCGCGGCGTTGATCTGCTCGGGCTGCCAGTTCGGGTCGTTGCGCAGCAGGAGCTGGGCGAGCGGGCCCGGCTTCTCCAGGCGGACGCAGCCATGCGAGGCAAGGCGGCTGAAGCTGGCGAAGGTCGACTGCGAGGGCGTGTCGTGCAGGTACACGGCATAGTTGTTCGGGAAATCGAACTTGTAGCGGCCGAGCGCGCTCTTCGGGCCGGGCTGCTGCTGCAGGCGGCGGTTCGCGCCGGTGCCGATGATCTTGTAGCCCTGCGCCTTCAGCGCGGCCTCGCCCTTGGGCCAAAGCTCCTTCTGGGCGATGCCGGTCGGCACGTTCCAGGGCGGATTGAGCACGATCGAGTGGATCTTCGACTGGAGCATCGGCGTCTCGTTGCCGGGGCGCCCGGTGACTGCCTTCATCGACGCGATCGGGGAATCGCCCTCGAACACGGTAAGCACGGCGGCGGCGATGTTCACCTGGATGCGCTTGGCCGGCAGCTCGCTCGGCAGCCAGCGCCAGCGCTCCATGTTCGCCATGATCTGGCCGACACGGTCCTCGGCCGGCACGTTGAGCGCGGCGAGCGTGCCCGACGAGACCACGCCGGTGGGATTGAGGCCGTAGCGGCGCTGGGCGCGGATCACGGCTTCCTTGAGATCGGCATCGAACTTGTCGCCGGTGGCGGTGACCTGGCTATCCTCGACCGACAGACGCTTGCGCAGCGCGGCGACGCGCGCGCCGCTGGTGCCGACGGCCAGGTCCGGACCGGCCGCGAGCTTCTGCCAGCCGCCCTTGGCGACGATCTGGCGATAGGTGGCGAGGCCCTTTTGCAGCGTGTCATAGCCGGCCCAGGGCGGCGGCAGGTCGCGCAGCCAGGCGCCGACGCGGTTCTGCTTCACCGCCTCGGCAAAGGCGGGCAGGGGATCATAGGCGGCCGGGCGCAGGCCCCAGTTCGGATCGAAATCGGCCTCGGCGAGGCGGCCCGAATGGACGGCGCGCGCATAATCGAGCGCGGCGCGGACCAGCGTCTGGTTGTCCTTGAAGCTCGGCGTCGGATCGCCGGCGCGGCGCAGGCCCTGGGCGAAGCCGGCTTCGGTGAGGATCGGCGCGAGCTCGGCGGCCTGGGACGGGCTCAGCACCGGCAGCACGACCGGCGCGTTGGGCACGAACGGCGGCACGGGGACGACGGGAAGCGTCTGCGAGGGAGCTGTCTGCGGCGCGGGGGCGGTCTGTTGCGCGACGACGGGCGCCGCGATTCCGGCAAGTACCGCTGTCCATGCGGCCTGGCGGGCCACCCGGCCCGAAAACACTTTGATCACTCGCAATCTCCTTCGCGGCCGCCCTGAGGCCGGGCGACCTGAATCGCCACCTGCTATTAAGCCAAAGCGGGCGCGCGTGGCGAGCGTCGAATTTACACTTTGCGACGACGTGCCTTGACAGTGGCAACGTTGTCGGACCAGTTTCCCTCAAACGCCCGCCGTGGCAAGGAGCGGGCGACGTCCGCAGGAGAGGTTTCTTGGCATCCACACGTTCCACACAGACGACGCTGGCGTTCGCCGCCGTCACGACCCTGTTCTTTGCCTGGGGGTTCATCACCTCGCTGGTCGACCCGCTGGTCGCCGCGGTGAAGGGCATCTTCACGCTTACCGATTTTCAGGCGCAGGCGAGCGCCTTCGCGTTCTTCTTTGCCTATTTCGTCGTCTCGATCCCGGCCTCGGCGCTGGTTTCGCGGCTGAAGGCGGTGCCTTCGATCATCGCCGCGCTGGTCACGATGATCGCCGGCTGCCTCATCATGCTGACCGCCGCCAACGCCGCCAATTACTGGCTGGTGCTGCTCGGCCTGTTCGTGATGGCGAGCGGCATCACCGTGCTGCAGGTGGCGGCCAACCCGCTCGCCGCCGCGCTGGGTGACCCGAAGGGCAGCCATTTCCGCCTGGTGCTGAGCCAGACCTTCAATTCCTTCGGTACCTTCCTGGGCCCGCTGCTCGGCGCGCACCTGTTCCTGCAGGGAGTCGAGGTGAAGGAAGGCACGACGATCACCCCGGAAATCCGCGCTCAGGCGCTGCAGGGCATCGATTCCGCCTATTTCTGGATCTGCGGCCTGATCGCCGCGCTGGCGGTGTTCTTCTTCCTCAGCCGCCGCGTCGTCACCGAGGCGGCGCCGGCACCGGCCACGACCAGCGACGGCCTGTTTGCCGCCTTCTCGTCCAAATGGGCGCTGTTCGGCGGCCTGGCGATCTTCCTCTATGTCGGCGCCGAAGTGTCGATCGGCACGCAGATGGCGCTGTTCCTCAACTCGAACGCGATCTGGGGCCAGTCCGACGCCGCCTTCAGCGTGCCGCTGCTCGGCTATGCGATGGGTAGCGACGGCGTGCACGGCGTCTCGCTGCAGGAAGCCGGCAAGGCCGTTGCCTTCTACTGGCTCGGCGCGATGGTCGGCCGCGCGATCGGCTCGGGCCTGCTCACCGTGGTGAAGGCGCACAAGCTGCTCGCGCTGTTCACCGCGATCGCGGCCGCCATGTGCCTCTATGTCTTCGCAGTGGGCGGCGTCACCGCCGGCTTCGTCGCGCTGGCGATCGGCCTGTTCAATTCGATCATGTTCCCGGTGATCTTCACGCTCACCCTGGAGCGCTCGACCGCGAGCGCGGAATCGACCTCGGGCCTGCTCTGCACCGCCATTGTCGGCGGCGCGATCCTGCCGCTGCTGGTGGGCCTGGTCTCGGGCTCGCACGGCTACAGCTTCGCGCTGATCGTCCCGGCGCTCTGCTATGTCGCGCTGTGCGTCTTCGCCATCGTGGCCGGCCGTGCGCCGGTGACGCAGGCGAGCGGAGGCACGTCGATCCACTGATCGGGGAAGTCGTTCACTTGCCGCCGGACCCCGGATACTCCCCTCCGGCGGCAAGGAAACGAACTGGTGCGCGTTACGCTGTCCGACCCGACGCCGATATCCGCGCACAACACCGGGCCGATCCACTAAACGGCCCGTTTCGCCAGAACTTGCGTGCTTTTCTTCGGAGCGCCCGATCCCGCATCGGGCGCTTCCTTGCGCGCCCGGCCGGCGCTACTGTTACCGGTATCTAACGATGCCGGAGAGTGCCGAGATGCCGATCGTCCGCCGTGGTTTCCTTGCCGGAGCGCTGATGCTCCCCGCCGCTGCCCGGGCCGCCCAGGCACAGGAGAGCTGGGAGGACAAGCATCAGCGCCAGCTCAAGGAAGACTGGCCCTGGCTCGGCCGCTACGCCGCCGACAATGCGAAGCTGATCGCATCGGGCCGCAAGGTCGATATCGTCTTCATGGGCGATTCGATCACCGAGGGCTGGCAGTCCAGGCATCCGGCGTTCTTCACGCCCGGCCGGATCTGCCGCGGGATCAGCGGGCAGACCACGCCGCAGATGGTGCTGCGAATGATGGCCGATGTGATCGCGCTCAAGCCGCGGCTGATCCACATCATGGCGGGCACCAACGACATCGCCGGCAATACGGGCAAGATCACCGTTCCGCAGAGCTGCGACAACCTGCGCATGATGACCGAGCTGGCCCAGGCCAACGGGATCAAGGTGCTGCTCGCCTCGGTGCCGCCGGCGGATCGCTTTCCCTGGCGGCCGGGGCTGGCGACGGTCGAGCCGATCCGCACGATCAATGCCTGGCTGGCGGAGTATTCCCGCCGGGCCCGCGCGACGTATGTCGACTATACCGGCGTGCTGGCGACCGGGGCGGGCGCGATGAAGCCGGGCATGGCCTATGACGGCGTCCACCCGACCGAGCAGGGCTATGTCGCGATGGAGACGGTGCTCGCCCCGGTGCTGAAGGCGCACAAGGCGTGAGGCTCGCTATCGCTGCAATCGCGCTGCTCACCGCGGCGCCCGCTTCCGCGCAGCAGCTGCTCACCGCCGTCTCGCCCGATGGCAGTAATCGCATCTCGATTCAGCTGAACGGGCAGGGCACGCCGGTCTATGCGATCTCGCGTGCGGGCAGCATCGTGATCGCGCCGTCGCCGATCCTGCTCGATCTCGATGCGGATACGCTGGGCTACAACCTGGCGATTACCGGTTCCGAGACCGCGAGCGCCGATGCGCGCTACCCGATCGTCGCGGGTACCGCCTCGGAAGGGCGCGACCACTACAACCAGCTCACCGTGCACTTCCAGGAGAAGGCGGGGGCGAAGCGCCGGCTCGATATCGTGCTGCGCGCCTATGATGACGGGGTGGCGTTCCGCACCGTCGTGCCCGTCCAGCCGGCCACCGCGGCGGCGATCGTCCGCTATGATCGCACCGGCTTCTATTTCCCGCCCAGCTACAAATGCTGGGGCTTCAATGTCGGCAAGTTCGGATCGAGCCATGAGGGCGAGTTCGACCCCGTCGACGTGCCGCATCTGCGCGACCACAACCTGTTCGATCTCCCCTTTGCCTGCGAGACCGGCAAGGCCGCCTTCGCGATCACCGAGGCGGACCTGATCGACTTTGCCGGCATGTATTTGACCGGACGCGGGGACGGCGGGGCGGGGCTGCAGGTGAAGCTGTCGCCGTCGCTCGACGATTACCGGATCGCGGTGCACACCCGCGTCGGCAGCCCGATCGTCACGCCCTGGCGCGTGGTGATGCTCGCCGACCAGCTCGGCAAGCTCAACGAGAGCACTCTGGTCAGCAACCTCTCGAGCCCGAGCCGGATCGAGGACACCAGCTGGATCAAGCCGGGCCTGACAAGCTGGGACTGGTGGAGCGGCCCGGTGATCGCCTCGCTGCCGGGCCAGCGCAGTACCACTGCGGTTGCCAAGGCGCTGATCGATTTCGCTGCCGCCAATGGCCTGCCCTACACGATGATCGACGAGGGCTGGTATGCCGGGGCCGGCGGGGGCGGGGTGCGCCGCCCGGGCGTCGACATCACCCGATGGGCCGATGCGCTGAACCTCCAGGAAGTCGCTGATTACGCCAAGTCGAAGAAGGTGAAGCTCTGGCTGTGGATGCACTGGCAGGCGCTCGACGAGCAGATGGAGGATGCGCTCAGCCTCTACGAGAAGATGGGCGTCGCCGGCATCAAGGTCGATTTCATGGACCGCGACGACCAGTGGATGGTCAACTGGTACACCAAGCTGCTCGGCGCGGCGGCGCGGCATCATCTGATGGTCGATCTCCACGGCGCGTTCCCGCCGCGCGGGCTGGCGCGCACCTGGCCGAACTTCATGACGCAGGAAGGCGTGATGGGCGCCGAGTACAACAAGTGGAGCAAGCGGGCGACCTCGCGCCACAATGTGATGCTCGCCTTCACCCGTGGGCTGATCGGCCCGATGGACTATACGCCGGGCGGCTTCCGCAACGTGACGCCCGAGGCCTTCCGCATCCGGAACGACCTGCCGTTCGTCCAGACGACGCGGGCGCATGGCCTGGCGATGTATGTGGTGTTCCTCTCGCCCGTCGCGGCGGTGGCGGACAGCCCGGATACCTATGCCGCGAGCCCGGCGGGGTTCGACTTCATCAAGATGGTGCCGGCGAGCTGGGACGAGACGCGCTATCTCGCGGGCGAGACCGGCGAGTATATCGTGCTGGCGCGGCGCAAGGGCCGGACCTGGTATCTCGGCGCGATGAACAGCGAGACGGCGCGCAAGGTGACCGTGCCGCTCGCCTTCCTCGGGGAACGCGGCGCGACGATGCGGCTCTGGGCGGACGGGGCGCAACCCGATGCGCCGGTCCTCACCGAGAAGCGCGTGACGGGCGGGGAGGCGCTTACCCTCGATCTTGCGGCCCATGGCGGCGCGGCGGCAGTGTTCGAAAAATAGGGTTCAAAACTCGGACAATTGCGGTTATCACTCCCTCGTCCCAAGCGGCGAATGATCGCGCGGACGAGGAGAGTGGTGATGCGAATCACGCAAAGGGATGTGTTCGTCGCAGGTGCGGCATTGCTCTGCGGATGGGGCGCCAGCGCCCTTGCCCAGCAGCACGACCTGCTCGGGCCGGCGGTGTGGGACTGGAACAAGCTCAGGATCGAGAAGACCGATGTCGGCGAGATCCGCAATCTCGTTCGCCAGCCGACCGCGACGCTGGCCGAACTGGAGATGCACGTCACCACGCTCAACCCGGGCCTGTCCTCGCACCCGCCGCATACCCATCCCAATGAGGAGCTGGTGATCGTCGACACCGGCACCGTCGAGACGCTGTCGGGCGGCAAATGGGAACGGCTTGGGCCCGGCTCGGTGATCTTCAATGCGTCGAACGCGCCACATGCGTTGCGCAATGCGGGCGGGACCCCGGCAACCTATCACGTTATCAACTGGAAGACCGCCGCTACCCCGGCGAAGTGACAGGAGAGCCCGAGATGGACCGTCGTTCGATCCTCGGCATTGCCGGTATTGCCGCGATGCTGCCCCCCGAAGTCCTTGCCCAGTCGCAGAGCTCGGGCAACGCGCCGTCGGAGAATGCCGCGCCTACCGGGCCGGAGCCTGGGGTGAAGCACCGCGTCGATTTCGGGGTGATCGGGCTCGACCATGCGCATATCTATTCGATGACCGACGCGATGATCCGCGGCGGCGGCGTGCTGAAGGCGTTCTATTCGGCCGATCCGAAGCAGGTCGACACCTTCCGCAAGCGCTATGGCAATGCCGTGAAGCTCGCCCGCAGCGAGGACGAGATCCTGGGCGACAAGGCGATCCAGCTGATTGTCGGCGCGCCGATCCCCGACCTCCGCGCGCCGCTGGGCATAAGGGCGATGCGCGCGGGCAAGGACTATCTCGGCGACAAGCCGGCGATCACCAGCCTCGAGCAGCTTGCCGAGGTGCGCAAGGCGATCGCCGAGACGAAGCGCAAGTTCGCGATCATGTATTCCGAGCGGCTGGAAGTGCGCGCCGCCGTCCATGCCGGCGAGCTCGTCCAGCAGGGGCGGATCGGCAAGGTGATCCAGACGGTGAACCTCGCGCCGCACCGTGTCGGCACCGGGCGGCCAGACTGGTTCTGGGACAAGACCCGCTATGGCGGCATCCTCACCGATATCGGCAGCCACCAGGCCGAGCAGTTCCTGTTCTACACCGGATCGAAGACCGCGCATGTCGTGGCGGCGCAGACCGGCAACCTCAAATGGCCGGACAAGCCGGGCTTCGAGGATTTCGGCGACATGACGCTCACCGGCGACGGCGGCACCGGCTATGTCCGGGTCGACTGGTTCACGCCGGACGGGCTGCCGACCTGGGGCGATGGCCGGCTCTTCATCCTCGGCACCGAGGGCTATATCGAGCTGCGCAAGTACGTGGACATCGCCGGGCGCCCCGGCGGCAACCACCTGCTGATCTGCGACAAGCAGGGCGTGCGCTATATCGACTGCTCGAAGATGCCGCTGCCCTTCGGCCCGCAATTCATCACCGACATCGTCGAGCGCACCAGCCTCGCGCAGGACCAGGACCAGGCCCTGCTCGCCGCCGAGCTGGTGCTTACCGCACAGAAGAACGCAACGAGGCCCATCACGGCCTGAACCACGAGAGGAGGAGAGGGGCATGCGGCTTTCCAGACGCCAGGCGATCGGAGCGGTGGCGGCGCCGATGATCGTGCCGTCGAGCGTATTCGGCCGGAATGCTCCCTCCAACCGCGTGACCATAGGCGCGATCGGCGTCGGCCGGATCAGCCGCGTCCACGACATGAAGGAGATCCACAAGCACGCCGACGCGCAGATCGTCGCGGTGTGCGACGTCGATACCAAGCGGTTGGGCGCCGGCATGCAGCTGGTCGACGATCGCTATGCCGCCAGTACCGGCAAGCCCTATGCGGGCACCCGCGGCTATACCGATTATCGCGAGCTGCTTGCCGCCAAGGATATCGACGCGGTGCTGGTCTCCACCCCCGATCACCAGCACGCCCCGCTGGCTGTGCACGCGGTGCAGGCGGGCAAGCATGTCTATCTGCAGAAGCCCGCCTCGCTGACCATCGCCGAGGGCCGGCGGATGGCGGACGAAGTGAAACAGTCCGGCAGGATCCTCCAGATCGGTTCGCAGCAGCGCGGGCAGGACCCCTGGCCGCAATTCCACCGTGCCTGTGAGCTGGTCCGCAACGGACGGGTCGGCAAGCTCAAGCATGTCGAGATCGGGCTGCCGGGCGATCCTTCCGGGCCCGAGGCGCCGCAGATGCCGATTCCCTCGAACCTCAATTACGAAGCCTGGCTCGGCACCACCCCCGAGCAATATTACACCGAGATCCGCGTCCACCCGCAGAACAGCTTCGAGGATCGGCCGGGCTGGCTGCGCGTGGAGCAGTTCGGCGCCGGGATGATTACCGGCTGGGGCGCGCATCATGTCGACATCGCCCATTGGGGCATGGACATGGAGCATTCGGGCCCGGTCGAGATCTGGGGCAGTGCCGAATTCCCCAGGTCCGGCCTGTGGGACGTGCACGGCCCGTTCGAGACGCATGCCCGCTATGCCAATGGCGTGACGATGACGATCTCCGGCGCGCTGCCCAATGGCGTGAAGTTCATCGGCGACAAGGGCTGGGTGTTCGTCCAGCGCACCGGCGCGGTCTCTTCGTCCGATCCTTCCAAGCCGGCCGAGGTGCCGCTGACCGCGAGCGATCCGAAGATCCTCGCCAGCGTGATCGGGCCGAACGAGATCCAGCTCTACAAGGCGCCCGAGCAGCACCGGAACTGGCTCGATGCGATCCTGAAGGGCGTGCCGGTAAGCGCGCCCGCCGAGATCGGCCACCGCGCCTGCTCGACCTGCCTGCTCCACCATGTCGCGATGAAGACCGGCCGCCGCCTGAAATGGGATCCCAAGGCCGAGACGTTCCTCGGCGACGATGCGGCCAACGCGATGCTCAGCCGGCCGCAGCGGGCGAAATACGCGATCTGAACGGCTCCCCTCCGTGATCCTGGCTCGTGGGTCGGGATCACGCTTTTTCTTCGTTCACGGGGTGCAGGTCTCTCTTCTTCACCCCGGCCTTGAGCCGGGGTCCCGCTGTCTCTAGGCGGCGGAAGAAGAGGGATCCCGGCTCAAGGCCGGGATGACGTAAATGACCTAGAGCAAGGAGCAGCGCATGATCCGCACCGGAGTTATCGGCTATGGGCTGGGCGGGCTCGCCTTTCACGCGCCGCTGGTCGACGCGGTGCCCGAGCTGGAGTTGGCGGCGATCGCCACTTCGCGCGCCGACCAGGTGCATGAACGCTATCCGGACGTCGCGGTGACCAATGCCGATGCGCTGCTCGCCGATCCGTCGATCGAGCTGGTGGTCGTCACCACCCCCAACGACACGCATGTTCCGCTCGCCCGGCGCGCGCTGGAGGCGGGCAAGCATGTCGTGATCGACAAGCCCTTCGCCACCAATGTCGCCGACGGCGAAGCGCTGGTCGCGCTTGCCCGGGAGAAGGGCCTGATCGCCAGCGCCTTCCACAATCGCCGCTGGGACGGCGATTTCCTCACCGTGCGCAAGCTGCTCGACAGCGGGGCACTGGGCGAGGTGATGCTGGCCGAGCTGCGCTGGGACCGGTTCCGCCCCGCGCTCGCCCAGGCCTGGAAGGAGGATCCCGAGGCCGGGGCGGGTATCCTCGCCGATCTCGGCCCGCATTTGATCGACCAGGCGCTCCAGCTGTTCGGCGCGCCCGAGGCGGTCTATGGCGACATCGCCGTCCAGCGCGAAGGCGGACGGACCGACGATTATTTCGAGATCACGCTCTTCTACGGCGAGCGCCGGGTGACGCTCTCGGCCGGGCGGCTGTTCGTCACGCCGCGTCCGCGCTTCTGGCTGCACGGCACCAGGGCGGACTTCGCCAAGCATGGCCTCGATCCGCAGGAGCCGCGAGTGAAGGACGGCGCGCGCTATACCGATCCGGGCGTGGGCGACGAGGAAGCGCAGTTCCACGGCACGCTCACTCGTGCCGATGGCAGCAGCGAGATCGTGCCGACCGAGACCGGCGACTATCGCGGCTTCTATGCCGGCATCGCCCGCGCCATCGCCGAGGGCGGCCCCGCGCCGGTACCGGGCGAGGACGCGGTGCTGGGGCTGCGGATCGCCGAGCTGGCGCGGGAGAGTGCGCGGGAAGGGCGGCGGCTCACGCTCTAGCTGTCATCCCGACCCGTCACCGACATCCCCGGCGAAGCCGGGGTCTC
>JAEXLC010000108.1 GCA_023445495.1 Pseudomonadota bacterium | reverse complement strand
GCCGGGATCTCAGGCGATGGCGCGGGAAAAGAGCCGCACGAGATCCCGGCTTTCGCCGGGATGACGGCTGGTCGTCTTGGGCTGCGCCGTCAGAAGCTCGCCCAGGCCTCGGCATCGCCGATCGGCTTGGCCGGCACCGGACGGGTGTTCGGCAGCGGCGAGAAGCTGCGCGGGGTAGCCGACGCGGCCGCCGGGCGGCGCCCGCCATCGTCGATGCGGAAGGTGCTCGCCTGCGCATCGAGGCGGCTCACCTGGTCGGTCAGCGCCCGCGCCGCCGCCGAGGTTTCCTCGACCATCGCCGCGTTCTGCTGGGTCGCCTGGTCCATCGTGCCGATCGCGGTGCTGATCTCGCCGATCGCGGTCGACTGCGCCTGGTTGTCCGAAGCGATCGTGCCGAGCAGCTGGTGGACTTCGCCCACCGTGTCGACGATCTCCGAAAGCGCGCCATCGACACGCTCGACCGCGCCCTTGGCCGTCTCGACCTCCGCCTGGGTGACGGTCAGCTGGTCGCGTGCCCGCTTGGCTTCCTCCTCGGCGCGCATGGCGAGCGCGGAGACCAGGTCGGCGACCACGGCGAAACCGCGGCCCGCCTCGCCGGCGCGGCCGGCCTCGACCGCCGCGTTCATCGCGAGAACCCGCGTCTGGAACGCGATCTTGTCTAGGCCTTCGATAACCGAGTCGATGCCCTTGGCGCTCTCGCTGACCCGGCTCATCGCCTGCACCGCCTCATCGGCAGTGTCGCGGCCCGAGCCGACCACGGCGATCGCGGCATCGGCGCGGGTGACGGTCTGGCTCGCGGCGTCGGCGGTGGCGCGCAGGCGCTGGTTCATCTGGGTGACGGCGGCAGACGTCTCTTCCAGGCTCGCGGCATTGCCTTCGGTGCGGCGGGCAAGATCCTCCGACGCGGCGGCGATTTCCATCGACCCGGTCTGGATCGCGCCGGTGCTTTCCATCACCGTGCCGATCAGTGCGCGCAGGCTGGAGAGCGCGCCGTTATAGTTGCCGCCAAGCTCGGCATAGTCGCTCGGGAAATCCTTGCCGACATCGGCGGTCAGGTCGCCGCCGGCCACGCGCTCCAGCGCGCCGCCCAGCATCGCCATCGCCTTTTCACGCTCGATCTCGCCGAGCCGGTGCTTGGCCTCGGCCGCGGCCTTGTCGTTGGCGGCGACGCGGAAGCGCTCGAGCGCGCGCGCCATCTTGCCGATCTCGTCCTCGCCGCGGCGATCCGGAATGGTGACGGCGGTGTCGCCGGCCGAGAGATGTCCCATCGCATCGGTCATCTGGGAGAGCGGGCGGAACATCGCGCGGCCGATCAGGAAGCCGATCGCGGTGACGAGCAGCGTGATCAGCGTCGCGGTGATCGCCATCGACGAGCGGACCGACTGGATCGCCGAAAGCACGTCGCTGCGCGGAATGCCGACATAGAGCACGCCGACCACCTTGCCGCTGGCGTCCTTGATCGGATCATAGGCGGTGAAGAACTGCTTGCCGAGGATCTCGGCGGTGCCGCGATAGGGCTTGCCCTGGCCGAGCACCGCGTCCTTGGCGGGGCCGGCGGCGAGCGGCGTGCCCACCGCGCGGCTGCCGTCCGGCTTCAGCACATTGGTGGTGATGCGCGTGTCGCCGGCGAAGATGGTCGCGGTGCCGCCGACCAGGCGCTTGATCTCGTCCACCGGCTGAGTCCAGCCGTTGAGCTTGTGCTCGCCGACATAGAGGTCGCTGCCGTCGGCGCGGAACGCGCCCTCGTCGTTCAGCACCTTCCAGGCGACGCGCATGTTGGTCTCCTGGCGCTCGGCCGCGACGCGCTCGGCATCGGCGGTCAGCACCCGGTCGCTCAGCACGAAGGTAGCGAGCGCCAGGACCAGCAGGCTGGAGATCGTGATGATCGTGGTCTTGGTGGCGAGGGGGAGGTTGGCAATTCGTTCGCGCATGGAAATCTCGTTTGGCCACGCCAGGACGGCGCCGGAAAAAGCGGAATTTCCATCATTATAGGGCGGTTACACGGTTACATGTTGCGGGTGCGAAGTTACGCAGGTGTAATAATTTGTTGCGCGTGCCGGCGCAGCGGAAATCAGCCGCCGCAGCTATAGTCGGGCGGGTAGATCGAGCGGCCCAGATCCTTGCGCACGCGCCGGGCGAGTTCGGTCGCCTCGCGGTTGCCCAGCTTCTCCGCGCTGTCCAGCACATCGGTGAGCGGGCCCGAGCAGCCGCCCGCCTTGTTGAGCAGCGCGACCATCCGCGATGCACGGATCGCGCCGTCCTCCGGGCCTTCGCGCGCCGGCAGGAACCAGCCGAGCTGTAGGGCGGGGATGTCGCGTTCGTCGTCGCGATAGGGCTTCTTGTCGACCGGATCGATCACCTTGGTGCCGAGCAGGATCGCGCCCGCCGCCGCGGCCATGGTGCCGACGCGCGAGGGGCTGGTGGTGACGCGCGCGGGATCGGGCATCGCATAATAGCTGAGCAGCAGCGCCGCGAGCGCGCGGGCGCTCTGCTTGTCCTCGACCAGCGCGAGCGCGTCGGGATCGACTTCGATACGGTCCACCCGGGCGCGGGCGAACACGCCGCGCTCGTCGGCCGGGATGGTCGCCAGGGTGAAGTCGCCGCCATTGGGGACGAGCTCGTGCAGCGCGACGTCGAGCTGCTCGATCGGTGCAGGGCGAGGCGCGCTCGCTGCGCCGAGCAGCAATGCAGCCGAAACCAGGGCAAGTCCGCGACCCAACATAAGCACCCCCTTACATGAGGCCGCGATGATAGCGCCGATCGGTGACATCCGCGAGATGCTTCGACCGACATGGCTCTACGTACGACCAGGCGCGATATTTACGCGGAATTGACTGATCCACGTTAGATCGGTCGCTTCTCTGGGGTGGGTCGCGGCGCGTGGTGGAAACGGGCAATGGCGGATTGACGCCGGTGCGGGGCAAGGCCCGCATCGATGTGCTCGACATGCTGCGCGGGCTGGCGATCCTCGGCATCTTCTACATCAACGTGCCGTACATGGCCGCCAGCGTCTGGACCTTCTCGGCCGATGTCCGGCTGATCGGCTGGAGCGCGGCGGACCGCGATGCCTGGTGGGCGGTGAACCTGTTCTTCGCCGGCACCCAGCGCTGCCTGCTCGAATTCCTGTTCGGCGCGGGCATGATGGTGCTGGCGCGCAAGGCGATGGCGCCGGACGGGCCGGTCGCGGTCGCCGATCTCTATTATCGCCGCAACCTGTGGCTGCTCGCCTTCGGCCTGTTCGACGTGTTCGTGCTGCTCTGGCCGGGCGACATCCTCCACATCTATGCGCTGGCCGCGCTGTTCCTCTTCCCGTTCCGCACCCTGGGGCCGAAGACGCTGGTCGTGCTGGGGCTGGGCTGGGCAGTTCTCACCGGGCTAGGCATTCCCGAATATGGCGCCCGCGAATATGTCGCGCGGACCGAGCTGGCGCAGAAGGTCGAGGCGGGCGCGCCGGCGGCGCTCGCCGAATGGCGCAAGCTCGAGACCCATGTCCCCGATGCCCAGGCGGTTGCCCGCGAGCATGCCGCGCATCAGGGCGGCTGGCTTCCCTATGCGAAGAATGCGTGGCGCTACTGGAGCTATCTCGCCAGCGAATGGCTGGTCTGGGACGTGCTGGAGGCGTTCTGCACGATGCTGATCGGCCTCGCGCTGTGGAAATGGGGCGTGATCCAGGGGCTGCGGAGCGCGCGCTTCTACCTCTGGCTGCTGGTCGCCGGCTATGGCTTCGGGCTCACCGCGCGGTGGATCGGGCTGGCCGAGACGCTCAGCTTCTCCGCCGGTCCGCGCAGCCTGTGGATCACCGGCGAGTTCGCCCGCATCGCCATCGGCCTGGGCCATCTTGCCGCGGTCAATCTGGCGGTGAAGAGCCGGCAGGGCGCCGCGGTGCTCGGCCTGTTCAAGGCGCCGGGCCGCATGGCCTTCTCGCTCTATTTCCTCCAGCAGATCGTCGGCATGTACATCCTGTTCGCGCCCTGGGGCTTCAACCTGTGGGGGCGGTTCGGCTGGGCCGAGATGGCGGCGATCTCGACGATCGGGATCATTGCGCTGGTCGCCTTCGCCAATCTATGGATGCGCCACTTCGTCAGCGGCCCGCTCGAATGGGCGTGGCGCAGCCTGGCCTATGTGAAGCCGCAGCCGTTCCGGCGGGCGGCGCTCAGTGCCCCGCCGCAGCCGGATCATTCTCCACTTTCCCACCCGGCTTCTGCAGCAGCACCACCAGCGGCACGCTGATCGCGGTCACGATCGCCATCAGCCAGAAGTCGTTGAGATAGGCGATCATCGCCGCCTGCCGGTTCACCTCGGCGTCGATCATGCCGGTAATCATCGCACCCTGCTGGCCCATGCCCTGGATCAGCGAGCCCATGCCGTTCATCGTCGTCGCGGTGACGTGCTCGCCCAGATACTGGTGGCTGCGCTGGATGTTCTGCGCGAGGATCGCGCTCACCGCCGAGATGCCCACCGACGCGCCGATATTGCGGGTCAGGTTGAGCAGGCTCGATCCCTCGGTGCGGAAATGCGGGGGCAGTCCGGCAAAGGCCAGGCCGTTGAGCGGCATGAACACCAGGCCCAGGCCCAGGCCCTGGACGAAGCCCGAGACGATGAAGGGCGTGCTGCCCATTTCGATGGTCCAGCCCGACATCTCCCATAGCGAGACCGCCGCGATCGCCAGGCCGATGCCGACCGACCAGCGCGGATCGAGCCAGCCGCGCTGGATCAGCTGCGCCCCCGCGAACATCGTGATCACCACGCCGACGCCGCGCGGCATCAGCAGCAGGCCGGTGTCGAACACCGAATAGCCGTATAGGCTCTGCAGCATCGGCGGCAGCAGCGCCATCGTCGCCATCATCACCAGGCCGATCACCATCATGAAGAAGATGCCGGTGACGAGGTTGCGATGCTTCCACAGCTCGCGCTCGAACATCGGGTTCTTGCCGGTGAACAGGTGGACGAAGAACATCCAGAACGCGACGATCGACACCAGCATCTCCACCCAGATTTCGGTGGAGGAGAACCAGTCCTGGTCCTGCCCGCGATCGAGCATCAGCTGCAGCGAGGCTATGGCGATGGCGAGCAGCGAGAAGCCGAACGCGTCGAACTGGCGCTTGCGGATCGGGCGCGAGGGGAGGAGCCACCACAGGATCGCGAAGCAGACGACGCCGACGGGAAGGTTCACGTAGAACACCCAGCGCCAGTCGAAATTGTCGGTCAGATAGCCGCCGATCAGCGGGCCCATGATCGGACCGACCATGATGCCCATGCCCCAGATCGACATCGCCTTGGGCTGGTCCTGGGGCTTGTTGATGTCGAGCATCACCGTCTGGCTCAGCGGGTTGAGGAACGCCGCGGTGATGCCCTGCAGGATGCGGAAGGCGACCATTTCCTCCAGCGTCTGCGCCGCGCCGCACATCGCGGAGGCGATGACGAAGCCGACGGTGGAGATCAGGAACAGGTTGCGCGAGCCGATCCGGTCGGAAAGCCAGCCGGTGATCGGGATCGCGATGGCCGAGGCGACGATATAGCTGGTCAGCACCCAGTTGATCGTGTCGCGCGTGGCGCCGAGCGACGCCTGCATGTGCGGGATGGCGACATTGGCGATCGTCGTGTCGAGGATCTGCATGATCGTCGCCATCATGACGCCGAGGGTCAGCAGGCCCTTGTACTTTACCGGCAGCGCTGCGCCGCCCCCCGATGGGGGAGCGGCTTGCGGGCGGGGAGGCGAAGAGGGGGACGCCTCACCCGCCCTGGTGGCGCGGCCGGGGGCTGCCGACGCCATGTTACTTGCAAGGTCCGTTGAACACGACCTTCACATCTGCCGAGATGCCGGCGATCAGCGCGCGCGGGCTCTTCTCGTCGATCGCGATGCGCACCGGCACGCGCTGGGTCACCTTCACCCAGTTGCCATTGGCGTTCTGCGCCGGGAGCACCGAGAATTCGGAGCCGGTACCGGCGCCCAGCGACTCGACATGGCCCTTCAGCTCCAGGCCCGGATAGGCGTCGAAGCCGACGATCGCGCACTGGCCGACCCGCATCTTGTTGAGATCGGTCTCCTTGAAGTTCGCATCGATCCAGGCCGGCTTGTCCGAGACGATCGTCACGGCGGCAAGGCCGGTGATCATCTGCTGGCCGACCTGCAGGCTCTTGGTCTGGCTGACCACCCCGCTGACCGGCGCGACCACGGTGGTGCGCTGCAGGTCGAGCAGCGCCTTGCTCAGCTGCACCCGCGCCGCCGCGATCGCCGGATTCTCGCCGGGCACCGCGGCGCCGGTGGCGATCTTGGCGCGCGCCTCGGCCGAGCTGGCCTGCGCGTTCTGCAGCTGCGCACGCGCCTGCTCCAGCGCATGCTGGGCCTGTTGGAAGTTCGCCCGCGTCGTGAAGCCCTGCTTCATCAGCGCGTTCTGGCGGTCGTAATTCTCCTGGGCGTTCTGGATCGCGTCCTGCGCCGCCTGGATGTCGGCGCCCTTGCCCTGGAAGCTCACCTGGTCGGTGTTGAGCTGCACCTGCGCCGCGGCGATCGCCGCCTGGGCCTGGGCGACGGCGATCTTGTAGGGCTCGGGATCGATGCGGAACAGCACGTCGCCGGCCTTGACCGCCTGGTTCTCCTTCACCCCGACATAGACGATGCGCCCGGCGACATCGGTCGAGACCGAGCTCTTGTCCTGCTGCACATAGGCATTGTCGGTCGACACGCTGTGGCCGCCGGTGAAGTAGAAATAGCCCACGATCGCGAGCAGGATCGCCGGCACGCCGAACATCAGCAGCGGGCGCAGCAGCCCGCGCTTCTGCTTCACGGGCGCCTCCGGAGCTTCGGGCACGGTCGTGCCTTCGCTCTCGATGGTGATCCTGGTCTCTTCGGACTTCTCGATCTTCGGATCTGCGTCAGCCATTTGCGGCCTCTTTGCCCTCTTGAACGTTGTTCAGGTTCGCGCGGATCGCCTGGAGCGATCCGACCAGTTCTTCACGCTGCACGGAGCTCAACCCCTGAAGCGCGTCTTCGATCATCACCCCGGCCAGTTCCTGGAGCTCGTCGAGCACCGGATCGGCCTTTTCGGTGAGGTGGATCCGCCAGGCGCGGCGATCGGCGGGATCGCGGCGGCGCTCGACGAAGCCGGCTTCCTCCAGCCGGTCGACCATCCGGCACGCGGTGATCGGCTCGACTTCGAGCTGCTCGGCCAGCTGGCCCTGGTTGAGGCCGGGCTGGCGCGAGAGGATCTTGAGCGCGCGCCACTGCGCCACGCTCGCGCCGCTGCTGCGCGCGCGCTCGTCGAAACGGCGGCGGAGCAGGCGCGCGGTATCGCTCAGCAGGAATCCAAGACTCTCGGTCATAGCGCGCACATAATAAGCACACTTATAGATTGCAATCTGCAACCTGAGTGCATTGTGCGTCGCAATAATTGCAAGGAGTGCAACCATGGAAACGCAGATGACCGGCGGCTGCCAGTGCGGGCGCGTGCGCTATGCGGTGACGGTGCGCGACGACGAGGCCTATCTCTGCCATTGCCGCATGTGCCAGCGCGCCACCGGCGGCGTCTCGATCGCGTTCAAGAATGTCGCCAAAGCCGATGTCCGCTGGGAGCGCGAGCCCGAGCGCTACCCGTCTTCCCCGATCGCCCGCCGGGGCTTCTGCTACCAGTGCGGCACCCCGCTTACCTACGAAGCGCATGGCCATGACCGGCTCGACCTGACGATCGGCAGCTTCGACGATCCGGGCGGTTTCGTGCCGACCGAGCATTCGGGATGCGAGAGCTGGCACCGCGCGTGGCTTGACACGAGCCACCTGCCGGCATCACGGACCGACGAGAACCCGAGCCTCGTCAAACGCTGGATGGATAAAGTTGGCCGACTTCCCGATTGAAACGCACCGCTTCGCCAGCTTCGACGGCGCCGAGCTTGCCTGGCATGTGATGGGCGAGGGCAGGGACGCCGTCCTGATCCACGGCTACGCCTCGACCGCGGAGATCAACTGGATCAAGTACGGCCATGCCCAGAAGCTCGCGGAAAAGGGCTTCCGGGTCATCATGCCGGACCTGCGCGGGCACGGGATGAGCGCCGCGCCGCATGACGCCGCCAGCTATCCGCCCGACGTCACCGCGCGCGACGGCCTGGCGCTGGTCGAGCATCTCGGCCTCACCGACTATGACCTCGGCGGCTATTCGCTCGGCGCGCGCACCACGGTGCGGATGATCGTCGATGGCGGCGCCACCCCGCGCAAGGTGATGCTGGCTGGCATGGGGCTGTCGGGCCTCACCGAGGCCTCGCGCACCGGCACCTATTTCCGCCGCGTCCTCACCAATCTCGGGACGTTCGAGCGCGGCTCGAGCGAATGGCTGACCGAGGCGTTCCTCAAGACCTCCAAGGCCGATCCGCTGGCGCTGCTGCCGGTGCTCGATACCTTTGTCGATACCCAGGAAGCGCATCTCGCCCGGCTGACCGAGGAAACTTTGGTCGTCGCCGGCGTCGAGGACGACCATAACGGCTCGGCGCATGACCTGGCGGACCTGCTGCCCAACGCCACCTTCGTCGAGATTCCGGGCAATCACATGAGCGCCGTCACCCGGCCCGAGCTGGGGCGCGCGATCGCCGATTTCTTCGCGGCTTGACCGCTCCGAAACGCAGCTCCATCCTCGGCCCCATCCAGATATAAAAGGGGCCTTCCCATGATCCGTACCGGTATTTCGGCGCTCGCGCTTGCGGCCGCCCTTGTAGTCGCGCCCGCCGGCGCGCAGGACAAGACGCCCACCGCCGCAGAGGCCAAGGCGTTCGTCGCCGATGCCGAGGCGAAGCTCGGCGCGCAGGGCGTCGTCGCCGCGCGCGCCGACTGGGTCTACAGCACCTATATCAACCAGGACACCGAGGCGATGACCGCGCGCGAAGGCGCCAAGCTCACCTCGCTCCAGGTCGATCTCGCGCTGGGCGCGGCGAAGTACGCCAATGTCGCCGGCCTCGACTACGACACCAGCCGCAAGCTCGCGATGCTCCGCAACAAGATCGTGCTGCCGGCGCCGACCACCCCCGGCGCGGCGGAGGAGCTGGCCGGCCTTTCGGCCAAGATCACCGGCATCTACGGCGCGGGCAAAGGCACGCTGAACGGCAAGCCGATCAACGGATCGGACATCGAGGCGGCGATGGGCGAGGAGCGCGATCCTGCCAGGCTCAAGGAAATGTGGGTCAGCTGGAACGACAATGTCGGCGCCCCGATGCGCGGCGACTATGCCAAGCTGGTCGGCATCGCCAACAAGGGCGCGACGGGTCTGGGCTATGACGATGTCGGCGCGATGTGGCGTTCGGGCTATGACATGGATCCGGCCACCTTCGCCGCGACCACCGACAAGATCTGGAGCGATCTCAAGCCGCTCTATGTCGCGCTGCACACCTATGTCCGCCGCAAGCTCAACGAGAAGTACGGCAGCGCGGTCCAGCCCGCCAAGGGCCCGATCCGCGCCGATCTGCTCGGCAACATGTGGGCCCAGGAATGGGGCAATATCTACGACATCGTCGCGCCCGCCGGCACCGGCAGCGTCGGCTATGACGTCGGCGAGCTGCTCAAGGCCAAGGGCTATGACCATCTCAAGATGGTGAAGGCGGGCGAGGGCTTCTACTCGTCGCTCGGCTTCAAGGAACTGCCCGAGACCTTCTGGCAGCGCTCGCAGTTCGTGAAGCCGGCGGACCGCGAAGTCGTCTGCCACGCCTCGGCCTGGGACATCGACAATGTCGACGATCTGCGCATCAAGATGTGCATCAAGGTCAATGCCGACGACTTCGTGACCATCCATCACGAGCTCGGCCACAATTATTATCAGCGCGCCTATAACAAGCAGTCGACGCTCTATCTCGACGGCGCGAACGACGGCTTCCATGAGGCGATCGGCGACTTCATCGCGCTGTCGATCACGCCGGATTACCTCGTCCAGATCGGCCTGCTCGACAAGAGCCAGGTGCCCAGCGCGGACAAGGACATCGGCCTGCTGCTTCGCCAGGCGATGGACAAGGTGGCGTTCCTGCCGTTCGGCCTGCTGGTCGACAAGTGGCGCTGGGGCGTGTTCTCGGGCCAGATCCCGACGAACGGCTACCAGGCCGGCTGGGACAAGCTGCGGCTGCAATATCAGGGCATCGTGCCGCCGGTGGCGCGCGACGATACCCGCTTCGATCCGGGCGCCAAGTTCCACATCCCGGCGACCACGCCCTATACCCGCTACTTCCTGGCGCGGGTGCTCCAGTTCCAGTTCTACAAGGCGGCGTGCGACCAGGCCGGTTGGAAGGGCCCGCTCCATCGCTGCTCCTTCTACGGCAACAAGGAAGTGGGCGCGAAGCTCGACAAGATGCTGGCGATGGGCGCCTCCAAGCCCTGGCCGGACGCGCTGCAGGAATTCACCGGCTCGCGCGAAATGTCGGGCAAGGCGATGGCGGAATATTTCGCTCCGCTGAAGAAGTGGCTCGACGAGCAGAACAAGGGCCAGCCGCAGGGGTGGTGATCCGGGTCGCATCGACATTCGGGATGGAGGTGCATCGCCTTCATTCTATCGTCACCCCGGCCTTGTGCCGGGG
>JAEXLC010000088.1 GCA_023445495.1 Pseudomonadota bacterium | reverse complement strand
CCCACCCCTAACCCCTCCCTTGCAGGGAGGGGAATTTAAGGAAAATGCTCTGGCACAGGAGGGCAATCCCGCTCTCCCGCGTAACTCCCATAAGCGCGGTTCTCGCGCATGGGAGACAGGCGTGTTGGATCGGCGGCAGGTGTTGATGGCCGGAGGCGGGGTGGCGCTGGGGGGCTGGTTCCCGGCCTGGGCGCAGACCAATACGCCGGGGGCGCTGCCTGAAGTGTCGGGCGAGGACATCCATTTGCGCATCGCCCACCAGATGCTCAGCGTTGACGGGCGCGAGAGCCATGCGATCGGGATCAACGGCAGCGTGCCGGGTCCGTTGCTGCGGCTGCGCGAGGGGCAGAGGCTGCGCGTGCATGTCGAGAATGCGCTCGACGAGGACAGCTCGATCCATTGGCACGGGCTGCTGCTGCCGTTCCAGATGGACGGGGTGCCGGGGATTTCCTTTCCGGGGATCAGGCCGCGCTCGAGCTTTATGTACGAGTTCCCGATCGTGCAGGCGGGGACCTATTGGTATCACAGCCATTCGGGGCTGCAGGAGCAGGTCGGGCTGTTCGGGCCGATCGTGATCGCGCCGCGCGATGCCGATCCGGTGCGCTTCGATCGCGAGCATGTCGTGATGCTGTCCGACCATAGCCCGCTGCATCCGCATGCGATCTTCCGCAAGCTCAAGCAGCAGCCGGGCTATTTCAACCGGCAGAAGCAGACGCTCACCGGTGCCGGGGGGCAGACGGCGAAGGATCGCTTCGACTGGGGCGGGATGCGGATGGACCCGACCGACATCTCCGACGTGACCGGATCGACCTACACCTATCTGGTCAACGGGCATGGGCCGAAGGACAATTGGACGGCCTTGTTCCGGCCGGGCGAGCGGGTGCGGCTGCGGATCATCAACGCCTCGGCGATGACGATCTTCAACGTGCGGATCCCGGGGCTGAAGCTGACGATCGTGGCGGCGGATGGGATGAACGTGCGGCCGGTGGTGGTCGACGAGTTCCAGATCACCGTGGCCGAGACCTATGACGTGATCGTCGAGCCGGAGGACCAAGCGTATACGCTGGTCTCCGAGGCGGTCGATCGATCGGGCATGGGCCGGGCGACGCTGGCGCCGCGCGCGGGGATGGTCGCCGAGGTGCCGGCGCTGCGAGCGCGGCCGATCGCGACGATGAAGGACATGGGGATGGACATGTCCGGGATGGATCATGGCGCGATGGGCGGCATGGCCGACATGCCGGGCATGGACCACGGCACCATGAGCATGAAGATGCGCGATCCGGCCAATGCGCCTCAGGTGAAGATGGGGCCGGGGGTGCAGACGATCGCGCCGATGCCGGTCGACCGCACCGGCGAGCCGGGGCAGGGGCTGGGCGATGTCGGGCACCGGGTGCTGACCTATCGCGATCTCGTTTCGCTCGAGCGCAATCCCGATGTACGGGCGCCGGGGCGCGAGATGGAGGTGCACCTGACCGGCAACATGGAGCGCTTCATGTGGGCGTTCGACGGGGTGAAATTCTCCGACGCCAAGGTGCCGCTGGCGTTCGAGACCGGCGAGCGGGTGCGGGTGACGCTGATCAACGACACGATGATGGCGCATCCGATCCACCTGCACGGCCATTTCTTCGAGCTGGTGACCGGGCATGGCGACCATGCGCCGCGCAAGCACACGGTCAATGTCGCGCCGGGGGGCAAGGTGAGCTGGGACGTCACCGCCGAGCCGGGCGACTGGGCGTTCCACTGCCATCTGCTCTACCACATGCACGCCGGGATGATGCAGACCGTCCAGGTCCGCCCGCTGGCGGGGGAGGCGGCATGACGGCGCGGTGGCTGAGCGGCGCGGCGGCGCTGGTGCTGGCGGTGCCGGCGATGGCGCAGGACCATTCGGGGCATCAGGGGCATGACATGGCGACGATGCCGATGCCTTCCCCCACGCCTGCACCGGCCGATCCGCATGCGGGGCACGACATGGCGGGTGAGGGCGAGAAATCCGGGACCGATCTGCCTGTTGGCAATGCGACCGCGCCGGCTCCGGTGCCGGGGCGGGCGGCGGATCGCTTCTGGGGGGCGGAGGCGATGGCCTATGCCCAGCGCGCGGTGCGGATGGAGCATGGCGGGATGCAGCTGAGCAAGGTGATGCTCGACCTGGCCGAGGTGCAGCTGCGCAGCGGCGAGACCGGCTATCGCTGGCAGGGCGAAGGCTGGTGGGGTGGCGATATCCACCGGCTGTGGATCAAGTCCGAGGGCGAGGGCGTGTTCCGCAAGGGGATCGACGGCGCCGAGGTGCAGGCGCTCTATGGCCGGGCGATCGATCCGTACTGGAACCTGCAGGCCGGCGTGCGGCAGGACCTTGGGCGCGGGCCGCGGCGGACCTGGGCGGTGCTCGCGGTCGAGGGGCTGGCGCCGTACTGGTTCGACCTGGAGGGCTCGGCGTTCCTGTCCGACAAGGGCGATGTGCGCGCGCGGATCGAGGGGAGCTATGACCAGCGGATCACCCAGAGCCTGATCCTCCAGCCGCGCGCGGAGTTCAACCTGTCGGCGCAGGACATGAAGGCGAACGGCGTGGGCGCGGGGCTGTCGAGCGCCGAGCTGGGGCTGCGGCTGCGCTATGAGCGGGTGCGCGAGTTCGCGCCCTATCTGGGCGTGAGCTGGGAGCGTAGCTTCGGGCGGACCGCTGATTATGCGCGGGCGCGGGGAGATGGTACGGGTGGGATCAGCTTCGTCGCCGGGGTGCGTGCCTGGTTCTAGGGACGCGCGTGGCGGGGATCGTCGCGCGGATCGATATAGTCGATCCCCAGCGGGCCGGTGCCGGTGACCTGGGTGACGTACTCGCCCGACCGTGCCCAGTGGAAATGCGGGGTGTCGTGCGGGAGGATGACGACGCTGCCCGGGCCAAAGGCCTGGAGCTTGTCGGGATCGAACTTGCTGCCGAAGCCGATATAGAAGACGCCCGAGATCACCGTGTAGATGCGGTCCTCCGGATGGATGTGGGGCATCAGCCGGACGTCATTGGGTGCCTTCACCCGCACCACATAGGGGCCGGGTCCGGTCGGGTTGCCGACCACTTTGGCGAGCAGCGCGCCGGCCGGAAACGCGGCGAAGGGCTCGAAATCGATCGCCTCGGCATGGACCGCGCCGATCCGGGTGGAGGACAGGCTCTGGGCTGTGGCGGGGGCGGCGGTCATGGCGAGGGCCAGGGCGAGCGCGGCGCGGCTCACAGCAGCGCGAGCAGCGCGTGGGCGCCGGCGGTGGACGAGGCCGGGTTCTGCCCGGTGACCAGCTGCCCGTCGGTGATCGCGAAGCTCTCCCAGTTCGCCGCCTTTTCATAGCGCCCGCCGAGCCGGACCAGCTCGTCCTCGACGAGGAAGGGCACGACATGGGTGAGCTGGACCTCTTCCTCCTCGCTGTTGGCGAAGCCGGTGACGCGCTTGCCCCGCACGATCGGCTGCCCGTCGATCTTCACATGGCGCAGCACGCCCGGCGCATGGCACACCGCCGCGACGGGCTTGCCGGCGTCGTAGAACGCCTCGATCAGCGCGATCGAATCCGCGTCCTCGGCGAGATCCCACATCGGGCCATGACCGCCGGGATAGAAGATCGCGTCATAGTCCCCGGCGCGGGCGTCCTTGAGCAGGCCGGTATTGGCGAAGACCTGCTGCGCCTCCGGATCCTGCTTGAAGCGCGCCATGGCCGGAGTCTGGTTCTCGGGCAGGTCGCTCTTGGGATCGACCGGCGGCTGGCTGCCCCTGGGCGAGACCAGGGTGACCTCCGCGCCGGCATCGCGGAACACATAATAGGGCGCGGCGCCCTCCTCGAGCCAGAAGCCGGTCTTGCGGCCGGTATCGCCGAGCGTGTCGTGCGAGGTGAACACCATCAGGATCTTCATGGGTTTCGCGCCTTTGGATCAGGAGAGCCGATGCGGAACAAGATAGGGGAGCCGCGATCCGGGCACAGCTGGACCTTGGTGTCGCCAAGACGATGGTATCGGACGCGTTGACCGGCTTTTGCGATAAATTGTGCGTTTAATGCCCGATTGTCACAAAATATCCACGCAGCGCGCCTAGTGCCCCGGCTGCGGCACGGTAACCCGCCGGTCGCAGCAATTTCGATCACCATTGGGGGTCCCATGCTCGCCCATACGCGACTTTCGTCGCGCGCAGCCCTGCGCGCGCTGTTGATGCTCAGCACCACGGCTCCGGCCGTGATCCTCGCCGCTCCGTCCGCCCATGCGCAGGACTATACCAACATCGCCGCATCGGGCCGGGTGACCGCCGAGGACGGTACGCCGCTGGCCGGCGCCGAGGTCAAGATCACCTCGTCGGACAAGGGCGTCAGCCGCGCGGTCACCACCGACAGCTCGGGTGCCTATACCTTCCCGCAGCTCACTCCGGGCAATTACGACTTCACCGTCACCGCCCAGGGCTATGCGCCCTATACCGAGAGCGCGATCGCGCTGACCCGCGAGACCGGCGGCGCCAACAGCTTCCGCCTGGCCCCCGCTGCCCAGGACGGCAATGAGATCGTCGTCAACGGTTCGCGCCAGCGCACCGCGGACTTCCAGGACACCACCGTCGGCGCGACGATCAACCTCGCCTCGCTCACCCAGCGCGTGCCGATCGGCCGCTCGCTGCGCGACGTGATGCTGCTGACCCCGGGGACGGTGCAGGGCAGCTCGCCCTCGAACGGCGGCTTCGCCAACCAGGTCTCGATCGCCGGCGCGGCGTTCACCGAGAACGCGTTCTTCATCAACGGCCTGAACGTCACCGACTTCGTCTCGGGCGGCCAGCCGACCGAAGTGCCGTTCGACTTCTACGAGACCGTCGAAGTGAAGACCGGCGGCGCCCCGGCCGAGTTCGGCCGCGCGACCGGCGGCTATGTCGTCGCCACCACCAAGTCGGGCTCGAACCAGTATCATGCCAGCGTGACCGGCATCTGGGAGCCGAACGACCTGCGCAGCACCTCGCCCTCGACCCGCACCACCGACTATCGCCATGCCACGGCGAGCCGGCAGGAGCTGATCTTCCAGGCGAGCGGGCCGATCATCAAGGATCATCTGTTCGTCTACGGCCTCTACAATTTCCGCAACATCCGCTCGATGACCCCGTCGGCGAACCAGAACAACGCGACCAGCGTGGTCAACACCAGCCCGTTCTGGGGCGGCAAGGTCGACGCCTATATCACCGGCGACCACCATCTCGAATTCACCTATTTCGACACCACCAACGACACCCGCAACCGCAGCCAGAACTGGGATCGCACCAGCTTCACGCTGGGCGGCAAGACCGGCGGCACCGATGCCCGATCGGGCGGCGCCAACTATGTCGGCCGCTACACCGGCACGATCACGCCCTGGCTGACCGTGTCGGGCGCGTACGGCGTCAACAAGCTGCGCTCGGGCAATGTGCCGCTCGACATCACCAACCCGCAGGTGACCGACTACCGGACCGATCCGGCCGGCATCCAGATCGGCGCGAACAAGGTGACCGACGCCTATAGCAAGACCGACAATGAGCGCGAATTCTATCGCGGCGATGTCGACCTGCAGTTCCACCTGCTCGGCAGCCACCATGTCCGCATCGGCTATGACCATGAGAAGGACACGCAGGCGCAGACCTTCGAGACGATCGGCGGCGGCGCGTTCAAGATCTACACCGTCACCGCGGAATCGGCGGCGCGGATCGGCCAGGCGGTCGGCACGCAATATTACACCACCCGCGTCTATGCGCAGAACGGCACCGCGCATGTCCGCAACGAAGCCTTCTACATCCAGGACCAGTGGTCGCTGTTCGACAACCGGCTGCGGCTCGACCTCGGCCTGCGCAACGACCGCTTCAGCAACCAGGGCGTGAACGGCAAGTCGTTCTTCGAATCGGGGAACCTCTGGGCACCGCGCGTCGGCGCCTCGTTCGATCCGCTGGGCGACGGGCGCACCAAGATCTTCGGATCCTATGCGCAATATCACCTGCCGATGGCCGGCGACCTCAATCTGAACGTCGCGGGCAGCCTGATTACCTATACCCGCTACAACCTGTTCACCGGCACCAGCGGCGCGGGCAACGTGCCCAATGCGGGCGCGGCGATCCTGACGGTGGCCAACACCACTGCCTGCCCGGACACCCAGGTGAAGAACTGCGAAGTCTCGGCCGACGGTTCGGCGTTCAACCCCTCGGGCGCGATCGCCAGCAACATCAAGCCGCAGTCGGACAATGAGTTCATCTTCGGCGCCGAGCACCAGTTCGCCGACCATGTCCGCATCGGCGCCTATTTCACCCATCGCCGGCTGAAGGACGTGATCGAGGACATCTCGGTCGATATCGGCGCCCGCGCCTATTGCATGACCAAGGGCTTCACCGCGGCGCAGTGCCAGGCGTCGTTCCCGGGCGGCCGCCAGTTCGTCATCGCCAATCCGGGCCGCGACGTGACCGTGCAGCTCGCTTCGCTGCCCGATGGCTCGACCCCGGTGGTGACGCTGAAGGCATCGGACCTCGGCTATCCCAAGCCGAGCCGCAACTATGACGCGGTGACGCTCACCTTCGATCGCACCTTCGACCAGAAGTGGAGCCTTTCGGCCTCGTACACGCTCGCCTTCAACAAGGGCAATTACGAGGGCGGCGTCCGCTCGGAGAACGGCCAGCTCGCGATCAACCGCACCGCGGACTTCGACTCGCCGGGCTTCGTCAACGGCGCCTATGGCTATCTGCCCAGCGATCGCCGGCACAACTTCAAGGCCTATGGCAGCTACCGGCTGAACGACCTGCTCGACGTCGGCGCCAATGCCGTGGTCCAGTCGCCGCAGCATTACAGCTGCATCGGCGCGGTGCCGCTGAGCGTCGACGCCTATGCCAACACCTATCGCGGCTATGGCTATTACTGCCAGGGCAAGCTGATCCCGCGTGGTACCGCGTTCAACGGCGACTGGCGCACCCAGATCGACGTCAGCGCGTCGCTCCGCCTGCCGCTGCCGTACAGCGTGGATGCGTCGATCCGCGTCGACATCTTCAACCTGCTGAACAGCAAGTCGGTGACGTCGTACAACAATTTCGGCGAGCAGGGGGATGGCTCGACCAACCCCGACTATCGCTCGCCGGTGAACTATCAGGCGCCGCGCTCGATGCGGCTGACCGCTCGCCTCGGCTTCTGAGGCGCGCAGGCCGGGGCCGGTTTCGTGCCGGCCCCGGCATTCCTGCTTGCAAATATCTGGGTGCCCAGCATGTCTCTCCGCGCAACCAGCGGAGACAGCGATGGAGGGAGCGATAGAGAAGAGGTCACAGCGCCAGCGCGAGATCATCTCGCGGCTGCGCAGCGGACGAACGCTGTCGGTGACGGCGCTGGCGACGGATCTCGCGGTGTCGGACGAGACGATCCGCCGCGAGCTGCGCGCGCTCGAGGATCAGGGCGTCATCATCCGCGAGCATGGCGGCGCGCGCATCGCCGCGCCGGTGCTCGAAGGGCCGCTCCACCAGCGGATGGAGGAGAATGCCGACGCCAAGCAGCGCATCGCGGCGGTCGCGGCGGAGTTCGTGCCCGATGGCGGGATCGTGTTCATCGATTCCGGCACGACGAGCTGCTTCATCGCGCGCCAGCTGGTCGAGCGGCGCTCGCTGACGGTCATCACCAATTCGCTGCGCGTCGCGAACGACCTGGGCGGGATCAACAACAACCGGCTGTTCCTGGCCGGGGGGCAGATGGATTACGACTATCGCGCCTTTTCCGATCACAGCGCGCAGGATTATGTGCGCGGTTTCTCGCCGCATCTCTCGATCCTGTCGGTCGGCGGGATCAGCATCGAGCGCGGGCTGATGGACTTCCATCCGGGCGAGGCGGAGATGAGCCGGATCGCCTATGCGACGTCGAAGCGCGTGCTGCTGGCGGCGGATTCGTCGAAGTTCGGGCGCTATGCGCTGGTGCAGACCGCGGCGCTGACCGATGTCGATATCCTGGTGACCGACCAGCCGCTCGACAGCGACTATGCCAGGGCGTTCGCGCATGCCGAGGTGGTGATCGCCTGACGCGCGCGGACGGCGCGCAGCAGCGGCAGGCCGGCGGCGAGCATGAGCAGCGCCCCGGCCGCCGCGACCCCGGCATGGAGCAGCCAGAACTGGCTGGCCGGCATCCGCTCGTAGAACACGCCGCTGAACCCGACCCACAGGCTGGCGAAGAAGCCGTGGAGATAGAAGAGGCCCATCCATAGCCCGACCAGCCGGCCCGGCGCGATCCCGGCGATGAGGCTGAGGCCCGACGGCCAGATCAGCACGATCGCCATGTCGATCAGCAGCAGATAGGCGAGCGCCCAGGCCAAAGGCAGCGCGCCGCTGGTGAGGGTGCTGCCGAGCGCGAGGACGAGATAGCCGGCGGCGCAGAACAGGCAACCGACCAGGATCTGGGTGGCGGCGCTGATCGTGATGCCGCGGCGCTCGAGCAGGCGCATCGCGAGCTGCGAGACGGCGATCAGCGCGAGGGTGAAGGCGCCGTCGAGCGAGAGGAACCAGGCGACGGGCATCGTCCAGGCGCCGAGCCTGAGGTCGAGATGGGCGCGGGACCAGACCAGGAAGATGTTGCTCAGCTGCTCATAGGCCGAATAGCAGAGATAGATCGCGGCGAGGGCGACGATCAGCAATGCGGTGGCGGCGAGCGGGCTGGTCTTCGGGCTGGTCGTGGCGTGGGTCTTGGCATGGGCGGGCTCGGTGCCGTTGCGGGCGTAGAAGACCAGGCCGACCAGCAGCGCCAGCGCCGCCGCGTCGATCGCATAGGCGGGGCCGGCGAACGCGGCGAGCGCGCCGCAGACCAGGGGCCCGCAGATGATCCCGGCGTTGAGGAAACCGAGATAGAGCGCATAGCCGCGCCGGCGCTGGGCCTCGTCCTCGAAGAGCAGACCGACCTGGGCGGAGAGGTTGCCCTTGAGCAGGCCGGTGCCGATCGCGAAGGGGATCAGGCCGATCAGGAAGCTACGGGTGCTCAGCATCAGCATCAGCCCGAGCAGCATCAGCGCGCCGCCGCTCGCCACCATGCGGCGCCGGCTGCCGACCAGGTCGCCGACCAGTCCGCCGAGCGGGATCGAGAGGTAGATCAGCGCATTGGCATAGCCGTAGAGCTGCGAGGCGAGCCCGGTGGTCGATACCGGGCCGAAGATCGCGGTGCTGGCGTCGCGGACGGCGGCGGCGCCGAGGACGCGGGAAAGGTCGCCGGCGAGGACGTGGTCGACCAGGATCAGCACGAGCAGCGACTTCATCCCGGACATGGCGAAGCGCTCCCAGAACTCCATCGCCGCGAGGACGAGGAAGCGGGGGCTCAGTAGTTTGTCCGTTGCAGCGCCCGATTCCATTGCGTCCGCCTTTGTCCGGCGGTGCTGCTAGGGGCGGTTCGCAACAGGGTTATGACAGTTGAGTCGGCTCGGGTCGGCGAAGTGCCCTCTTTCGTCACCCCGGATTTAATCCGGGGGCCCGCTTCTTCCTCCGCCACCGGTAGAAGCGGGACCCCGGCTCAGGGCCGGGGTGACGGTGGAGGTGTGACGGCGACCGGCCTACGCCTTGTGCGGGAAGGCAGCCGCCGGCTCGCTGGTGCTGGGCTTGCCGGTCTCGACATGGCCGGCGAGGCGCAGGCGGGTGCCGTCGGCGCCGGTGAGCAGCAGGTCGTACCAATGATGGTCGGCGAGCGGCACCGGCACCTGCAACGCCGCGCCGGCAGCCAGGCTGTGGCTGCTACCTGCGCCGGTGTGGGCGCAGTGGCTGGCGAGGGTCACCGGCGCGGTGCCGCGATTGGCGAGGTGGAGCGTGCCGGTGGTGTCCTGCCAGGCGATGCTCGCTTCGATCCGGGCGGGGCCGTTGCCGCGATATGCGCGGTGGAAGCCGTTGGGGCCCTGCACGACCAGCGCGTGCGGACGGTCGCGGCGGAGCGGCCATTGCTCCTCCAGCCGCGAGCCGGCGGCGACGGTGAAATAGCGCCAGCCGGGGAAGCCGGTCTCGTCCTGCACGCCGAACACGATCCCCTCGGGCCCGTCATTGACGAAGCGCAGGGTCAGGCCGGCATCGGACCAGGCCGGCTCGACGGTGAAGCGATAGGGCAAGGCGCGGGCGGGGCGGGTACCGGGTTCCTGGGCGGGGACGCCCTTGCTCGTCGCGATCTTCGGCGGCGGCGCGGTCTTGCAGAGCTTCTCGGTCTCCTCGACATAGCTGGCGACCGAGGGCAGGGCGGCGGCCCAGCGCGTGTCGAGGCGCTGGCGCTCGGTCATGTCGAAATCGAACATCGAGGTGAGATCGCCACAGATCGCGCGGCGCCAGGGCGAGATATTGGGCTCGGCGACACCGAAGCGCTTCTCGAGGAAGCGCAGCACCGACGTGTGGTCGAACAGCTGCGAATTGACCCAGCCGCCGCGCGTCCAGGGCGAGATCACCATCATCGGCACGCGCGGGCCGAGGCCGACCGGTTCGCCCTGGTACGTCTCGCTGCGGACATCGACATTGCTGGCGCCATATTGCGGGGCGATCGCCGGCATCGGGGCGGGGACATGGTCGAAGAAGCCGTCATTCTCGTCATAGTTGAGGATGAAGGCGGTCTTGGCCCAGACCTTGGGATTGGCGGTGAGCGCGGCGACCAGGCTGGCGATCAGCACTTCGCCAAAGGGCACCGGGGCGTCGGGATGCTCGCTCATCTCCATCATCGGGACGATCCACGAGACGGCAGGCAGGCGATCGGCGGCGACATCGGCGGCGAAGGCGGCGATCAGATGCTTCGCCTGGGTCTTTTCGGGGTTCTTCGGGGCGACGCCGTCGATCCAGTCGACATAGGCGCGGCCGCGCTTGTAGAGCGACGAGGCGCGGTCGAGCTTGCGGAATTCCTTGAAGTAACCCAGCGGGTTATCCGAATAATTTGCGATCTCCTGATAGAGCTTCCAGGAGATGCCGGCTTCCTCGAGCCGGCCGGCATAGGTACGCCAGGGCAGGCCTTCGCTGTCGTCGTCCTTCGCCATGTCGGCGCCCGGATTGGGATCGGTGCCGCCATTGGTGACGCAATATTCGCCCTCCTGGCCGACGCTCAGGCCGTTGGTGCCGCTGAAATGATAGAGGCGGTTGGGGCCGGTCGGGCCCTGGAGCGAGCAGTGATAGCTGTCGCAGAGCGTGAACTGGTCGGCGAGCGCGTAATAATAGGGGATATCCTCGCGGGTGAGGTGGGCCATGGTCAGCGGGCCCTTCTGGTCGGCCCAGACGTCCCAGTTGCGCCAGCGTGCCTGGCTGTCCTTCCAGCTGTGATCGAGCCCGGTGAAGCAGCGGGCGTTGCTGCTGGTATAGTCGAGGCGGAAGGGCCAGGCGATCTGGCCGCCGTCGCGATCGGCGCGGCGCTGCGCCCAGACCGGCTTGCCGCCGGGCAGCGTCGCGGGGCGCGGATCGCCGAAGCCGCGGACGCCGCGCAGCGTACCGAAATAATGATCGAAGGAGCGGTTCTCCTGCATCAGGATCACGACATGCTCGATGTCCTGGATCGAGCCCTTCCGCCCCTTCGCCGCGCGGGCAATGCCGGTCGCGGCGCCCGTCTCGGCGGCGGCGACACCCGAGGCGCCGAGGATGAAGGTGCGGCGATCGATCGGCATGGCTACTCCCGTACGCATTGGCTCCCGTCCGGCGGAGCGCCGGCGGGAATTCGTCGCGCCTAGGCGCGCTATGTGCAAGGGATGTGACGAAAGCCGACGTGCGCGAAGTTTTTGCGGGATACGGGCATAATTCCCACATCCCGCATGTGCGGCGCCTCAGCCGAGCACGTCCGTAAGCAGCCGGCGCCAGTTGCCGCCCATGATCTTGTCGACCTCGCGGGCGCGGAAGCCCGAGGCGGTGAGGGCGGCGGCGATGCGCTGCATGCGGTCGATGCGGTTGAGCTCGGGGATCACGACATGCTCGGGGGTCCATTCGAAGCCGGGCACGCCCTGGCGGCGCAGCGCGCGCCACCATTCGAGATATTCCTCGACGCCCCTGGCATTGTCGTTGTTCAGCTTGATGAGGTTGGTCTGGCCGGCCATCGGGAAGTCGTTGGCCACGCCCACCGCGTCGATCCCGCCGACCCGGGCGACATGGCGGATCTGCGCGACATAATCGGCGACAGTCGGCACCTTGTTGCGGGTGAGCCAGAAGCTCATCATGAAGATGCCCATCACGCCGCCGCGCTCGGCGATCGCGCGGATCACTTCGTCGGGGGCGCAGCGCGGGTGATCGACGATCGCGCGCGCCGCGCCATGGCTGAGCGCGATCGGCGTCTTCGAGCGCCGCGCCGCCTCGAGCATCGTCGGCACCGAGCCGTGCGACACATCGGGCAGGATGCGCAGGCGGTTCATCTCCGCCAGCCCCTCGATCCCCAGCGGCGTGAGGCCGGTCTGCACCGTCTCGAGCGCGCCGCCGGCATATTGCGTGTTGTTGTGATGGGTGAACTGGAGGACGCGCAGGCCCTTGTTATGGAAATGGGCGATGCGCGAGAGATCGTCGCCCATCTCGGTCGACTGGAACTGGAGGAAGACCGCGCAGCCGGGGCGGGTGCCGATCTCGCTGCCCTTGCGCGCCAGCCAGGCGACCTTCGAACCGTTGAGCTTCGCCACCGCGCGGTCGATCGCCGGATCGTTCGCCGCGAAGTTGCGGCTGTAGCGCGGCACGCCGTCGGCGCCGCGCACCTCGATCAGGTCCGACACGTCTGCGATCATCCCGCCCAGCCCGGCTGCGGTAATCTCGTTCAGATCGTCGGGCAGGAAGCTGAGCGAGTCGAAGAACAGCCGGGGCGCTCGCGATGCCCGGGCGAGCATCGGCGCCGCCAGAGCCGTCGTCGCCATTCCGATCACTGCGCCGCGCCGTGTCACCATGCATTCTTCTCCCGAGGAACTGCCCGACTCGATATCGCCGGACCGGCGCAAGGATGCGCAAGCGGCCATGAGCGGGCAGCAATCAATTGTTTCGAACCCGAAAACAATCGTTCACAAAATACCATATTAATCCAGTAGGATTTGACCTAGCCTTGTTGCAACCGCGTTACCACGGTGTGTCGGCTCCGTGTGGGCGGGGTTTCGGGTAAATGGCATCAACAGGAGGAAACATGCGTCAATTTCCTAATCGACAGGCCCTGTTCCGGGCGGTCTCGCCCGTGGCGACCGCGCTTGCGCTCTGCGCAGGCGGCGTCGCCCATGCGCAGCAGGCAGAGGGTCCCACCGCGCCTGCGGATGCCCAGGAAGCACAGGGTGACATCGTCGTGACCGGCTCGCGCATCGCACGCGCCGATGCCGGCTCCGTGCCGGTCGCCGTGGTCAGCAGCGAGGACATCGCGCGCACCGGCGCCGCCAACATCCAGGACGTGCTCGCCGACCTGCCCGCCGTGGGCCAGAACATCAGCCGCACCTCGACCAATTTCTCGACCACCGGCAACGGCCAGGCATCGGTGAACCTGCGCAGCCTCGGCTCGTCGCGCACCCTGGTGCTCGTCAACGGCCGCCGCTTCGTCGCCGGCATCCCGGGCACGTCGATCGTCGACCTGAACACCATCCCCACCGACCTGATCAAGCGCGTCGACGTGGTGACCGGCGGCGCATCGGCCGTCTATGGCTCGGAAGCGATCGCGGGCGTGGTCAACTTCATCCTCGACGACGAGTTCGTCGGCCTGCGCCTGCACGGCCAGGGAACGCTGAGCGACAAGGGCGATGCGCCGCGCCAGCTGATCTCGGCCGTGGCCGGCACCAGCTTCGCCGACGGGCGCGGCCATATCGTGCTTTCGGGCAGCTACGATTTCGACCATGGCCTGCGCTCGCGCGACCGCAGCTTCTCCGCGACGGACAATCCCAATCGCAGCTCCTTCTCGGCACAGGGCCTGTTCAGCCCGAGCGGCACCTTCGCGCCGGGCGCGGGCACCTTCACCTATGACGCGCTGAACAATCTGAAGCAGTATCAGAGCGCGAACATCGACGGCTACAACCGCAACTTCGACCGCTATCTGGCGCTGCCGGTCGAGCGCTACCTCGGCTCGGCGCTGGCCAAGTTCGAGATCGCGCCGGCCGCCACCGTCTATGGCGAGTTCGAATATGCCAAGTCCAAGTCGCAGAGCTCGCTCGAGCCGCAGGCGGTGGCATCGACGGACCTGGTCTATGCCGACGGATCGCCCTTTGCCGGCATCCCGATCACCAACCCGCTAATCCCCACCCAGATCCGCAATGCGATGGTCAATGCCGGGGTTACCGCGCTGCCGTTCCGCCGCCGTTCGAACGACATCTTCGACCGCAGCAACCGCAACGACCGCGAGACCTGGCGCGGCGTGGTCGGCCTGCGCGGCGACCTGTCGCCGACGCTGCGCTATGACGTCTACTATACGCACGGCGAGACCCGCGACGTCACCCAGTCGGGCACCGTCTATGGCCCGAACTATGCCAATGCGCTGAATGTGGTGGCGGGTCCGAACGGACCGGTCTGCGCGATCAACGCGGATGCCAATCCGAACAACAACGATGCGGCCTGCGTGCCGATCAACATCTTCGGCTTCAACACCGTCTCGCCCGCGGCGGCGGCCTATGTGACCCGCAATGGCGAGCAGACCCGCTATGAGGCGCGGGTGAAGCAGGATGTCGTCTCGGCGACGGTCTCGGGCGACCTGTTCCGCCTGCCGGGCGGTCCGCTCGGCTTCGCGATCGGCGGCGAATATCGCCATGAGAAGAGCACCGAGGATTTCGACGAAGCGACCAACCTGGGCCTGACGCTCGGCAACCAGCTGAGCGACACGCGCGGTTCGTACAACGTCAAGGAAGCCTTTATCGAGCTCAACGCGCCGATCCTGAAGGACAAGCCCTTCTTCCACAGCCTGAGCATCGAGGGCGCGGCGCGCTATGCGGACTATTCGACGGTCGGCGGCGTGTGGAGCTGGAAGGCCGGTGCCGAATGGGCGCCGATCCCCGACATCCGCTTCCGCGGCGTCTATTCGCAGGCGACGCGCGCGCCGAACATCTCCGAGCTCTATTCGGCGCAGAACGAGACCTTCCCGGCGGTGATCGATCCGTGCGACCAGCGCGCGGGCAATGGTGACGGCGCGCCGATCACGGTGACCAACCTGTCGGCGGCGTGCCGTGCGGTTCCGGCGATCGCGGCGGCGGCAGGGGCAGGCGGCTTCGTCTACTCGACCGCGCAGATCCAGACGATCAACGGCTTCACCGGCGGCAATCCGAACCTGCGCGAGGAAACCGCCAAGACGCTCACCCTGGGCGGCGTCTTCCAGCCCCGCTTCGCGCGCGGCTTCAGCCTGTCGGTCGACTATTACAACATCAAGGTCGAGAACGCGATCGGCATCATCGGCCAGCAGACCTCGCTCGACGAGTGCTATACCGGCGGCGGCGAAGCGATCTTCTGCAACAACATCGTCCGCGACAACACCGGCCACCTGACCAGCGTCAACGCGATCAACCTGAACACCGGCTCGTTCGAAGTCTCGGGCATCGACACCCAGGCGCAATATTCGACCAAGCTGCCGTTCGCGAAGATCGACTTCAACCTGCGCTGGACGCACCTGCTCAAGCAGCAGCAGACCTCCTATCCGGGCGGCCCGACCCAGGACGAACTCGGCCAGCTCGATTGCTATGCCTGTGGCCGCCTGGGCACCGGCTTCCGCGACAAGGTGAACGCGTCGGCGACGCTCGGCTTTGACTGGGTGACGGTCAATTGGCGGGTCAACTACCTGTCGTCGGTGGTCGACGACCTGACTTCGGCGACGCCGCGGCGGACCGGCGACTTCTGGTATCACGACGCGCAGGTGCGCTTCGCGCCGCTGGGCACGCGCTATGCCTTCTACCTGGGCGTGGACAATGTGTTCGACAAGAAGCCGCCGATCTTCAGCGACACGAGCCTGGTGACCTTCCCGGGTACCCAGACCTCGGCCACCACCTATGACCTCTATGGCCGCATGCTCTATGCGGGCGTGGACTTCCGCTTCTGATGCGGGATCCTCGGGGCGCCGCCGAGGCGCTCCGGGGATCGCTTACGCCACTGGCTGGCCGGCGAAATAGTCGATGGTGCGCATCAGGCCGGTATCGAGGGACGTGGCCGCGCGCCATCCGAGCACCTGCTCGGCAAGCGCGAGGTGCGGCATGCGCCGGCGCGGATCGTCCATCGGTAGCGGCAGATATTGCAGCATTGACCGGGATTTGGTCAGCGACAGCACCCGCTCCGCCAGGGCGCTGATCGGGATCTCGGCGGCGTTGCCGAGATTGACCGGCCCGGTGAAATCGCCGGGGGTGGCCATCAGCCGGATCAGGCCCTCGACCAGATCGTCGACATAGCAGAAGGACCGGGTCTGGCTGCCATCGCCATAGAGCTGGATCGGTGCGGCCGAGAGCGCCTGGGTGATGAAATTGCTGACCACCCGGCCATCGTCGCGCTGCATGCGCGGGCCATAGGTGTTGAAGATCCGCGCGACCTTGATCGACAGGCCATATTGCCGCCGATAATCGAAGAACAGCGTTTCCGCGCACCTTTTGCCTTCGTCATAGCAGGAGCGCGGGCCGGTGCAGTTCACATTGCCGCTGTAGCTTTCGTCCTGCGGGTGGACGAGCGGATCGCCATAGACTTCGCTCGTCGAGGCCTGGAGGATGGGGCAGCCATTCTGCCGGGCGAGCTCCAGCATGTTGAGCGCGCCGAGCACCGCCGTCCTGGTCGTCCGCACGGGATCGCGCTGATATTGCACCGGCGATGCGGGGCAGGCGAGGTTGTAGATCGCATCGACCTGGAGATCGAGCGGTTCGCAGACATCGCGCTGCACGAACTCGAAGCGGGGATGCCCGGCCAGATGGGCGACATTGCCCATCGCACCAGTCAGCAGATTGTCCAGGCAGATGACATGGGCGCCGAGGCCGATCAGCCGATCGATCAGATGCGAGCCGATGAAGCCCGCGCCGCCGGTCACGAGGACGCGCTGGATGCTCCCGCTCATGCGCCGTGCGCCCGCCACAGGACGAACTTCTCGCCGCGCGCGTCGATGGCGAGATTTTCCTCGGCGGCGAAACGCTCGGCGGCGCGGCGCACGCCCTCCCATCCGAAATCGTCGCCGATCAGCACGCCGCCGGGCGCCAGCAGGCGCCAATAGTTGCGGAGGTCGCGGTACACGGCGTCCTCCTCGTGCGCGCCGTCGATATAGACGAGGTCCGGCGCGACGTTCCGGGCGGCGAGGACCAGCGCGGCATTGTCGGAGCTGTTCGCCAGCGGCACGATGCGATCGGCGACGCCGGCGCGCACGACATTGGCGAGGAAGGTGAAATAGAGCTGCGGGAAGCCGTGTTTGAACTGCAGCGAGTCCCGCCATTCGGGCCGCTGGCCGAGGACATGCTCGGAAGAACCCAGCCAGGTGTCGATGCAGACGATCCGGCAGTCGAGGCGCAGCGCCTTGGCGAGGCGGGCCATGTGGATCGCCGAGGCGCCCTTCCAGCTGCCGACCTCGACGATCAGCTTCGGCTTCAGCTTCGACAGGATGTCGAGGAACACCGGGTCTTCCGAACCCCAGCCCTGCACATCGGCGGGCCAGGCGCCCGGATCGAACCCCGCATAGGGCGAGACCTGGTGGAACAGGGCCATGACCGGGTCCATCTCGCCGACATGGGTCAGGCGAGCGGAGCGGGGCGCCGCGGCGGGCGCGGCCCCGCGCGAGAGGCGATCGAGCACCAGCCGCGCGGTGGGGGCAAGGCCGATGGTGCGCGCCAATTGCCACGCCCGGCGGATCTTGCGCGGGACGAGCGAGGTGCGGCGTCCGGCCGCGACGCGCTGCCGGAGCCCGGCGACGAACCGGTCGAACGCAGCCCGCTCGCCCGGGCGGGCAAGCAGCGGGCGAGCAGCGAGCAGGTGATCCAGCACCTTCAGCAGGTGATCTTCGGCGGCCGTCCGACGCGCGGGATCGCGGACATCGGCGCCGCGCAGATAATCGCTGGCATCGCTGCCCAGCTGGACCTTGTCCGGATCATAGGCGAGGCCGAGATCGCGCCAGCTCGCCTCGCGGATCGGATCGGTGCGCTTGCGATTGTGCGTCGGATGCGTCGCGGTCAGCCCCTGCGAGTTCAGGCGGTAGCGGGTGAGGGGCTCGGCCAGGTTGCGCGCGCGGGTGTGCGGCAGGATGTCGAACCAGAGATAATGGTCCTGCGAGACCGGCTCGTCTTCGCGGTAGCCGCCCGCGGCATCGAAGGCCGCGCGGCGAAAGGCTGTCGCGGAATGATAGAAAGGGTTGTGGAACAGCAGCGTCCAGCGGATGGCGAGATCGGTTTCCGGCATCGTCTCGACGCGCTGCGCGTGCCCGGCCTCGTCGATCAGGGTAACCGCGCTGCCGACCAGGCCAAGCTCGGGATCGGCACGCAGGGCCTCGACCAGCTTGCCGATCCGCGAGGGCTCGGCAATGTCGTCGGAGTCGAGGCGGACGATGATGTCGCCGCGCGCCTGCGCGATCGCCCGATTGGCGGACACGGCGGTGCCGACATTGGTGTTGTTCAGCAGTACCCGAATGCGCGGGTCGCGCGCCGCCAGCGCCTCGACCGGCTCGGGATCGTCCGAGCCGTCATCGATCACGATCAGCTCGAAGTCGGCAAAGTCCTGGCCGAGGATGCTGTCGACCGCCGCGTCGAGAAAGCGGAAGTCATTATAGGCCGTCATCACCACCGAGCAGGCAGGCGCATCGGTGCCGCCGCGATTGGGCAGGGGGAGCGGCCGGGGATCGAATATCCCGGCGGTTGCGCCGCTCGAAACGGGAGAGGGGGGCGGCACCGGCGGTTCCATCGCCTTCATGCCAGCAGCGTCGTGAAGTCCGCCGATGCCGACGATCGCGTCGCCGGCTCGCTGCGGACGGATGCCTCGCCGGCGTCGGGAAGGCGCATCTTCTGCCAGCCCGCCTTTTCCTCGGTCCAGACCAGGATCTCGTCCGCGCCGATGACATTGCGGGCACGCCAGTCGCTGTACCGCGCGCGCAGCTTGAGGAGCAGGCGCAGGCTCGCGGGATTGAGCATCGCCCAGGATTCGAACAGGCGAATGGCGATCCCGCCGGCGTTCCACGGGATATTGGCGTTCTGCCGCGCCCAGGAAGACCGCATGGTCCGGACGTCGCCGCGCCACAGCCGCTCATAGGCCAGGCGGGCGACGGTCTTGGCCGTCACCATGGGCGGCGGGCCCCGTCGCGCTTCCTCCTCGAGGATGTCTTCATACTGGCCCTGGATCGAATATGCGGTCAGGCAGCGCGTGCCCAGATCGACCGCGCGCGTCACCCGGATCTCGTCCGCCACCAGGCGCGAGCTGGTCGCGCTGAACCGGTATTGCAGGAGCGCTTCGGGCAGCAGGATCGCCTTTCCCTGCCGCATCATGCGCAGCATCAGGTCGTTGTCCTCCCAATAGTCGCAGGCGTCGCGATAGCCGCCGGCGCGCTCGAACGCGTCGCGCCGGAACATGAGCGACGCGTGCGCCGCGGGGAAATCATTGCCGATCTTGCGGAGCATGCGCCGGTTGAGCCCGAAGATCCGCCCGCCAACGCTGTCGATGATCTCGAAAAGGCTGCCGATCACCACGGCGTCCGGATTTGCCTGCAAGGCGAGCAGCTGCCGCTCGAGCCGATCGGGGCGGGAGATATCGTCGGCGTCCATGCGCGCGATCCAGCCATGCGTCGCGTTGCGGGCAACCCAGTTCGAGCTTCCCGACGGCCCCAGCCCCTTGCCGTCGTTGCGGATCACGCGAATCCGGGCGTCGCGCGCCGCCCATTGCCCGATGCATTCGCTCGAGCCATCGGTCGAGCCGTCGTCGCCGATCAGGAGTTCGAAATTGCGGTGCGTCTGGCCAAGCACGCTGGCGATCGCCTCGTCCAGAAAAGGCATCGCATTGCGGACAGGCATGACAACACTGACCGCTTGACCCTCAGACCGCATTAACGGTTCCCCCAAAAACGCTGTGCCCGGACTAATCGGGCTGCGCACCGGTTAGGCTGCCGAAATCCCGTGTCAACGCAGTTTCCCCGCCATGGCGGGCTCTTGCGGGTAATCTTTCGTAGTGACGCTATCCTACGCTAATCGGCTGACAGCGTCGATTTTCCGCGATAGTCGCCGGCGCGTTCATGAGCGGAGAATGGAATGCGAGGGTATGCGTTGTGTGGCGAACCGCGGTCGGGAACGACGTTCCTGAGGGAAGCCATCGCATCCACCGGCATGCTCGGCCACCCCTATGAGTGGTTCCATCCCCGTTTCCAGGAGCAGCTGGGCAAGGGGGAGGACCTGCTCGACATGATGCTGGCGCGCACCGCGAGCGCGAACGGCGTATATGGCCTCAAGATATTCTCGGTCCATGCCCTGGTCGCGGAACGGTTGCGCTGGGCAACCCGGCTGCCGAACCTGTCCTTCGTGCATATCACCCGCGAGGACCTGCTCGACCAGGCGATATCGCTGGCGCGCGCGGTCCAGACCTCGCGCTATCAGGCCGGCGAGGACGAAGCGCGCCCGGCCGCCTATGATCGTCGCCAGATCACCGCTGCCCTGAAGGAGATCGCGAGAGGGCAGGCGCGCTGGAGCGTCTGGTTCGCGACCCATGGCATCCGGCCGCTCAGCATTTCCTATGACGAGATCGTGCGGGAGCCCGAGAGCGTGGTGGCGCGGATCGCCGGCCTGGTCGGCGTGGAGGATGCGCGGATCGACTGGTCCAAGGTGTCTGGCCGCGTCATGCGCGACGACATGAGCGCCGACTGGAAGCAGCGCTACCTTGCCGAAGCAGGGTCTGCCGACCGGATCGCGGAGCTCGAGGACGGATCGCCGAAGGGGATCGCCAGGTCGGTGCTGCGCGCGCTGCGCTAGCCCGCTTCGCCCGGACGACCCTCCGGCACCGCGCTGGTCACCCGGCCCGTGGCCATCGAGAGTATCCGGTCGCAAGCGCCGGCCACCGCCGGACTGTGCGTGACGACGAGCACGCTCGCCGACGTGCCGATGCTTTCGCGCAGGCTTTCGATCACCGCCTGTTCGGTGCCGCGGTCGAGCTGGCCGGTGGCTTCGTCGAGGATGATGAGCTGGGCCTGGCGATACAGGGCACGGGCGATGGCGATGCGCTGGCGCTGTCCGCCGGAAAGGCGGATGCCCGCATCGCCCACCGGCGTCTCCATGCCATGCGGAAGCCCGGCGATGAACTCGTCCAGCTGGGCGCGGGCGGCGGCGGCGCGCACCCGATCCATGTCGATCCGCTCACGCGCCGTGCCGAAGGCGATGTTATCGGCGATCGGGCCATCCGTGAGGAATATCTGCTGCGGAACATAGGCCACCGTCGCCTGCCATGCGGCGCGGTTGGTGGAATCGAGGAGCTGGCGCCCGATCGTGATCGTCCCGGAGCTCGGCTCGACCAGCCCGGCGATCAGGTCGAGCAGGCTGCTCTTGCCGCTTCCGGTGGGGCCGACCAGTGCCGTCCAGCTGCCATGGGGGATATGGAAGCTGAGATCGTGAAGCACCGGGCCGCGGCCCGGATAGGCGAGGCCGACGCGATCGAAGGTCAGCCCGTCCTCCCGCAGCAGCGGCGCCGCCTGCTGCTCGCCCCGGACGAGCACCGGAGTCTGCGAAAGCGCCAGCACATCGAGGAAGACCCGCTTGTTGCTGGTGAACATGCTCCAGCCGATGAACGAGGTGTTGACCAGCGGCAGGATGCGAATGGCGCCGAAGCCGAGCGCGCCAAGGGTGGGCAGCGCGGCGGTGATGCCGCCCTCGACGGTGCTGAAATAGAGCGCGCTGAGCCCGAGTAGCGCGACGGCGAGGCTTTCAACGACCACGCGCGGCGCCGCCGTCACGAAGGCGTTCTGCGCCTGGGCGTCGCGCAGGGCGATGTCGAGCTTGTCGAAACGCGCCTGGAACTCTCCCTGCGCCTGGCACATCAGCACGTCGCGCAATGCGCCCATGCCTTCGCGCAGTGCCTTCATCCGCGCGGTGGCGGTGCGCGCCACCGTCGCCGAATTGCCGCGCAGCCGCCCGCCGACGGTGGCGCTGAACAGGATATAGGCCGCGATGACGAGCCCAGCGGCGGCGAGCGTGGCCAGCGGCGCCACCAGCAGCAGGGCGAGGAGGATCGTCGAGGTCAGGAACACCGCGACAAGCCCCTGCATCACCGGCTGGAAGGCGGAATTGGCGAGGATGTTCACCTTGTCGATGCCGGCGACCACCTCGCTGGGATTGCGCGACGCGAACAGCAGATAGGGCTGCAGCAGCGTCCGGCGGAAAATCTCCGATCCCACGTCATGGGCGAGGCCGAAGGTCAGCCGGCCGATCGCCCGGAGCAGGACGAGGCGGATCACGCCGCCGGCCAGGCTGGCGACGACGAGGCAGAGGATCGTGGCGTGGAGCAGGTTGCCCTGGCCCGCCAGCTGCTCGAAGAAGCGGACGCCCGCCATGCGGCCGGCGCGTTCCGGCGCGACGAGCAGCGCCAGGAAGGGCAGCAGCGATCCGATGGTGACGAGTTCGGCAACGCTGGCGATGGCCATCAGGCCGAGCGTGCGCGAAAACTGCCGGCGACGGCGCCGGTCCATCGTGCGCCACAGCCGCCGGGCGATGGCGAGCAAGGTCTCGTCGGGCGCGGACTGCGTTTCCGGCATCCCCTAGGCGCCTTCCGCCTGCAGCCGGGCCAGGAACGATCCGGGCGGCGCGGGTGCATCCTTATAATGCTTGATATTCTCGTTCCACAGATGGACGGCGACGCTGTCGCTGGCGGTGATGTCGGCCAGCGACACCTCCGGATCGAGTATCCGCCGGGCCTCGCTATAGTGGAGCGGATAGAAGATCTCGGGCGGCAGCGCCCAATGGGCCACGCCTTCCTCTGTCGCCAGCGCGGTCAGCGCACGGGGGCCCGCGACGCCCCATGGCATCAGCGAAAGGCCGCTGCGGCCCTGCGTCTTGAGGCGCCACCAGGCGGTCAGCCGGTATCGCGCCGGAATCCAGGCCGGCACGCTGTCCTCGTCGAAGATCCGGATCAGCCGGTCCAGCAGCGGCGAGTCAGGCGGCAGGCGGAGGATCGCGGTGTTGATGGTGCCGGCATCCTCATAGCCGAACAGGAAAGGGCGATCGTCGGTGATCGCCCGCAGCAGATAGACGTCGGAATCGATCCAGATCCCGGCCTCGCGGCGCTGCAGCTCGTAGCGGAACCAGTTCGAGAAGAGCGAAACGCTGCCGTTTCGATGCCGGATGATGCGCTCGCGCGGGAGGATCGTCGCTGCATCGCGCACCTCGACGCCCTCGGGGATCCCTTCGGGCGCGTCATAGCAATAGAGGACCAGCGGGTGTCCCGCGCGCAGCACCGACCGGAAGCAGGCTCTTTCCAGGCGAGACAAGGCAGGGCCTATCCAGAGCGTGGTACAGGGCGTCATGCGTCAGTGAGTCCTCCGGCGGCACCGCCACCCCGGCCGCGCATCGCGGCAGGGGCTTAGCGACGGGCATGCGCGATGTCCAAGCGGAACGCAGCAGCGACAGGCTCCCTGGGCATCGCCGCCGGCAGCCGCGTACGCGCCTGGAAGGGCACATCTGTTGGCAAGGGCGCCGGACATGGCTACCTCCGTAACGATGTCGTCCGTTCCCCAGACCGAAACTGCTTCCCGAGGCTATTTCGGCACCTTCTCCGATCCGGACGCGATGGCATCGGCGATCGGGGGGATCAATTCGGGGAGCAGCCCCAATCCGCTGGGCGGCAATGGCCGGAACTTCCATGCGATGCTCGCCCGGGCGGTGTTCGACGGGCTCAACATCGGCATCGGCAAGTTCGCGCGCGGCATCCCGCAGACCGCAGCGATCCCGAACGTCCACACCTTCATGTTCGCCACCGAGCCGGGCATCGTCCGCCAGGTCTCGGGGCGGAAGCTGTTCGGCCGGCGCATCTTCCATTTCCGCCCCGACGAGCGGACCGTAACCGGCTCGCCCTCCGGCATGCCCTGGGCGTTCGGCATCATCGCCATGCCGTTCGACCTGCTCGCCGGCCATGCGCCCGACCTGATCGGCGCCGATCACGGCGTGCCGCTGAACGACGACCGGATGTTCCACGCGCCCGAGGCGGCGCTGGCCCGGCTCACCGGCCTGATGCGCGACATGGCCGAGGTGATCCGCGACGCGCCGTGGATCGTCGATGCGCCGCAGCCGGCCAAGGCGCTCTCCGGTACCATCCTCGACAGCCTGCTCGCCTGCCTCGCTCAGGGCCGGGTGAGCGCCGACCGCGCCGCGCTGGGCCGCCACCGCGACATCGTCGCGCGGTTCGAGCGGGTGGTGGAGGAGCGGCCGGAGGAAATGCTCTCGCTCGGCGCGATCTGCGCGGCGGTGGGTGTGCCGCAGCGCACGCTCAACCTCGCCTGCCAGGAGTTCCTGGGCGAGAGCGCGATGCACTATGCGCGCAACCGCCGGCTCGACCGGGTGCGCGAGACCCTGCTGGCGTCGGACCCGGCCAGCACGCTGATCACCAGCGTCGCGATGCATTACGGCTTCTGGGAGCTCGGCCGCTTCGCCCAGGCCTATCGCCTGCGCTTCGGCGAGCGGCCCTCCGATACGCTGCGCGGGAACGCGCACTAGGCCGAGAATGCACATCATTCCTATATCTACGTCATCCCGGCCTTGAGCCGGGAT
>JAEXLC010000105.1 GCA_023445495.1 Pseudomonadota bacterium | reverse complement strand
GGGCGGGGCCGTGCGCGAGCGCCTCGATCGCGGCGAGGCCGGCGGCGACGTCGTGGGTGCCGGGCACGCCGCGGGTGCGCAGCAGCGGGTGGACGGTTTCGGCGAGCCGCTGGCGGGCGGCGCCGTTCAGATAGAGGTCGTCGAGCGACAGCACCGGGCAGGCGAAGCGCTCGGCGAGCGCGCGGGCGATGGTCGACTTGCCGCTACCCTGCGCGCCGGCGATGCCCAGCACGAAGGGACGACGGGTGCCGGGACGGAGCCGTTCGGCGATCCACGCGGCGGCGGGAAGGGGCTGGGACGCGGCCATCGGGTGCATCTGTGCTTGCGCTCTGCCAGCGCTGTCAAATAAGGCTGGTGCGGGCCGGGGCCCTTCCCGGCGGGGAAAGCGATGTCCAGCCGTCCGACGATCAAGGAAGTGTCGAAGATCGCAGGCGTGTCGTTCAAGACCGTCAGCCGCGTGCTCAACAACGAGAAGCATGTCAGCGAAGAGACGCGGCGGCGCGTCGAGGAAGTGGTCGCGCGGCTGAACTTCCGGCCGAGCCACGCGGCGCGCACGCTGGCCGGGCGCAAGTCGTTCCAGGTCGGGCTGCTCTACGACAATCCCAGCCCCTATTACATCTATCACGTCCAGACCGGCGCGCAGCAGCGCTGCACCGAGCTGGGCTACCGGCTGCTGCTCCAGCCGATCGACAGCCAGTCGCCGGACCTCGTCTCCAACGTGCTGGCGCTGATCGACGAGACGCATCTCGACGGGCTGATCCTGTCGCCGCCGGTGACCGAGGCGACGGCTTTGCTCGACGAGCTCGACCGGCGCGGGCTGCCCTATGTGCGGATCGCGCCGGGCATCCGGCAGGAGGCGGGCATGTCGACCGCGATGGACGACGTCGCGGCGGCGCGCGAGATGACCGCGCACCTGATCGCGCTCGGCCATCGCCGGATCGCGATGATCCGCGGCCTCGAAAGCCACGCCTCCTCGGCGGACCGCCTCGCGGGGTACAAGGCCGAGCTGGCGGCGCACGGCATCGCCTTCGATCCGGCGCTGGTGGTGGCGGCGGAGAACGACTTCGCCTCGGGCGCGGAGGCGGCGCGTGCCCTGCTGGCGCTCGAGGACCGGCCGACCGCGATCTTCGCGGGCAATGACGACATGGCGGCCGGTGCGCTCGCGGTGGCGCATGAAAGCGACATCGACGTGCCCGGGCAGCTGTCGATCGCCGGGTTCGACGATTCGGACCTGGCGCGCGCGGTCTGGCCGCCGCTGACCACGATCCGCCAGCCGGTGCACGAACTCGCCGCCGCCGCCGCCGAGCTGATCCTTTCCGGGACGGCGCCGCAGCCGCGGGTGACGCTGGAGCACAAGCTGATCGTGCGGGCGAGCACCGGGCCGGTGTCCCGGTAACCATATGCTGTCCCGCAGCCGGACAGGGGTTAACTAAACACAGCGCTGGCGGCAAAAGTTAAGAAGTCGTTAACTGCTGGCCATGCAACGCCAGCTCGTCCTTGAGGGCTATGCCCCCCGCCGCCATCCGTTCCGCCGCCATGTGCGCCGCGCGGTGGCCCAGCAACGCCAGCTGCGCGACGACAGCGACGTGAAGCTGTTCGCCCTGAGCTTCACGGCGTTCTTCGTCTGCTTCTTCACGTTCATCGCCTGACGGCCGGGGGCCGCGACCCCCAAATCCCGTCATGCTGAACTCGTTTCAGCATCCAAGGCGCCGCGAGGGATATCCCTGGTGGAGAGTTGGACCCTGAAACAAGTTCAGGGTGACGAAGGATTAAAGTCCGGTGCTTGCCCGCCCCGTTACGGCAGCACGTCCGGCGCGTGGGGGGCGTCCTCGGCTTTGTAGAGGCGGTTGGCGCACCAGGCGGAGGCGAGGCAGAGCAGCACCACCACCAGCAGGCATTCGGCCACGCCGACCCCGGGGATGTTGCTCACCCCGAAGATGCCGACCGATCCGAACACCATGAAACCCGAATTGACGATGTTGTTCGCCGCCACGGTGCGCGCGGTCTGCGACTTTTCGACGGTGGTGGTCAGGAAGGCATAGAGCGGCACCACGAACATGCCGCCGCTGGTCGCGATCGCCAGCAGCAGCCCGAGCACCGCCCAGCCGATCGGCATGGTGATGAAGTGCGCGGTCTTGAGCAGCGGGCCGTCATGCACCGGCCAGAAGCGCGCGGTGAGGTAGAACAGCACCACGAAGATCATCATCGTCAGCACCGAGCGCACGGCATATTTCGCCGAGACATGCCCCTTGAGCAGCCGGTTGATGATTACCGATCCCAGCGCGATGCCGACCGAGAAGATGCCGAGGAACACGCTCGCCACGTCCTTCTGGGCGTGGAACACGTTCTTCACCAGCGGCGGGAACAGCACGCCGAGCACCGCGGCGATCGTCCAGAACACGCTGATCGCGATGATCGCCAGATAGAGCCGGCGGATGTGCATCGTCGCCGAGATCAGCCGCCACGAGGCGCGGAAGATGTTGTAGTCGATCTTGAGCTTGGTCAGCGGCGGGGCGGAGGGAATGCGCTGCGAGGCGATCCAGCCGACCACCGCGACGCCGATCACCGCGAAGGCCGCGGCCTTGGCGCTGATCACGCCGCCGGCGATCGTGCCGCACAGGATCGCGATATAGGTGCCGGCCTCGACCATGCCGGTGCCGCCCAGCACTTCGTCCTCCTCCAGATGCTGGGGCAGGATCGCGTATTTGATCGGGCCGAAGAACGCCGAATGGATGCCCATGCCGACCAAGGCGGCGAGCATCAGCTCGAGATTCTTGAGGAAGATGCCCGAGGCGCCGACCAGCATGATGCCGATCTCGGCCGCCTTGATGATCCGCATGATCTTCGCCTTGTCGTAGCTGTCGGCGAGCTGGCCGGCGAGCGCGGAGAAGAGGAAGAAGGGCAGGATGAAGATACCCGTCGCGATCGCGCTGAACCGGGTTTCGTCCTCGACCGAGTTGAAGATCTGATAGGTCGCGAAGAAGATCATCGCGTTCTTGAACAGATTGTCGTTGAACGCGCCGAGGAACTGGGTGACGAAGAGCGGCAGGAACCGGCGCTCCCGCATCAAACCGAGCGCCGCACCATGCATAAGCTAACCTTCACCTCTGATTGCGGATTTTCCCGCTGTATGTCGGGCGGGCATAGCCGAGCCGAGTGCGCGGCGGCAATCGGTTAATCGGTTTCCCCGGTCGAGCCGGCAATGGGCGCTCCATCGTCACCCCGGCCCCAAACCGTCATCCCGGCGAAAGCCGGGATCTCGTGCGGCTCCTTCCCCGCGCTACGGCATGAGATCCCGGC
>JAEXLC010000090.1 GCA_023445495.1 Pseudomonadota bacterium | reverse complement strand
AGGCCGCCCAGGCGGCGCAGGCGGCGGTGCTTCCGGCCCGCCGCGCCGCGGCCGCGCCCGCGGTGCCGCGCCGTCGGCCCGAAAAGGCCAGGCCGCTTGCGGCCGTGCAGACCGCGCTCGTCGCGTCGCATTTGCCTTTCGAGCGCCGGCTCGAATGAGCTTTTTTGCGGCCCGCTGAAACGCGGAGCCGCCCTTTTCCGTTTCCGCATCCAAACGGGCGCCGGCGATTGTCTGTGCGCCCGTCCGACCACCCTGATACATAGACTGGAAAATCCATGCTCGGCGGTTTTGCCAAGACCCTGTTCGGTTCCTCGAACGATCGCTACGTCAAGTCGCTCGACGGTATCGTCAAGAAGATCGCCGGCTTCGAGCCCGCGCTGCAGGCGATGAACGACGAGGAGCTTTCGCAGCAGACCGTGAAGTTCCGCGAGCGCCTCGCCAATGGCGAGAAGCTCGACGCGCTGCTTCCCGAAGCCTTCGCCACGGTGCGCGAGGCGGCCAAGCGCGTGCTCGGCCAGCGCCATTATGACGTGCAGATGGTCGGCGGCATCGTGCTCCACCGCGGCGAGATCGCCGAAATGCGCACCGGCGAAGGCAAGACGCTGGTCGCCACGCTCGCGACCTATCTCAACGCACTGCCGGGCGACGGCGTCCATGTCGTCACCGTCAACGACTATCTCGCCTCGCGCGACGCCGAGTGGATGGGCCGCGTCTATCGCTTCCTCGGCCTGACCACCGGCGTCATCATCCCGAACCTGTCGGATCATGAGCGTCGCGAGGCCTATGCCGCCGACATCACCTACGGCACGAACAACGAGTTCGGCTTCGACTATCTGCGCGACAACATGAAGTATGAGCGCGCATCGATGACGCAGCGCCCGTTCAACATCGCCATCGTCGACGAAATCGACTCGATCCTGATCGACGAGGCCCGCACCCCGCTGATCATCTCGGGCCCGACCGACGACAAGTCCGAGCTCTATATGGGCGTCGACGTGGTGGTGAAGCAGCTCTCGCCCGAGGATTACGAGAAGGACGAGAAGCAGCGCACCATCGTGCTGACCGAGGACGGCACCGAGCGCGTCGAGCGCATGCTCGAGGCCGCCGGCCTGCTCCAGGGCGCCAATCTCTATGATTTCGAGAACACCCAGGTCGTCCACCACCTGAACCAGGCGCTGCGCGCGAACGTGATGTTCAAGCGCGACATCGACTATATCGTGAAGGACGACAAGGTCGTCATCATCGACGAGTTCACCGGCCGCATGATGGATGGCCGCCGCTGGTCGGACGGCCTGCACCAGGCGGTGGAGGCCAAGGAAGGCGTCAACATCGAGCCCGAGAACCAGACGCTCGCCTCGATCACCTTCCAGAACTATTTCCGCATGTACCCGAAGCTCTCGGGCATGACCGGCACCGCGGCGACCGAGGCACCGGAATTCTTCGACATCTACAAGATGAACGTCGTCACCATCCCGACCAACCTGCCGGTGCAGCGCGTCGACGAGGAGGACGAGTTCTACAAGACGCTCGACGAGAAGTTCGCGGCGATCGCCAAGAAGATCAAGATTCACGCCGCCAAGGGCCAGCCGGTGCTCGTCGGCACCGTCTCGATCGAGAAGAGCGAGATGCTGTCGGACTTCCTCAACAAGGAAGGCGTCGAGCACAGCGTGCTCAACGCGCGCCAGCACGAGCATGAAGCGCATATCGTCGCGCAGGCGGGCCGCCTGGGCGCGGTGACCATCGCCACCAACATGGCCGGCCGCGGCACCGACATCCAGCTGGGCGGCAACCTCGAGTTCCGTGTCCATGACGAGCTCTCCGAGATGGAGGAGGGGCCCGCCAAGGATGCCGCGATCGAGCAGATCAAGGCCGAGATCGCGGCCGAGAAGCAGAAGGTGAAGGAAGCCGGCGGCCTGTTCGTGCTCGGCACCGAGCGCCATGAGAGCCGCCGCATCGACAACCAGCTGCGCGGCCGCTCGGGCCGCCAGGGCGATCCCGGCCTCAGCCGCTTCTACCTGTCGCTCGACGACGATCTGCTGCGCATCTTCGGCTCGAACACGCTGTTCGCCAAGATGATGCGCAACAATATCGAGGACGGCGAGGCGATCGGCTCGAAGTGGCTGTCCAAGGCGATCGAGACCGCGCAGCGCAAGGTCGAGGCGCGCAACTACGACATCCGCAAGCAGGTCGTCGAATATGACGACGTGATGAACGACCAGCGCAAGGTCATCTACGAGCAGCGCGCCGACATCATGGATGCCGATACGGTGGGCGACGTCGTCACCGACATGCGCGCCGAGACGGTGAACGCGATCGTCGGCGAATATTGCCCGCACGGCTCCTATCCGGAGCAGTGGAAGGTCGAGGAGCTCAAGGAGAAGGTGCTCGGCACGCTCAATGTCGAGGCGCCCGTCGATCAGTGGATCAAGGACGAAGCGCAGATCGAGCCGGAAATGGTCGAGGAACGCATCCGCATCGCTGCCGATCAGCTGGTCGAGGGCAAGGCCGCCGATCTCGAGCCCGAGACCTGGAGCCAGGTCGAGAAGTCGATCCTGCTGCAGAATCTCGACCATCACTGGAAGGAGCATCTCGCGATGCTCGATGCGCTCCGCCAGGTGGTGCATCTCCGCGCCTATGCCCAGAAGACGCCGATCAACGAGTATAAGCACGAGGCGTTCGCGATGTTCGAGCGCATGCTCGGGCAGATCCGCGAGGACGTGACCCGCACGCTCGCCTATGCCCAGTTCCGCATGGAGCCGGCACCCGAGCTGCCGCAGCTGCCCGACTTCCTGACGACCCATATCGACCCGCTGACCGGCGAGGACGATACCTATGACTATGACGGCGGCGCTGCCGGCCTGGTCACCACCCGCCTGCCGCAGCTGGGCATCCCCCAGCCTTCGGCCGACGAGCTCGGCACCGATCCGGCGCAGTGGGAAGGGCTCGTCAGCCGCAATGCGCCGTGCCCGTGCGGCTCGGGCCGCAAGTACAAGCACTGCCACGGCCAGGTGGCCTGAACCGGTTGGGGCGGACCTTAGGGCCGCCCTCCCAAATCCCGTCATCCCCGCGCAGGCGGGGATCCAGAGCCAAGGGCGCATCGCCTGTAACCCTGGATCCCCGCCTTCGCGGGGATTGCGATTCTTGGGGGCGTGTGGCCTTTCAGATGTCCCCGTTCCCCCGGTGAAGGCCGGGAACCAGGAGATGAAGTGCCGGACAGTGAGCCGCTTAGGTCCTTGCAATGTAGGATTTCGCCTGCTCGGATCGCGCAGCCGGTCCCATGATCGGTTGCTCTTTGATTTCGTCGGGAAAATAGGATCACGCGCGCGCAAGAAAGTTACGAGATGCGCGGCGCATGCGGGAACTATGTCAACTTCGGTGCCGCGAGAACCGGCTCTTGGCCTGTACTATGGGTACTTCCACGAGTCGCTTCGCCGAACGATGTTGGAAAGGCCCGCCCGGGACAAAAGAAAAGGGAGGGCTGATCGGCCCTCCCTCTCGAAGCCCTCCCATCTGAGCAGGAGGGGCATTTCGTGCCCGCTTATTTCTGCGTCGGCATCTGGATCGACGGGCCGAGGCGGCTGACGACTTCATGCGCGTCGAAGGCGCGGACATTGTCGGTCGGCTTCGGACCCTTGCCCATCACCACTTCGGCCATCGCCTCATATTGGGTGACGGTGCGGTAATCCCAGTCGCGGTCGCGCCAGAAGGGATCGTCATAGAAGGGATCCCAGGTGCGCCAGCCCCAGCGCGGGCCGCGATAGAAGCGCCAGGACGGGCTCCAATAGCCCCAGGGTCCACCGCCCCAGCCGGGGCCGCCCCACGCGCCCGGGGTACGGACGACGTCGGTCTTCTTCTCGGTGTCGCGATCCGCGAGCACGAAATAGTCGAAGCCCTGCTGCAGGGTCAGCTCGGCCGCCCGATAGAGCAGGTAGCGCTCGACCGTCTCGCGGGCGGTCAGGCTGTTGCCGGCAAAGCTCACGCGGAAGCGATTGCTTTCGATCTGGGTGTCCGAATAGCCGTTGCGCGCGGCAGTGCCGTTGCCCGTTGCCGGCTGATAGGGGGTAGCGGTCATACAGGCGGACAGCGAAATGCTGCCGGCGAGGATGAGAGCCAGCGCTGCGATCCGGGGGCGCTTGGGAGTTCTCAACATGCTTCTCTCCGAGGGTTAGGTCTGGTCACTGCTATGACGGAACGAACGCGTGCCGGCAGGGATGTGTCCGCGACGGAGCGTGCCATAAGTACGATTGACAGCGCCTGAACGGTCACGGGCAACTCACGCGAGTCGTTCGGGAACTTCCATGGCGTCTTCCGCCAGCGTGTCGCGGGGCGCCATCGCCTCCCAGGGGAAGACGAACCAGTCCTTGTCGACCGACCGGTCGATCCGGCGCGAGCGGTAATCGACCTGCTGTGACGAGCGGACATTGTCGAGCAGCACGGCGAAGCGGATGCGGCTGGCGATCGCGCCTTCGGCGGCAAGCTCGGCGCGAAGCTCGCCGATCGTCTTGCCGCTGTCGTTGATGTCCTCGACGAACAGCAGCCGGTCGCCGTCGCGGGTCCGCCGGGCGAGCACCGCCACCAGTTCCTCGCCGAACTGGGCGATCTTGGTCGAATAGTCGATCGAGACCAGAGGCAGGCCCATGCGGTGCGACAGGAACACCGCCGGGGTCAGTCCGCCGCGGCCGATGCCGACCAGCAGCGTGGGGTGCCAGGCCTCCGCATCGCCGGCGATCGCGTGGACGCCCGCCACCATCTCGGCATGCGTGAAATGGGTGAAGACGATGCTCAAGCGTGTTCCTCCGCATAGGCGTCTACCCGGGCGAGATGGGCGGCGACTTCGTCGTCCGAAAGGAACGAGCCCAGGAATGAGTTCCGTGCCAGCGTCACCAGGTCGCGGCGGCTGAGATCGCGCCCTTGCGCGATCGCCCGGTAATTGTCGGCGACATAACCGCCGAAATAGGCCGGATCGTCCGAATTGACCGTGGCGCGCAGGCCGAGCTCGAGCATCCGGTCGATCGGATGCTCCTCGACCGAGGCGACGTTGCACAGCTTGACGTTGGAGAGCGGGCAGACTGTCAATGTCATCGACGAGCGGGCGAGGCGGGCGACCAGCGCCGGATCCTCGAGGCTGCGATTGCCATGGTCGAGCCGGTCGACCGCGAGCAGGTCGAGTGCTTCGGTGACATAGGCGGGCGGGCCTTCCTCCCCGGCATGGGCGACGCGCTTCAGGCCCATCGCGGCGGCGGCGGCGAAGACGCGCTCGAACTTGGAGGGCGGGTGGCCGACTTCGGAGGAATCGAGGCCGACGCCGGCGATCCGGTCGATCCAGGGCTGGGCCTGGGTCAGCGTCTTGAAGGCGTCTTCCTCGTCGAGGTGGCGCAGGAAGCAGAGGATCAGCTTCGAGGTGATGCCCAGCCGCGTCTCGGCCTCGTCCATGCCGGCGAGCAGGCCGTTGGCAACCACGCCGAAGGGGATGCCGCGGTGCGTGTGGGTCTGCGGATCGAAGAAGATCTCGGCATGGACCACGCCGTCCTTCGCCACCCGCTCGAAATAGGCGAGGGCGAGGTCGCGGAAATCCTCTTCGGTGCGCAGCACATCGGCGCCGGCATAATAGATGTCGAGAAAGTCCTGGAGGTTGGAGAATTCATAGGCTGCGCGCACTTCCTCCACCGAAGCGAAGGGGATGGCGACGTTGTTTCGCTGGGCGAAGGCGAACATCTGCTCGGGCTCGAGGCTGCCTTCGATATGAAGGTGCAGTTCCGCCTTGGGCAGGCCCGCGATGAAAGTGTCGAGGTCTCGCATCGCGGGAACATCGCAGGCGCGCGAGAGAGTCGCAAGGGGAGGGCGTGCCGGTCGCCGTCAGAGTGGGTGCGGTGCGGGCAGGCCCTGCTGGCCCGCCCGTCCGGAGTCTTCTTCGTCGGGCGGGTCCGGGGCCTTGGGATCGTCATGCGGAGAACGCCGCCAGACACTGGGCGACATGCCGAATTCGGAACTGAACCAGCGCGTGAACGCCGCGGGCGACGTATAGCCCAGCATCTCGCCGACGGTGGCGAGCGAGTGGACGTTGTTGAGCAGGTGGCGAACCACCAGCTCCTTGCGCACCGCGTTCAGCACCGCGCTGAACCCGGTGCCCTCCGCTTCCAGGCGCCGCTGGAGGGTGCGGGGAGAGACGCTGATATGGCGCGCCACACTTTCGATGGAAGCATTGCCCGAGGCGAGCAGGAGGTAGAGCGCCTGCCGGGTGCGGTCGGTCTGGCTCCGCGGCGGAGCGGAGGGGAATTGCGCTTCGAAATAGCTGTTGGCGTAGGCGGCAAGGTTGGCGCGGTAGCTCGGATTGCGCGCGCGCAGCGCCTCGCGGTTGTAGACGATGCCGTTGACGTCGCTGCCAAAGACGACCGGGCAGCCGAGTATGCGGTGATGGAACTCGAGCGAGCGGGGGGCGGCATGCATGAAATGCAGGCAGTCCGGTTTCCACGGCTCGCCGCCGATCTCGGTAAAGGCGCGCGACAGGATCGATCCCACCGCTTCATGGGCCTGGCGGGGCACGAAATCGATGTTGCTGATGATCTGGGTTCGCACCAGCGCAGTGTCGCCGTCGAGCTCGAAGTTGAAGGTCAGCAGGTCGCCGAGCAGGTGCTGGTAGCGGACCAGCATGCGGATCGCATCTTCCAGCGTTTCCTGCTGCTGCAGAACCAGGCTGATCGGCCCGAAGGACGACAGGTCCTGCTTTTCCGCGAGAAGCATCGCGAAATGGGGGCAATTCCCCTCGATGGCGGAGCGTTCGAGGATCGATGCGATCGCGCCGCGAGGCAGTCTTTCCTCAGGATTGCGAAGTTGTGAGGGGCTGACGCCGGTGTCGGCAAGTATGCGATAAGGATCGAGGCCAACGTTCAGGGCGACCGAAACATAGTTCCTCAGTATGGCCGCACGTGCAGACGCCATGCAGGACCCTCCCCCATGCCCGGAGTGCATCCGGAACATTCCTAATCCTATGCCTGGTGGCGTGAACTGCCAAGTAGCTGGCGCGAAATGCAAAGCAGCTTGGCGCAGCTTGTCGTATTAATATCTGGGACACCGGTTTCCATGGGCAGGGAACCAGGGGCACGGAGAAAAAAATGGGGTTCGACGGGGTTTCGGCCGCCAGGCGTAACGCTGGCGCCGAAGGTAATGGGCTGCCTGAAGCGCCCGATTCGGTACGCTTTCCTGCAAATGATTCGCCCCTCGAGCCCTGCTCGCCAAGCGATCCTTCGGCACGTGCGCGCCTGACCGCGATGAGCGCGATGGCGGCGGCGATGGCACATGAACTCGCCCAGCCGCTCACTGCGGCCAGCAACTACATGATGGGTTGCGCGTCGGTGATCCGCCAGCGGATCCACGGGCTCGAGGAACTGCTCGGCTTCATCGAGGACGCCGCGGCCCAGACCGCGCGGGCTTCGGATATCGTGCTGCGGATGCGCACCTTCGTGAAGACGGGGCGCGTCGATACGCGCCCGGAATGCCTGGTCGAGATGCTTGATGCGGTCAGCGCCCGGCTGTCGAGCCTTGACGGTGTCCAGGTGGTCCGCAGCTTCGAGCCGGGATCGACCTGCGTGCTCGCCGACCGCATCCAGATCGAGATGGTGCTCTCCAACCTGCTGCTCAATGCCGCGCAGGCGATGTGGAACAGCCCGGTGCGCAGGATCGAGATCTCGAGCTGGACCGAGGGCGAGCGCGTGCGCATCCGCGTGGCGGACACGGGGCCGGGCATTCCCGCCGGCGTGCGCGAGCATCTGTTCGAACCCATGGTAAGCACCAAGGTGGATGGCACTGGCCTGGGCCTCGCCATCTCGCAGACGATCGTCGATGCCCATGACGGCACGCTGACGATCGAGCCCGCCGAACCGGGGGAGGGCGCGGTGTTCGTCCTCGCCCTGCCGCGCGGACCTGAGTTCATCTGAGTTCCCCCCGAGAGGCCCATCCCCCAAACCGGGCCTCTGAAGCCCCGCCCGTCCCCTCACGGGCGGGGCTTTTTCGTTGGAGTCGGGAAATGATCTCGGTCTCGGGATGCGCGGAAAGCCGCATGCGCGATTGGCGCTGCGGCTGATTTCTTTGTTTTTTGAAGAGTTTGTGGTGGCTCCCTGAGTAGGATTCGAACCTACGGCCGCTCGATTAACAGTCGAGAGCTCTACCGCTGAGCTATCAGGGATCACCATCTTTCCGCGCGGTGAACCGCGGCGGAGGCGGCCCTATGCAGCGGGTTTTCGAGGATTGCAAGGGGTCAGGCGACGAATTGTTCCATTGTTATGCGATCATCGAGCGCATGCTCGGGATCGAAGAGCAAGGTGAGGTCGCGGTGGTGGTCGATCTCGATGTCGACGCGCGCCACATCGCGCACTTCGCGCTGGTCCGCGACGGCACTGACCGGACGCTTGTCGGCTTCCAGCACACGAATCGTGATTCGCGCCTTGTCGGGTAGGATCGCTCCGCGCCAGCGCCGCGGGCGGAAGGGGCTGATCGGCGTCATCGCCAGCATGCCCGAGCCCAGCGGCAGGATCGGGCCCTGTACCGAAAGGTTGTACGCGGTCGAGCCGGCAGGCGTGGCGATCAGCATGCCGTCGCACACCAGCTCGGGCAGCACGACCCGGTCGTTGACCGTCACCTCGAGCTTCGCGGTCTGGCGGGTCTCGCGCAGGAACGACACTTCGTTGATCGCCGGCAGCTCGAACCGCTCGCCCACGGTGTTGACCGCATGCATCTTGAGCGGGCTGACCTTGAACGGCTTGGCTCGGGCCAGCCGCTCGTCGAGCCCGTCGCGGCGCCAGTCGTTCATCAGGAAGCCGACGGTGCCGAGGTTCATGCCGAACACCGGCAGGTTGCGGCGGCCCTCGAGCAGGGTGTGGAGGGTCTGGAGCATGAAGCCGTCGCCGCCCAAGGCTACAATCGATTCGGCCTGGTCCAGCGGCACCCAGTCATAAGCCTCTCGCAATTCGTCTGCGGCGAGCTGGGCGGGTTCGGTCGGGGAAGCGAAAAGCGCGCGCGGCTGGCTCATCCGCCGGTGACATTCATGTGGCGACGGGTAGCCGGCGCAGCCCCGGCGGCGATGCGAAAATCATGCCGGGCAGGCTTGCGCAGCAAGGAATTATCTATCGCCGCGTCGAGGGCGAGGGATTCGAGACTGCGGAGGGCGGGTTTCAGATCCACGCCCTCGTCATGCCCAAGGCACATATATAGCTTTCCATCGGTGGCGAGGCGGACGCGATTGCAGCCGTCGCAGAAATTGGCGGTGAGCGGCGTGATCAGCCCCAGCCGGGTGTTCGAGCCCACGACCCGCCAGTAGCGCGCGGGGCCGCCGGTGCGGTGCGTATCGGGCATCAGATCGAAGCGCTCGCGCAGATCGGCCAGCACCCCGCCCAGCGGCAGGAAGCGATCCGCCCGATCCTCGTCGATCTGGCCGAGCGGCATCGTCTCGATCAGGGTGAGGTCCATGCCGCGTGCGACCGCCCAGGCGAGCATCGGCGCGATCTCGCCTTCATTGAGTCCCTTGAGCGCGACCATGTTGAGCTTGACCGCCAGCCCGGCCTCCTGCGCGGCGGTGATGCCCGCCAGCACCTTCGCGACGTCGCCGAAGCGGGTGATGTGGCGGAACACCTCCGGGTCGCGGCTGTCGAGGCTGATATTGACCCGGCGCACCCCGGCCTCGCGGAGGGCAACGGCGTGCTCCGCGAGCCGGGTGCCGTTGGTCGTCAGCGTGACTTCGTCCAGCCCCTTGCCGAGATGCCGCCCGACATGGCGGACCAGCTCAAGCGTGTCGCTACGCACCAGCGGCTCGCCGCCGGTCAGCCGGATCTTGCGCACGCCGCGCGCGATGAAGCGATCGGCGACCAGTGCCAGCTCGTCGAGGCTGAGCAATTCGGAACGGGGAAGGAAGCGCATGTCCTCCGACATGCAATAGCGGCAGCGCAGATCGCAGCGATCCGTAACCGAAATCCGCAAATAGTGGATCGCGCGGCCATGGGCATCGATCAAGGCGGACGCGGCTGCCATGCAGAGGCAGGTAAGCATGAAGATAGCGGTGGGCAAGCGTTCGCGTTATCGAGGGCGGAATGTCTGAAGATTTCACAGTCATCGAAAGCGCCAATGCAGACGCTGCACCGGTGTTCGTCCTCAGCTTCCGCCAGCGCGACGAAGTCGCGGCGGCAGCGGCGGGGGGCGGCTGGCGGGTGGTCGCGGCCCGGCGGTCGGACGCGCTGGAGCGCCGCTTCCTGGGCAGCGGTGCCGCGGTCGCGGTGATCGACGCGCGCGGCGCGCTTTCGGAAGGGCTGGACGCCGCCAAGATCCTGGGGGCGACGATCGAGGCGCATGGCGCGGCGATGCTGATCCTGGTCTCGCAGAGCGACACGGTGCACATGCGCCACTTCTTCGATGCCGGCGCGACGCATTTCCTGTCGAGCCCGATGTCCTCGGCCGCGATGGCGCACGCGATCCGCTTTTCCCAGCGCCATGTCGAGCGGCTGTCGGGCTGGCACGGCCAGGAGAAGGGCCCGGCCGAGCCGCTCGGCTGGCGCTTCGATCCCGGCATGCGCTCGCTCCAGGTGACGCCGGCGCTGGCGAGCCTGCTCGGCCTGCCCGAGGCGCCGGGCACGCGCAGCTTCTTCGCCAAGCTCGATCCCGAGGACCGGGTGCTGGCGCGTAGCGCGCTGCGGCGATTGAATTCGCAGACGCCGTCCACCGCCTTCGCGCACGACCTGCCCGGGATCGGGCGGGTGGTGCAGCACCTGCAATATGACGCGCAGACCCACCGGCTGCACGCGCTGGTCGAGGCGCTGGGCGTGGCCCCCGATGCCAATGCGGCGGTGCGCGACGCGCTGACCGGCGCGCGCGACGGGCCAAGCGCGCGGCGCTGGATCGACCGGCGGCTGGCCGAGGGCGGCAAGGTGGGCATCGTGCTGATCGGGCTGACGCGCTTCGAGACGGTCAACACCGCCTATGGCCGCACCGTGGGCGACGAATTGCTGCGCAGCGTCTCGCGCCGGGTGGGCGAAGTCGCGCGCGAGGCGCTGGGCAAGGGCGCGATCGTCGCGCGGATCGGCGGATCGGAATTCCTCGTCGCCAGCGACGATACCGATGCCGCGCGGATCGGCACCGCGGCGGCGCGGCTCGAGGATGCGCTGGCCCGGCCCTTCGTGGCGGGCGGCGACATCGCGCCGCTGGGCGCGCGGCTGGTGACCGGCGCGAGTCAGGCGGGCGATACCGCCGCCGCGCTGCTGCGCCGGGCGAGCGAGACGTTGCTCGGCGACGTGCCGCTGGAAAAGGGCGCGCCGCCGGTCGATGTGCTGGTCGACAGCCTGCACCGGGCGCTGGAGCGCGGCGAGATCGGCGTGCTGTTCCAGCCCCAGGTTGCGATCGCGACGGGGCAGATCATCGGCGTGGAGGCGCTGGCGCGCTGGAACCACCCGGAATTCGGCGAGCTGGGGGCGGAGACCTTGTTCGCGACCGCCGAGCGCGCCGGGCTCGACGCGACGCTGTCGGACCATGTCCAGCGCCGGGCGCTGGCGGCGGCGGCCAACTGGCCGATGTCGCTGAGCAAGCTGCGTCTGTCGATCAACGTCACCGCCGGGGATGTCGCGCGATCGGGGTTTCTCGACGCGCTGCTCGGTCGGATCGATGCGAGCAACTTCCCGCGCAACCGGCTGACGGTGGAGATCACCGAAAGCGGCATCATGTCCGACCTGGGCGAAGCGGCGCGGCTGCTCACCATGTTGCGCGCGGCGGGATGCCGGGTGGCGATCGACGATTTCGGCACGGGCTATTCGAGCCTGGCCTATCTCAAGGCACTGCCGCTCGATTACCTCAAGATAGACCGCAAGCTGAGCCAGGATATCACCGGATCGGCACGCGACCGGGTGGTGGTGCGCGGGGTGATCGACATGGCGCGCTCGCTGGGCCTGTCGGTGGTCGCCGAGGGGGTGGAGACGGCGGAGCAGCTCGACCTGCTCGCCAAGGAAGGCTGCCAGTATTTCCAGGGCTATCTGTGCGCGGGGCCGGTGGACGTGCCGGCGCTGGCCCAGCTGGTGAGCCGCGCATGAGCGATCCGCGCGAGATGAGCGGCGTCTGGTATGGCCGCTACGGCAGCGATGCCGGGGACCAGAACAATGGCTTCATCGCCGTGCTGGAGGAAGCCGGCGGGGTGTTCTCCGGATCGATCAGCGAGCCGGACGGGCAGGGCGGGGTGCGCAGCGCCTCCGTCGCCGGGCGGCGCAGCGCCGGGCTGATCCAGTTCGTGAAGCAATATCGCGGGCGGTGGAACCATGCGGTGTTCTATGAGGGCCAGGTCGACGACCAGGGCACCGAGGCGAACGGGCGCTGGCGGCTCGACGAAGGCACGGTGGGCGGCTTCAGCATGGAGCGGGAGAAATTCTCGGTCGCCGAGCTGGAGGCCGAGGACGAGGAAGTGCTGGAGGTCCGGTAGGGGCTGCGCGCTCCCGTCATCCCGGCGGAAGCCGGGATCTCGTGCGGTTCTTGTCCTTTCGTGGCTGCTGTCCCGCGCCTTCGCCTGAGATCCCGGCTTTCGCCGGGATGACGGCTTAGGAGGCGGAGGCACCGTTCTTCTCCCCTCCCTGCAAGGGAGGGGAAGTTGCCCCAATCGCAAGCTGTGCGCCCCATTCAATCCTCCCCCTCCGGGGAGGATTTGGAAGGGCAGTCGATTTAAAAGAGTGGGAAGGACAGAGGGTGTCTCACCCCTCCGGGTCGGCGCCGCGGCCTTCGGTTACGCGGCCCAGGGTGACGCCGGCATAGCGGGCGAGGCTGGCGAGAAGGGCGTTGGTGGCCGGATCGGCCGCGCCCTCTTCCTTCCAATAGGCGCCCATCGCCATGCTGGGGCCCATCAGGCCGATCGGGTACATCGACATGCTGCGCACGAAGGTGGGGCGATAGGCGTCCACCGGCACGCGATCGTCCTCATAGATGTCGGGGATATGGATCGGCCGCGCCTCCAGGATGGCGAGGCCCGAGATGCAGTTCTCGATCGGGAAGTCCGAGCCGGTCCAGAGCGGGGACATCGCGTCCTCGGCGATATAGGCCACGCGATTGCCGCTGCGCCGGATCACCGTGACCCCGTCGCATCGCGCAATGGTGCGCGCGCATTCCCGCAGAACCGTGACCAGCTCGTCGATAGAGCTCGCACGCGACAGCCGGGCCATCGCTTCGGTCAACAGCCTTCGTTGCTCGAAACCGTCCGGCTCCCTCAAGCCTAGCTCCTTGCGAGCGGCCCCGTTCAGGGGCACGCCTGATTCAATCACATCCGTCACGGCCAGATACGCAGCCTTATGATTATCGGTTCAACAGGAGACCTGCCAAAACGGGTCAGCTCCAGAACAAAGGAGCCACGCCGGGACCGAACCTCCCCCGAGGTTCGGCCCTGACGCCGAGCGACAGAATCTCACCCTGCATCCTGAACGCAGTTGCAGCATTCGCAATTACGCAAAAATACAGGTCGATTTGGCGTGTCTCAGTTCGGGGCGCGCAAGGCGGAGATCGCCGCCGCCGGCAGGTTGCGCACCGTGCCGCTGACGATCGGATGGCGGCCGTTCGCGCGCGCCGGCGCGGCAGCAGCGGCATCGGTGCGGAAGGCGCTGGTGAGCTCGGCCAGGGTCTCGGCCTCCTGCTCGAGCGTGCGGGTGGCGGCGGAGGTTTCCTCGACCATCGCGGCGTTCTGCTGGGTGCCGCGGTCCATCGCGCCGATCGCGGTGCTGACTTCGCCGATCGCGACGGCCTGGGCCTTGTTGTCCTGCGCCATGGTGCCGAGCAGGGCGTGGACTTCGCCGACATCGCTGGAGATGTTGGCGAGGGCGCCGTCGACCTTCATCACCGCATCGACGGCGGTGAGCACTTCGGCCTGGGTGGTGGTGAGCTGGTCGCGGGCGCGGCCGGCCTCTTCCTCGGCGCGCATCGCAAGCGCGCTGACCAGGTCGGCGACCACCGCGAAGCCGCGGCCCGCCTCGCCGGCGCGGCCGGCCTCGACGGCGGCGTTCATCGCAAGGACGCGGGTCTGGAAGGCGATCTTGTCGAGGCCCTCGATCACCGTGTCGATGCCCTTGGCACTTTCCGACACGCGGTGCATCGCCTCGACCGCCTGGTTGGCGACGCTGCGGCCGTCATCGACGGTGGCGATCGCCTGGTCGGCGCGGGCGACGGTCGACTGGGCGGCGCGGGCGGTGTTGCTCGAACGATCGTCCATCTGCGAGACGGCGGCGTTGGTCTCCTCCAGGCTGGCGGCATTGGCCTGGGTGCGGCGGGCGAGGTCGTCCGATGCCTGGGCGATCTCGTGGATCGTGCCGTTGATCCGCTGCGAGCCGGCGGTGACCGCGCGGATCATGTCCTGCATCTTGGCGAGCGTATGGTTGTAGCTGCGCTCGAGCGAAGCATAGGTGGCGGGCATGTTGGCGAGCTGGCGGGTGAGGTCGCCATCGGCGAGCGCGGCCAGCGCCTCGTCGAGCGCCTGGACCGCCTCTTCGCGGGCGACCTGCTCCTCCTCGAGATAGATCGAGATCGACAGCTCCATGTCGAGCAGGGCGGCCTTGCTGAGCGCGGCGGGCAGGGCGGCGGCGGCGCGGGGGCGGAAGGCGTTGACGAGGCGGCGCCACAGCGGCGTGCGCGTCATCGTGGACTCGATCAGATGCTCCAGCACCAGCGCATAGCCGCCGACATACCAGCGCGGCTCAAGCCCGATGCGCGAATGGGTGGCGCCGATGCGGCGGACGCTCTGATAATATTGCTCGTCGAAATTGCCGTCCATGATCCGGCCCCAGTGCTTTTCCTGGGCCGACTGGGCGCCGCGCATGTGATCGGCGTTCGAGAAGAAGCGTGCGGTCTCCGGGGTGGCGCGGACGCGGCTGTAGAAACGATCAAGGGCCTTGCCGATCACCGAGCGGATCAGCGTGCTGTTGGCGGAAAGCGTGGCACGCTGCGCGGGTCCCATCTCCATATACGCGAGACGGGACGAGAGATGATCGGTCACTTCGGGGTTTCTCCTTGGGATACCTCCCTATTCTAGGAGAAGCAGCCGAAGGGCGGGCCCGCCGCGCGCGCGATATTGATCCGGATCAAAAATTCAGCCGGCGGCCTTGGCGAGTCCCCGCGAGATCTGGAGCGCGGCGTTGAGCCGGGACTGCGGCGTGGCCCAGGCGCGGGCGACGACGAGCTTCATGTCCGGGCGCAGCTTGGCGGTGCCCTCCAGCTTGTCGACATAGGCGAGCAGCCCCTCGACATTGGGGAACTTGTCGTCGTGGAAGCTGACCAGCGCGCCCTTGGGGCCGACATCGATCTTGGCGATGCAGGCCTTCTTGGCGTTGAGCTTGGCCTCGATCAGGGTGATCAAATTCTCGGTCGCCTCGGGCAGCTTGCCGAAGCGGTCGATCAGCTCGGCGGCGAAGGCGTCGATGCCGCGGCGGTCCTCGACGTCGTTGAGGCGGCGATAGAGGCCCATGCGCAGGTCGAGGTCGGGGACATAGTCCTCGGGGATCATGATCGGGGCGTCGACGGTGATCTGGGGCGACAGGTCGCGCGGGCGCTCGTCACGAAGGCCGCCGGCCTTGGCGTCCATGATCGCTTCCTCCAGCATCGACTGGTAGAGCTCGTAGCCGACTTCCTTGATATGGCCGGACTGCTCGTCGCCGAGCAGGTTGCCGGCGCCGCGGATGTCGAGATCGTGCGAGGCGAGCTGGAAGCCGGCACCGAGCGACTCCAGGTCGGACAGCACCTTGAGCCGCTTCTCCGCCGCTTCGGTCATCAGTCGCTGGGCGGGGGTGGTCATGTACGCATAGGCGCGGGTCTTGGAGCGCCCGACGCGGCCGCGCAGCTGGTAGAGCTGGGCGAGGCCGAACTTGTCGGCGCGGTTGATGATCAGCGTGTTGGCCGAGGGGATGTCGATGCCGGACTCGATGATCGTGGTCGAGACCAGCAGGTCGTATTTGCGGTCGTAGAAGGCGGACATGCGCTCCTCGACCTCGGTCGGCGTCATCTGGCCGTGGGCGACGACATAGGAGATTTCGGGGACGTCGTTGCGGAGGAATTCCTCGATCTCGGGCAGGTCCGAGATGCGCGGGGTGACGAAATAGGCCTGGCCGCCGCGGTAGTGCTCACGAAGAAGCGCCTCGCGCAGGACGACGGGGTCCCAGGGCATGACATAGGTGCGCACCGCGAGGCGGTCGACCGGCGGGGTCTGGATCACGCTCAGCTCGCGCAGGCCCGACATCGCCATCTGGAGGGTGCGCGGGATCGGGGTGGCGGTGAGGGTGAGGACATGGACGTCCGCCTTCATCGCCTTCAGCCGCTCCTTGTGGGTGACGCCGAAACGCTGTTCCTCATCGACGATGACGAGGCCGAGGCGCTTGAACTCGACATTCTTGGCGAGGACTGCGTGGGTGCCGACGACGATGTCGATCGTGCCGTCGGCGGCGCCGTCCTTGGTCGCTTTGGTCTCGGTGGTGCCGACCAGGCGCGAGAGGCGGCCGACCTTGATCGGGAAGCCCTCGAAGCGCTGCGAGAAATTGTTGAAGTGCTGGCGGGCGAGCAGCGTGGTCGGGCAGACCACTGCGACCTGCATCCCGGCCATTGCTGCGACGAAGGCGGCACGCAGCGCCACCTCGGTCTTGCCGAAGCCGACATCGCCAACGATCAGCCGGTCCATCGGACGGCCGGCCGCCAGATCCTCGAGCACGTCGCCGATCGCGCGATCCTGGTCGTCGGTTTCCTCGTACGGGAAGCGATCGACAAAGGCGGGGTAGCCGCCGGCATCGGGCTCGGCGACTTCGGCGGGGCGGGTGGCGCGCTTGGCCGCGGTGGCGATGAGCTCGCCCGCGATCTCGCGGATCCGCTCCTTCATCTTCGACTTGCGCCGCTGCCACGCCTCGCCGCCGAGCCGATCGAGCGCCGCGCCTTCCTCGCCTGCGCCGTAGCGGCTCAGGACTTCAAGGTTCTCGACCGGGACATAGAGTTTGTCGCCACCGGCATAAGTTAGCGCGAGGCAATCGTGCGGCGCCTTCTGCACCGGGATTTGGGTCAGCCCCTCATAGCGGCCGATGCCGTGATCGACATGCACCACCAGGTCGCCAGGCGAGAGCGTCGCCAGCTCGTTGAGGAAGGCGTCGGTCGATTTGCGGCGCTTGGCGCGGCGAACCAGACGGTCGCCGAGCATGTCCTGCTCGGTCAGCACCGAGACATCAGGCGCGGCGAAGCCGTGATCGAGCGGAAGCACGATCATCGCGACGGCGCTGTCGGCGATCCCCATCGCCTCGTGCCAGCTCTCGGCCTTGCGCGCGGTCTTGAGGCCGTGATCGGCGAGCAGGCCGGTCAGGCGCTCGCGGGCGCCGTTCGAATAGCTGGCGAGGATCGGCTTCTTGCCCGACTTGCGCAGCTTGGCGATGTGCTCGACCACCGCCTCATAGACATTGGTGCCGGCGGCGCGTTCGGGCGCGAAATCGCGCGGGCCATCGACGTTGAAGTCGAGGACGGTGGCGCTTTCGGGCTCGTGGAAGGGTGTGCTGGTGTGCGCTGGCCATTCGATGAGACGCTTTTCCCACTCGCTGGCGACCAGGTAGAGCGCGTCGGCGGCGAGCGGGCGATAGCTGCCCGGATCGGCGGATTGGGCGCGGACGCGGTTGGACTGGTAATCGGCGATCGCTTCGAAGCGGGCCTCGGCGGCGCCGGCATCGCCCGCGTCGCGGATCAGGATCGCATCGTCGGGGAGATGCTCGAACAGGGTTTCGAGTCGATCCTCGAACAGCGGCAGCCAATGCTCCATGCCGGCGAGGCGGCGACCGTCGCTGATTGCCTGATAGAGCGGATCGCCGGTGGCGGTGGCGCCGAACTTTTCCCGATATCTTGTGCGGAAGCGCTTGACCGACTCTTCGTCGAGCAGCGCTTCGGAGGCGGGAAGCAGGGTGAAGCCGTCGACCCGGCCGGTGGTGCGCTGGTCCGACGGGTCGAAGGTACGGACGCTCTCGATCTCGTCGCCGAAGAAATCGAGGCGGAGTGCCTGTTCGGCGCCCGAGGGGAAGAGATCGACCAGGCCGCCGCGCACCGCGAACTCGCCGCTATCGTTCACCGTATCGACGCGGACATAGCCGTTCGCCTGGAGCAGCACTGCGAGCTTGTTGAGGCCGATGCGCTCGCCCGGAGCGAGACGGGCGACGAGCTGGCGGATGCGGTAGGGCGTGAGCGTGCGTTGGGTGGCGGCGTTGACCGTGGTGACGAGCAGTCGGGGCTTGTCGCTCTTGCCCTGGAGTGCGTGGAGCGTTGCAAGCCGCTCGGCCATGACGCGCAAGGTTGGGCTGGCGCGGTCATAGGGAAGGCAGTCCCAGGCGGGGAAGCTCAGGACCTCAAGCTCGGGCGCGAAATAGGGCGCGGTGCCGGCCACGGCGCGCATCGCGGATTCGTCGGGCGCGACGAACACGGCCATCCGCCCGGTGCGCGCCAGATCGGCCAGCATCCAGGGGAGGAAGCCGGCAGGGGCGCCCGAGAGGGTGAGGGGCTTTTGCGCGGATAGGATGGTCTTGAGGTCGGGCATCTTGGCTCTTGGTTCGTCATCCCGGCGTAAGCCGGGATCTCAGGCGAAGGCGC
>JAEXLC010000282.1 GCA_023445495.1 Pseudomonadota bacterium | reverse complement strand
AAATTATGGTTAACGCCACCCCATGCGGCCGCGGGGGCGGCCTCGGCTCCGCCAAGGAAGGCGCGCATCACTGGTGGCACCAGCGGCTCACCGGCGGCTTCAACCTGATCCTCACCTTGTGGTTCGTGCTCAGCATCGCGCTGCTGCCGACCTATGACTTCGAGACGATCCGCGCCTGGATCGGCCAGACCCAGGTCGCCGTGCCGCTGATCCTGCTCGTCGCCAGCACCTTCTATCACTTCCGCCTCGGCCTGCAGGTGGTGATCGAGGATTATCTGCACGACGAGACGCACATCGTCCTGATGATCCTGCTCAACCTGTTCACGCTGACGACCGGCACGCTCGCCATCTTCTCGATCCTCAAGATCGCCTTCACGGCAGGAGCTGCGCTCTGATGTCCGCCTACAAGATCATCGACCACACCTATGATGCCGTCGTCGTCGGCGCCGGCGGTTCGGGCCTGCGCGCCACCATGGGCTGCGCCGAAGCCGGCCTGAAGACCGCCTGCATCACCAAGGTGTTCCCCACCCGCTCGCACACCGTCGCCGCCCAGGGCGGCATCGCCGCGAGCCTCGGCAACAACACGCCCGATCACTGGTCGTGGCACATGTTCGACACCGTCAAGGGCTCGGACTGGCTCGGCGACCAGGACGCGATCGAGTATATGGTCCGCGAGGCTCCGGCTGCGGTCTATGAGCTCGAGCATGCCGGCGTGCCGTTCAGCCGCAACGACAATGGCACGATCTACCAGCGCCCGTTCGGCGGCCACATGCAGAACATGGGCGAAGGCCCGCCCGTGCAGCGCACCTGCGCCGCGGCGGACCGTACCGGCCACGCCATGCTCCACGCGCTCTACCAGCAGAGCCTGAAGTATGACGCGGACTTCTACGTCGAATATTTCGCGCTCGACCTCATCATGGAAGACGGCGCCTGCCGCGGCGTGATCGCCTTGTGCATGGAAGACGGCTCGATCCACCGCTTCCGCAGCCACGCGGTGGTGCTCGCCACCGGCGGCGGCGGCCGAGTCTACCAGTCGGCGACCTCGGCGCACACCTGCACCGGCGACGGCAACGGCATGGCGCTGCGCGCGGGCATCGCGCTGCAGGACATGGAGTTCGTCCAGTTCCACCCGACCGGCATCTACGGCGCCGGCGTCCTCATCACCGAGGGCGCGCGCGGTGAAGGCGGCTATCTGACCAACTCCGAGGGCGAGCGCTTCATGGAGCGCTACGCTCCCTCGGCCAAGGACCTCGCCAGCCGCGACGTCGTCGCGCGCTCGATGGCGATGGAGATCCGCGAGGGCCGCGGCGTGGGCAAGGAGAAGGATCACATCTTCCTTCACCTCAACCATATCGATCCGAAGATCCTGCACGAGCGCCTGCCGGGCATCACCGAGACCGGCAAGATCTTCGCCGGCGTCGACCTGACCCGCCAGCCGCTGCCGGTCGTCCCGACCGTCCACTACAATATGGGCGGCATCCCGACCAACTATCACGGCGAAGTCGTCCGCAACAAGGACGGCGATCCGGACTCGGTCGTCCCCGGCCTGTTCGCGGTCGGCGAAGCGGCCTGCGTGTCGGTCCACGGCGCCAACCGCCTCGGCTCCAACTCGCTGATCGACCTTGTCGTGTTCGGCCGCGCAACGGGCCTCCGCCTGAAGGAACTGCTCAAGCCGGGCATGAAGCACAACGAGCTGCCCAAGGGCTCGGAAGAGTTCGCGCTCGGCCGCCTCGATCACTTCCGCAACGCCAAGGGCGACAGGCCTACCGCGCAGATCCGTGCCGACATGCAGAAGACGATGCAGCGCCACTGCGCCGTGTTCCGCGACAGCGCGCTGCTGGCCGAGGGCGTCGAGCACATGAAGGAAGTCTATAAGGGCTTCCAGGACGTGGGCATCCAGGACCGCTCGCTGATCTGGAACACCGATCTGGTCGAGACGCTCGAGCTCGACAACCTGATCGGCCAGGCCGTCGTCACCATCGAGTGCGCCGCCAACCGCAAGGAAAGCCGCGGTGCGCACATGCACGAGGATTTCCCCGAGCGCGACGACAAGAACTGGATGAAGCACACCGTCGCCACCTTCGAAGGCTGGGGCGGCAAGGGCGGCGCGACGAGCATCGATTACCGCCCGGTCCACGACTACACGCTCACCGACGAGATCGAGTACATCAAGCCGAAGAAGCGGGTGTACTGAGCAAATGTCGGCGGGGCCTCACCAATCCTCGCCGTTGCACTTGGAACTCAGTCCCTGGTGTACCGATGCGCATATGGAACGCGCCCTTCTTCTACGGGGCGCGTTTCTTGGCGCAGCGGGCCATCTCGAAACACTACTGACAGAGTGGGCAATACGAGCTTCGCGGCTGCCCGAATATGCAGGGTTGAGCGATCAATTTCCTGCACGGAGAAGAGACCGCGTCGCACATGTTAGGCAACTCGGAGCTGCAACGGGTCCGTTACATCCTCATGGCGAGGCAATCATTGCATCCGCCGATACATTTGAAACGCTTTGGGATGTCAGGGATATCCTCGCCCACGCAAGAATGAGTGTCTTCTCTGCCCGTGGAGTGGCTGGTGGTGCAACCGTGACATTCGTCGATTATCCAGCCACCCACAAAACCCTTCGCGTGAGGCACGAAATGATGAGCCTCGCGACGCTTGAGGCTCATGCAGTTTCAGCCACCGAAGCAAGCCGAACGGCAAGCTCCATCAATCTAGAAATTGCAAAGATTCTACCTTCTATCTGAAGATATGGAGGCTCACTTTCTTTCCGGGGTGGGGCCTCGAGCATGCACACGCCTGACTAAATGACCTAAACCGCCCTTTCGAACCGCTCGACCTTGATCGAATCCGCCCGCGCCCGCGCGTTCGCCAGCTCATGCACGCCCCGCATGCGAACCAGCGTGTCGGCCTTCACATCGAACGCCTTTTCGAAACGGATCGCCATTTCGGCGGACAGGCCAGCCCGGCCATTGAGCAGCGCGCTGATCGCCTGACGGGTAACGCCGAGATGGGCCGCGACCCCGGTCACTCCGAGCCCGTTGGCTTCGACGATCTCGTGACGTAGCCATTCGCCGGGATGGACCGCGAAGGCGGGTGCGACGGTGACGGCCATCAGCGGCTATCCTCCATATCCAGGTTGGCGATCATGTAGCGTGTCGGGGGACGCTTTACACGCCGATCTTAACGCTTCGCCACGCTCGCCGGCGACACCCACGCCCGCCCGTTCTTCAGATCGAGCGTGATGCTGCGGTCCTTTGCCAGCTGCATCCCGATATTGCCGTCGAAGATCATGTCGGGGAACACCCGCGCCCGGGTCGCCAGCGTCATGCCGCCCAGGCGGATCTTCACGTCCTGCGGCTCGCGCGTCGCCGGATTGAGCGCGAACAGCGGCGCCATCCACTGCGACACGAAGATCGTCGGGCCGGCATTGGCGGTATCCAGCTCCATCCAGGAGAGGCCCCGGGCGGTCGTCACGCCCAGATTGACGTCGAGCCCCAAGCCCTCGGGCCGCGACAGCCGCATCGGCACCTGGGTGGCGCCGCGGATGCGGCGCTTCGCCGAGTCCGCCGTCTCAACGATAACCCGCCGCTCGGCGAACTGAATCGTGATCGTGCGGCCATCGAACAGGTCGAGCCCGACCGCGCCGTCGAGCGGCGGCCCGTCCTTGCCGTTGATCTCGGCCAGGTCGTAGACGATCACCGAGGGCGCGGTGTAGCGCCCGGCGCCGATCCCGAACGCCACATCGTCGCAGCGCTTGAGATCGAGCCGCTCGCCGAGCATGCGGAACGCCGTGACATTGCCCCAGGGCTCGCAGCCAAGGTCCCGGGCCAGCGCCGGGCTGATCATCGTTATGCCCTCGCCGGTATCGAACAGGAAGGTGCGCGGCTTGCCCGCCACCACCGCCTCGACGGTGAACTGCTTGCCCAGATGTGGCCGCAGCGGAACCGCCTCGCCGTCCCGCGTCGCCGGCGCAGCCGGGATCGCGCCGAGCAACATGCCCAGCATCGCAACCATCCGCATGTTTCTTCCCCTTACTGGCGCCCGGCCGGCCGGTCGTGCGCGTCGATTGCCGCCCGGATCTCCTCGATATCCTCGTCCGCCGGCGTCATGCCGAGCGCAAACGAGGCCAGCGCGAACAGCGATCCCGAAAACAGCCGGGTGGAGATTTCCCGCACATAGGCCGCGCGCGTCTCCGCCTCGGTCACCACCGACAGGTAAAAATGCATCCGCTCCTTATCGAGCCGGGTCAGCAGCCCCTTGGCGAGCATGATCTGCATCAGCTTGAGCACCGTGGTGTAGCCCCGCGCCCGCCGCTCGTTCAGCACGAAATGGACGCTGCCGACCGTGCCGCGGCCCTGCTCCCAGATCACGCCCAGCACCTCGAGCTCGGCTTCCGTCGGCAACGGGATCTCGCGGTCGGGATAGGTCGAGATACGCTTCATGTCTCTGCATGTACGTAATACTTCGTAGGGAGTCAACGTAAAGCTTCGTAGCTTGACAGCGCCGGGCTCGCCACGCGAGTGCTCGACGCAGGGGGAACATCGCATGAGCGCGTTCGAATTCATCTTCAGCTTCTTCGGCCTGCTGCTCGGCCTCGCGCTGGCAGAGGGGCTTGGCGGGCTCAGCCGCGCGCTCAAGGCGAGCCACAAGGTGCGGATCGGCTGGGCGACGATCCTGCTCGGCGTCTTCGTGTCGTGCGACGTCGTGTCCTTCTGGATGTATGGCTGGGCGCTGCGCGACCTGCTCCCGCTAAACTGGCCGGTGATGTTCTGCGGCTTCCTGGTGACCGCCGTCTATTATGTCGCCGCCTCGCTGATCTTCCCCGACGATCCCGAGGAATGGGGCGATCTCGACCTGTATTTCGACCGGCATCGCGGCAAGGTGCTGGTCGCGGTGCTGCTATGCAACGTCGCGCTGATGGCGACGACGATCGGGCTGGCGGGAACGAAGGGCCTGTTCACCTTCCGGGTGTTCGTCCTCACCTGGTCCTTCTTCCCGGTGATCCTGCTCGCGATCGCGGCGCGGAACCGGCGGATCGTCATCGCCTGCCTGGCCTGGCTGATCGCGGTCTATCCGCTCACCGCCATCTGGCATTGAGGCGCGGCGCTCCCCAGATGGCTTGACACCGCTCTCGCACCCGCGAGAGTGGCTGTTAACTAAATCGGGGGTTCTCGCCTGCCCATGCGTATCGCGTTCGCCATGCTTGCGGCGGTTGCCGCGCTCGCCGTCACCCCGGCCGCCGCCCAGTACAAGGCGCCCGAGCACAAGGCGGACTGGCCGGGGATGGTCTCCGGGCCCGACGGCATCGAGGGGCTCGATCCCGGCCCCGAGCTGCAGCGCGGCCGCTCGGCCAGGGCGATGCTCGCCGACACCCGCAAGCTCAACGTCGCGCTCAACGCGCTCCAGCCGCAGCGCAAGGCGATGGTCGATGCCTATGTCGTCTCGGTCGCGCTCGACAGCGATCCGGTGTTCGGGCGCGAGGCGCGCGAGGCCGGCAAGGTGCTGTCGCGCCGCTTCGACGCCGCCGGGCGCACCATCGTGCTGGGCGGCACCGCCGGCACCATGCCGAGCGAGCTGCCGAGCGGTTCGCTGACCAGCCTCAGCCTCGCCCTTGCCCGCATCGCCGAAGTGATGGACAAGGAGCAGGACGTCCTCGTCCTCTACACCACCAGCCACGGCGCCAAGGTCGGCATCGCCTATCATGACGGCGACGAGGGCTATGGCATCCTCAGCCCGAAGCGCCTCGAATCCCTCCTCGACGAGCTTGGCATCAAGAACCGGTTGCTGATCCTCTCGGCCTGCTATTCGGGCATCTTCGTCAGCCCGCTCTCCAGCCCCACCACCGCGCTGTTCACCGCCGCCTCCTCGGATCGCACGAGCTTCGGCTGCCAGGCCGACAATGACTGGACCTTCTTCGGCGATGCGATGATCAACCATGCGCTGCGCAAGGCCCAGCCGCTCGAAAAGGCGTCGGACGAGGCCCGCATGCTGATCAACGACTGGGAAAGCATGGCCCGGGTCATGCCGTCCAATCCGCAGGTGACGATCGGCGCCGATGTCGCGACCTGGCTCGCCCCGCTCGAGGCGCGCATGCCCCAGACCGATACTCCCCCCGTCGGCCGCCCGGCGACCGACATGCTCAAACGCGGCGGATAGCATGGCAACCGAGGAAACCCTTCTGGAGCGGTTGATCCCGGGCGATCTGGAACACCAGATCCCCGCGGCGATCCGGAAGGCGCTTCCCGGCGGCTTCCGCAATCGCGCGCTCCAGGTCGGGCTCGGCCTGCTCATCACCTTCGGCTTCGCCTTCCTCGTCCGCCGCTGGATCGAGCGCCGCGAAGCCCGGCACCGGGCGCTCGCGCCTCGCCCCGCGATGCCCACGCTTCCGCCCGCGCCGGCGGAACCCGATCCGATCGCGGAAGTTACCGCGGCGATGACCGACGCGATCGCCTCCCCCGCCATCCCGCAGGACGACAGCCAGGCCGCGCGCTACCCGCTGCTCGCCCGCCCGCATGTCGCGCTGTCCGGCCCGGTCGACCAGGCGATGTACGCCAGCTTCCGCGACCAGCTCGCCGCCGCCCCGCGCGAAGGCAGCCTCGTCGTCTCGCTCTCCACCCTGGGCGGCGATCCCGAAGTCGCCCGGCTGATGGGCGACGAGATCCGCCTGCTGCGCGACTATTCGGGGCGCGAGACGCTGTTTCTCGGCAAGGTCGCGGTCTATTCGGCCGGCGCCACCTTCATGGCCGCCTTCCCCGCCGACAAGCGCTTCCTCACCCGCGGCACCCGGCTGATGATCCATGAGCGCCAGATCCACGCGACGCTCGACCTGTCCGGCCCGCTCAAGATGCAGGTCGCCAGCCTGAAGGCGAAGCTGCACGAGATCGAGGAATCGGTGCGGATCGAGGAAGAGGGCTTCCGCGCGATCATCGCCGGCTCGAAGGTGCGCTTCGAGGAAGTCGCCGAGCGCGCGCCGGCCAACTGGTATATCGAGGCGGAAGAGGCCCGTTCGCTCGGCCTGGTGCTTGATATCATCTGAGAGGTTGAGCCCGGCGGTTCGATTGGCTATCGCGCGGCCAAGCATAAGGAACCCCTCGATGGCCGAATTCCGCCTTCCCAAGAACAGCCGCATCTCCACCAAGGGCAAGGAGCACAAGGCGGACCCGGGCGCGAAGAACGTCAAGAAGTTCAAGATCTATCGCTACGATCCGGATTCGGGCGAGAATCCGCGCTACGACAATTTCGAGATCGACCTCGACGAATGCGGCCCGATGGTCCTCGACGCGCTCATCAAGATCAAGTCGGAGCAGGACAGCTCGCTGACCTTCCGCCGCTCGTGCCGCGAAGGCATTTGCGGCTCCTGCTCGATGAACATGGACGGGCGCAACGGCCTCGCCTGCACCACCGCGATCGAGGACATCAAGGGCGACATCCGCATCACCCCGCTGCCGCACATGGACGTGATCAAGGACCTCGTCCCCGATTTCACCCACTTCTATGCGCAGTATGCGTCGATCAAGCCGTGGCTGCAGACCGTGTCGACCACGCCCTCGGGCAAGGAGCGGCTCCAGTCGCCGGCCGACCGCGAGAAGCTCGACGGCCTGTACGAGTGCATCCTGTGCGCCTGCTGCTCGACCTCGTGCCCGAGCTACTGGTGGAACAGCGACAAGTTCCTCGGCCCGGCGATCCTGCTCCAGGCCTATCGCTGGCTGGCCGACTCGCGCGACGAGATGACCGGCGAGCGCCTCGACAATCTCGAGGATCCGTTCCGCCTCTATCGCTGCCACACGATCATGAACTGCTCGAACGTGTGCCCGAAGGGCCTGAACCCGGGCAAGGCGATCGCCGAGATCAAGAAGATGGAAGCCGAGCGCACGATCTGATCCTGTGAACCAACCCGGCCCCGAGCATTTCTTCTACGAAGATGATCCGGACCTGCCGGGCTGGAAGCGCTGGCAGATTCTGGACCAGGGCCGGTTCAACAGCTTCATCGGCGCGCTTTCGGTAAAAGCCGCCGGTGCGCGGACCGCGCTGGTCCGCCACCGCTTCGAGCGCCAGCATTCCAATTTGCGCGACCATATCCATGGCGGTGCGCTGGCCGGGTTCATCGACATGGCGCTGTTCGCCGCCGCGCGCGGGCTCGGCGTGCTCGCCGGCCCCGCCTCCACCGTCGACATGTCGATCCAGTTCATCGCCGGCGGCGCGATCGGCACCGATACCGAGGCCGAGGTCGAGCTATTGCGCGAGACCGGCCGCATGCTGTTCCTGCGCGGCGTGGTCCGCCAGGGAGACGTCACCGTCGCCAGCTTCCTCGGCACCATCCGCAAGAGTTCGCCCCCGCCCAGATCATGACCAGCGTAATCGAGAAATACCGCGCCCTCGTCGCCGCGGGCGAGCTTCGCCCCGACCCCGAACAGGCCGCCGCCGCCGAACAGCTGAACAGCCTCGCCGCTGCGCTGGAAGCGGTGCCGAAGAAGGGCAGCATCCTGTGGCGCGCGCTCGGCCGCCTGCCCGAGCCCCCGCGTGGGCTCTACATCTGGGGCAGCGTCGGCCGCGGCAAGTCGATGCTGATGGACCTGTTCTACGAGACGGTGAACATCCGCCGGAAGCGTCGCGTCCATTTCCACGAGTTCATGCTCGAGGTGCATGAACGCCTCAACGAGGAGCGCAAGAAGGACACGCGCGACCCCGTCGTCGCGGTCGCCGACGCGATGGTCGAGGACACCCGCCTGCTCGCCTTCGACGAGATGGTGGTCAACAACCCCGCCGACGCGATGATCCTCTCGCGCCTGTTCACCGAGATGATGGGCCACGGCCTTACCATGGTCGCCACCTCGAACCGGGCGCCGCGCGATCTCTACAAGGACGGGCTCAACCGCCAGCTGTTCATGCCCTTCATCGAGCTGATCGAAGCGAAGATGGACGTGCTGACGCTGAACGGCCCGACCGACTATCGCCTCGACCGCCTCGGCCGGATGGACACCTGGCTGGTGCCGAACGGGCCCGAGGCGACGAAGCAGCTCTCCGAGGCGTTCTTCCGCCTGACCGACTATCCGGTCGAGGACCGCGCCCATGTCCCGACCTGCGAGCTGCCGGTGCAGGGCGGGCGCGAGCTGCACGTGCCGAAATGCCTGAAGGGCGTCGCGGTGTTCTCGTTCAAGCGGCTGTGCGGCGAGGCGCGCGGCGCCGCCGACTATCTCGCCATCGCCCGGCGCTTCCACACCGTCATCCTGGTCGGCATCCCCAAGCTCGGGCCGGAGAACCGCAACGAGGCAGCGCGCTTCGTCACGCTGATCGACGCGCTCTACGAGCACAAGGTCAAGCTGCTCGCCGCCGCCGACGCCCAGCCGCAGGACCTGTACGAGACCGGCGACGGCCGCTTCGAGTTCGATCGCACCGTCAGCCGCCTGATGGAAATGCGCTCGGAGACGTACCTGGCCGAGGGGCATGGCGAGCAGTGAATGCCATTCCCCTCCCTGGAAGGGAGGGGTTAGGGGTGGGTTAGAAACGGCCGGGCTCGCTGCCCGGCCCATTATATTTAACCCC